>JBIOTT010000195.1:0-4914 GCA_044866195.1 Gemmatimonadales bacterium
CTTCGCCGTGTAGACCGGCTCCAGCACGACGTCCTCGCGCTCGCCGAAGAGGGCGGTGGCGGCGTTGCTGGAGCTCAACCGCCGCGGCGCGTTCGGCCCGGGGCCGGTGCTCTACTGGCACACGTACGGCCGGCCGGAGGACGCATGAGCGCCCGTCGCTCGACGGGTATCCCGCCCGAACCGCTCGGCCCCAGCGAGTTGGGGGTTTTCAATCAGATCGATCGAGAAGTCCCATCTCGGCGCTGAAAAGGGGGCCAGCCGCTGTTCGGGCCGGCGGCTCAGGCTTCCCTACGCTCCGCCAGGCGACGTGCGCGCGCCACCATCCCCGGGGCGCCGAGCCGCTCCGCCCACTCCTCCAACGCGGGCGCGGGCCCCCGCCATCGCCAGTCGTCCACCGCCCCGACGGGCGCGTCGGTGCGCAGGGTGGCGAGATCGCGGAACAGCATCGCGAGGTCGCGCTGTGCGACCAGCGTAGCGGCGAGCTTCGCGCCGCCGCGCACGGCCAAGTCCCAGTCGCTCGCCTCCCCCGGGATCGTCTCGAGATGCTCGTAGCGGGCAAGCACGACCGACGCCGACTTCGCGCCCCACCCGGGGAGGCCCGGGAATCCGTCGGCGCTGTCGCCCACGAGCGCGAGCCAGTCGGGGATCGAGGCTGGGCCCACACCGAACTTCTCGCGCACGCCCGCCTCGTCGAACAGCCGCCGGTTGCGGCGGTCGAGTTGCACGACTCGCGCCTCGGCGACGTACTGCGCGAGATCCTTGTCGGGCGTGCAGATCAGCACCTGCTCGACCCGGCCGTCAGCAGCGGCGTGCTCGGCCGCCGCGGCCAGGGCGTCGTCGGCCTCCTGCTCGACCATGGCCCAGACGCGAATGCCCAGCGCCTCGATCGCCTCCTCGAGCAACGGGAACTGCGCCAGGAGATCCGGGTCGACACCGGCGCCCGTCTTGTAACCCGGCCACAGCTCGTTGCGGAACGACTCGATCACGTGGTCCGTGGCCACCCCAAGGTGGGTGGCGCCGTCCTCGAGGATCGTGAGGACGGTCCCCAGCACCCCCCGCACCGCGCCCACCTCGGTGTCGCCCGGGTCGCGGTGCGACGGCACGGCGAAGAAGTGACGGAACAGCTCGTACGTCCCGTCGAGTAGGTGGACCCGCACGCGACGGGAGGCTACTGCGTCGCAGCCGCCCATTTGCGGGCGTACCTGCGGACGCGTGCACTAGCCTGGGCGGGATCCGGGATGAGGGTCTGGGTGGACATGAGCGCGCCGGCGCACGTCCTCGTGCTCCGGCCGATCATCGCCCGCCTCCGCGAGGCGGGACATGAGGTTGAGGTCACCTCCCGCGAGTACACGGAGACGCAGGAGCTGCTGGAGGTCCACGGCATCGATCACACGCCGATCGGGCGCCACGGCGGCGCCTCCCGGGCCCGGAAGCTGGTCAGGTTGATACAGCGCACGCCCATGATGCGCCGGTTCGGGAAGCGCCGGGGCTTCGAGCTTGCCCTTGGCCACGGCTCCTACGACCTCGCCATGGCAGCGAGATCGCTAGGCATCCCGGAGGCAAACATGCACGACTACGAGTTCGCGGTAACCCAGCACCGCATCGCGTGCCGGCTCGCCACCCGCGTGATCTTTCCGGACGCCGTTCCCGCCGAGCGGCTGCGGCGGTTCGGAGTTGGGCCCGAGAAGCTGTTCCAGTACCCGGGGCTGAAGGAGGAGTACTACCTCGCTGACTTCGAGCCCGATCCCGGTGTGCTCGAGCGGCTCGGCGTCGACACACAGCGCGTCGTGGTCATCGTCAGGCCGCCGCCGGACGTCTCGCTGTACCACCGAAAGTCGAATCCGCTGTTCCCCCAGGTCCTCTCCCACCTCGGAACCGAGCCCCGGGTCCAGGCCGTGGTCCTGCCCCGCACCGACGCCCAGCGAAGCTACGTGAAGAGCCTCGATCTGCCGTCGGTGATCGTCGCCGACCGGGCGGTGGAGGCGCAAAGCCTGGTCGCGTTCGCCGACCTCGTTGTCTCGGCCGGAGGGACGATGAACCGCGAGGCGGCGGCGCTGGGCACGCCCGTATACACCACCTTTGGAGGCAGGCTCGGCGGCGTCGACGAGGCGCTGATTCGCTCCGGTCGCCTGCGCCTGCTCACCGACCCCAGGGCGCTCGAGCTCGAGAAGCGAGGCGCCGGCAACGGCCAGGCCACGCTCCGTGACCCGTCGCTGCTCGTCGACCTCGTCCTGGGCACGGTCGAGTAAACGGCACTTAGCCTTCGGGAGCGTGGGATACCCTCGCCGCCAGGTTTACCGCGATGCTGGTTCATGGCAGACCCGACTCGATCGATGGCCTGTTCGCCTTCCTGGCGGCCGTGGCGATCGCCTGGCTGCTGGTGCCTCTGACCGAGAGCGCGGCGCGCCGGCTGAACGCCATCGACGTGCCGCGGGAGCGCAGCCTGCACGAGGCGCCGACACCCAAGCTGGGGGGTTTGGCGATTCTCTGCGGAGTGCTCGTCGCCGGGGTGCTGTTCCTGCCCTGGGCGCCGCTGACCAGGGCGATCCTCTGCGGCGCTGCGGTGATCGCCGCCGTGGGGTTGCTGGACGACGCCTTCGACCTGCCAGCCGGCGCGAAGCTCGTCGGACAATTCGTCGCCGCGATGATTCCGGCATTCAGCGGCGTCTGGGTGAATGACTTCACCCTGCCCTTCCTGGGTGCCGTCCACCTCGATCACGTGCTGTTCCATGACGTGATCGTGCTCGGCAACGTCAAGGTTGGCCACGTCGTGACCGTGCTCGGCTTCGTCGCCGTGATGAACGTGATCAACTTCATCGACGGCGTCGACGGGCTCGCCGCGGGCGTCTGCGTGATCTCGGCAGCCACGTTCGCGATCATCGCCCTGTCGCTCGACCGTCCGGGGGCGGGGGTGCTCGCTGCGGCCACCGCCGGCGCCTCGCTGGGCTTCCTGCGGCACG
Organism: Gemmatimonadales bacterium; assembly: GCA_044866195.1. Taxonomy (GTDB): domain Bacteria; phylum Gemmatimonadota; class Gemmatimonadetes; order Gemmatimonadales; family GWC2-71-9; genus DASQPE01. The sequence continues at coordinate 2,961 of JBIOTT010000195.1, forward strand.
GGTTCCCGCCCGCATCCAGCTTCATGGGAGATACGGGCTCCAACCTGCTCGGCTACCTGCTCGCCACGGTAGCCGTCCTGGGCGCTCTGAAGACGAACGCGGTGGTCGCGTTGTTCTTCCCGCTGATCGTGCTCGCGGTGCCGATCCTCGACGGCGGCTTCGTGATCGCCAAGCGGCTCAAGTACCGGCGCCCCGTCTATGAGGCCGACCGCTGGCACTTCCACCACCGGATGGCGAACATCGGCTTCTCGCAGCGCCGCACCCTGGTCTACCTCTACGGCTGGGCGTCGGTCCTGGCCGGATTGGCGCTCGCGCTTCGCTTCGTGCCCTACAGCGACAACCACGGCCACTTCGACGCCGCTTGGACGGCCGTGATCGTAGCCTGCGGCCTGACCGCGCTCGCCGCCAGCGTGTATCTGGTGGTCCTGCTCGAGATCCTCAAGCTCCGCCGCTTCCGCCTCCGTCAGCTGGTCGGCTTGCGGGGCCCGGCCGCGCCCGCGCCAGAGGAGGTGGACGCGGGCGTCGCACGCGAGCTGGAGACGGGCAGCTTCGCCGCGCTCAACCCCGAGACCGGCGAGTTCGAGGTGATCGACCCCGACACCGGGGAATTCGAGTCCGTGGAGCAGAGGTGACGCGCCTGCCTGGGGGTGGGCCGGGATCGGTCTGATCGAGTCGGGCCCGAAATCAGGCAGTTTCGGATATATTCGGCTCGCGCCGCCCGGAACCGGCCTGCGCCGGGGCTGAGCGGCCATCTGTTCCTTTGGCGCCAGATCGACCCAAATTGTCTCGCCCCGAGTTCGAGAGCCCGGATGACCGAGAGCCCTCCTGGCAGGGCGGATGCCGCCGCCGCGGGAGCCCTCCTGCTGGGGGCCATGATCGCCTGTGCGGCGGCCGGCTTCGGACTCGGCTCGCTCGTGGACCTTGCCGTTCCCGCCGGACTGGTTGGGCTGTTCGCGGGGCTCGTCGTGGGTTTTGCGCTTGTCTACGCTCGCTATAGAGGGATCTAGCCAACTGCAGGGTGGCCGCCGGACCACCCTGGCGGTCGGCTACGCCGACTTGGCCCTGCTGGCACTCGCCTTGCCCAGCTTCCTGCTGGCCGGCTGGCCGCTCCTCGGCTACGTGGTGGGCGCCGGGGCATGGGTTTCACAGCGCGGGATCCAGATCGCCGCCTCGCGGCGCGTCGCGCGCGTCGACAGGCGTGGCGACCGCCGGGCGGCGCTCGGAATCCTGGCGGGCGCAACCCTGGCGCGGGTGTGGCTGATCGCGCTCGCGGTGCTGCTCGTCGGCTTGGCCGAGCGCGAGGCAGGGCTTGCCGCGGCGCTGCTTTCAGCGGCGCTGTTCACCGTCTACCTGGCGGCCCAGTTCGCGGTCCGGCTGCTCGCGCCCCAGGGACCGTCATGAGGACCCGCACCAAGTTGCTGCTGGGCGTGGGCGGGTACCTGCTCGTGGCCATCCTGCTCGTGGTGATCTTCGGCAACGCCGGCAAGAACGAGGAGTTCAAGCCCCAGAACGAGTTCAAGCTCGAGCCGTGGCTCAGCATCAAGGTGGGCGGCATCGACTTCAGCATCAACCGGGCGGTCTTCTATCTGGCGCTGGCAAGCGCCCTGACGATCTCGGTCATGGTCTGGATCTCGCGGCGCATGCAGCAGAAGCCCAACCGCGTGCAGATCGCGATGGAGCTGGCCTACGACCTGACCCGCAACAACATCACCGGCGGAAACCTCGAGCAGCGGGTCGCGACCAGGTGGTTTCCTTTCCTCGCCACCCTGTTCTTCTTCCTCTGGTTCTCCAACGTGATCGGCTATCTGCCGCTGCCCACCAACACCGCCGAGAAGGTCAACATCTTCGGCCTCGAGCTGCCGACCTTCGCGATCTACGCCGCCACGGCCAACATCTCGGTGCCGCTCGCGCTGACCATCGTCGTCTGGATCACCTACAACGTGGAGGGGATCCG
>JBIOTT010000196.1:0-2353 GCA_044866195.1 Gemmatimonadales bacterium
CTCTCCCGGGCCCTTCGCTGGCGCGGCGTTCCCGTCGAGCTCGTCCTCTACCCCGGCGAGGTCTCCTTGCGCAAGGTAGACCATGGCCTTGTTCTCGAGGAGATCGAGGTTGGCTGGCGCCACAGCCAGCCCGCGCTCGGCAGCCTCGAGCGCCTCGGGATACCGTCGAAGCCGGAGCAGTGTATGGGCGAGCCGTCGCGCCGTTAGCGCGGAGCGGGGGTCAACCCTGCGGGCGTGCTCCAGGTGTTTGAGCGCGGCATCCCACCGGCCGAGGCTTTGCTCCGAAAGCCCGGCGGCGGAGAGCAGCTCGGCATTATCGGGCGTAGCTTTGAGCCCCACCTCGTAGGCGGCGAGCGCTTGGGCATACTCACCGCGAACGGAGTAGAAGTACGACCCGACTGCGTGCTGGCTTTCGGGCCTGCCTGGCGCGAGCGCGACCGCCCGCTCGGCCGCCCGCCTGGCCGCCTCGGCGCCAGCCGGCGTGGGGGTGACGTTGTAATAGTACCCCGCCTGTGCCCTCGCGAGCCGAGCCCAGGCTTGAGCGAAGCCGGAGTCGAGCGTCACGGCCTGCTCGTAATAGGTGATCGCGGTGCGGAGGGTCGGTCCGTCAAACACGGTTAGACCCTGCGAAGCCTCTCCCTTCAGGAACGCATCGTAGGCCGCGAGGTTCTGGGTAGGCCTCTCGCTCAGCGTCTCTCTTTGGCCACCGCCGAGCGCCACGTTGAGCGCCGAAGCGACCTGGCTGGCCATGTCCGCTTGCACCTGGAAGACGTCAGTGATGCTGGCATCGAAGGGCTGCTGCCATTTGGTGCGCGGCGCATGCCCCGGCGTCACGTCAACCAGCTCTGGGCTCACCCGCACTCGGCTACCCCCGCCCGGCAGCTTCTCCCATTGCACCGTGGCCGTGAGCAGGTAGTCTGCTCCGAGCTCTCGGGCGATCTCCTGGGGCGGCTTGGTGGTGCCACGATATTGATTCGAGCTGCCGCTCGCGATGACCTGAACCTCGGGAAGCTGGGAGAGCCTGCCGCGGAGCTCGTTGGTGATGCCGTCGGCCAGATACGCGTTGGCCGAGTCACCCACGTTCTCGAAGGGAAGGACCGCGAGCACCTTGGCTGCGCCCCCCTCCGAGGCCGATGGATGCGATCGCCGCCAGGCGAACAGGACCCCAAGGCCGATGAGGATGCCGAGGACGAGGGTGAGTACGGAAGGACGGAGAAGACGGAGAGGACGGACAGGACGGAGGGAAGGCTGAGTCATCCTTTCCGTCCTCTCCGTCCTCTCCGTCTCTTTCAGCGCCTGAGCGAGGTCGCCGGCGCTGGCAAAACGGTCGGCAGCCACCGGTGCGAGCGCCCGCCGGATCGCCGTGTCCACGGCTTCCGGTACGCTGGGCCGGACTCGACGCACGCTCGGCACCGGGTCGCTGAAGCGCTTCGCGATGATGGCCTGTGCCGTCGGGCCGGTGTAGGGCGCCTCTCCCGCCAACATCTCATAGAGCACACAGCCCAGCGAGTAGATGTCGGTCCGCCGATCGATATTCTTGTCGCCCGCTGCCTGCTCCGGGCTCATGTAGGCCGGTGTGCCAATCGCCAGGCCGGTCTGGGTGAGTCGGTCCTCGCCGCCGAGCGCGCGGGCGACCCCGAAGTCGGCCACTAGGGTCGAACCGTCCCGGGTGAGCAGGATATTCTCCGGCTTGATGTCGCGGTGGACCACGCCGTGCTGGTGGGCGTAGTCCAGCGCGCGGGCGGCCTCGATGGCGATGCGGAGCGCGTCGTCCACCGGCAGCTGCCGCTCCCGCCGGAGCCGGTCGCGGAGCGACTCGCCCTCGACGAACGGCATGGTGAACCAGAGCTGGCCGGCGGCCTCACCCGAGTCGTGGACGGTCAGGATATGAGGGTGCTGGAGCCGGGCCGCGAGCCGGATCTCCCGCTGAAAGCGCTCGGGGCCGAGCGTGCGGGCGAGATCCGGATGAAGCACCTTGAGGGCGACCGGCCGGTCGTGACGGAGGTCCTGGGCGAGGAAGACGGTGGCCATGCCGCCGCGTCCCAGCTCGCGCTCTAGCGTATAGGATGTGACCAGGGCCGACTGCAACTCGGTGCGCAGGTCCGTCAAACAACTCGGCTTGTCGAGGGAGGGGGAAATGTACCCCGGCGGCGGGGGCATGACTAGCAGCGGCGGTTCCTTCCGGAGCCCCTACCCGAAGGGCCCAGCCAAAGACAAAGCCCGGTCCAGTTGCACCGGGCTTCATTGCCCCTCCTGGGCTCGAACCAGGACTCTCCTGATCCAGAGTCAAGGGTACCATCCAGGGTACCAGTAACCACGCATTTTCCTGTCCCATCGTGCCGCACGGCGCCGC
>JBIOTT010000197.1:0-2257 GCA_044866195.1 Gemmatimonadales bacterium
TCGAGGAACCAGAACTCCCACGGCCGCATGCTCCCGGGCAGGCCGAGCCGTCCCCGCGCGTGAATCGCCGGGAGGCTGACGCGCATGCCGTTGACGAGCACGGGAAAGGCGACGCTTCCGCTTCCCACTCGCTCGAGCGTGCCGGGGTTGTCGCGCCGGGCGGCGTAGTTCCGCACCACTACGCTGGCGCGCCCCTCGCGGTTCAGTTCGTCGATCACTAACCTCGAGGGCCCGAGCCCCGTGGTCCCGGGGAGGCGCTCGGGGTCCTCCGTGTCGAACCCGAGGATCTGCGTCGGGGATCTGCGGATGTCGTCCGCGAGAACGGTACGCCTCGTGGTAAGCCAGCGTCGCTGTCCACCGCGGTCCTTGAGGAACGCGCTCCACTCGAGCGCCACATTGCCGGATGCCACGGACCCGATCGTCACGACTGCCTCGTAGTCTCTCCCCTGGTAGGCGTCGCCCGTCACGGCTTGGCTGATGGTCAGCCCCGCCTGTATCGGGACGGGAATCGACTCCTGCGGCTCCCGGAGGACGCCAGACAGGGCCAATGCGATCAGCACCAGCATGGAGCGCTCACTCCTCCCGTGCCTCGCCCGGCGGGCGGTCGATGGGCCGCCTCAGGCGAACACACCCGCGAACCACCTCTGGTAATGCGGGCCAAGAATGGGAACCGGCCGCATCTCGCCCTTCAGTGCGGAGAGGAGGCCGATGATCCAGAGGACGAACAGACCGATGGCTACCAGGAACCAGACGATCCAGCCGAGAATCGGAACGGCCCAGAAGACGGCTCCCGCCGTCGCGGTCAGAGCCATTCCCAGCATCTGCCGGAGGTGAAAGGCGCCGAGCTGGGTCTTCTTACTCTGGTGCAGGAAGATCGCGGCGATGAAACCGATGACCGTGATGTAGCTGACGATGGCGACGGTCCTGTCCTCGGCGGCCGCGCTCGTCGCGACTGCTTCGGACGGCGGCATGATGGTTTGCATCGGTGAGACCCTTAGATGAGTGTGCGTGGAGCAGTCGCCCGCTCGCGGGCCCTCAATCGAGCAACGCCCCAACCGAGCCTGCTCTCCCTCATCGGGCTCGCACTGGTGCTCGGCCCGGTACCGCCACGTGCCGCTCGTCCCGTCGGCGGCTGCATCAGCCAACGCCGCGCGACTCTGCTGCAAGCTCCGGGCGGGCCCCGCTTGCCGGTCTGCCCTTGCGCACCCGGCGCCAGCGCCATCCCCAGGCGCCGACCATGCCGATCACGCCGACGCCGAGGACCCCGACGCGGAAGTGGTACCGGTTCCGCTCCCGGAACGTCCGTGCACCCACGGGGAGGCGGGCGTCACGCGGCGCGAGAGGGTCGTAGCGGACCGGAAGGAGGGCACTCGCCTCGAGGCCCGGAACGCTCGCCGAGCGCGACTGATCCCGACCTCAGGAACGCACGAGTCCAGCGGGGAGGTCCTCACCGGCTGCAGACCCCGGCGCGGCAGCATCCCCGGACGCGGCGTATGGCTGCTTGGGACGAAACGAAGGCGCCTCCGGCTAGCCGCCGAGCCAGCGGCGCAGGACCACGTGCAGGCCGACGATCACCGGGGTGAGCACGAGCATATCGACGAACAGAGCGATCCCGGTGATCAACAAGGCACACGCCATCAGCGCCGGGCCGAACAGCACCACCATCAGCGTTGTGCAGCCTATCATGACGGGCGACACCCGGTCGGGGGCTGCCGACAGATCCACCGTCGCGCCTTGCCGCCGGAGTCGGCTCAGGCGCCGTGCCACCGGCGGGTCGAAGCTCAGCAAGCCAAATTCGTCGCCGAGGATCCCGCTTTTTGCGCCATCCGGCCGGAGCGGTCCGTCCCGTCCCGAGCGGGGGCCGATGATGAAGAGCGTCGTGGCCCAGGTCCCACCCGGGACCGATCCGCCCTTCGCCGACAGTGAGGCCAGCGCGCGCGCCAGACCGTCCGGGTTGCGGGTGAGCTGCACGGCGGTGGAGTCAGCCAGGTAACGCCGTCTCCGCCACACTAGCGCGAGGAGCGGTGCCACGACGAAGGACATGAACGCGAGACGGCACATCGAGACGGCGCAGTACGCCAGCATGAACGGAAACCGGGGGATGAGGAGGAGCGGGTGCTTGCTCTTGGCCGAGAGCCGGTTCAGGTCGCCGTCGCTGATCTCCTGCGCCTTCGAGAGCAGCTCGTCCACCTGAGCGATGTCGTTCTCGTGCGACCCGGCGGCGGGCCGGCGCAGCGCCAGCCGCACCAGGCTCCTG
>JBIOTT010000198.1:0-20365 GCA_044866195.1 Gemmatimonadales bacterium
CGGTGAGAAAGGCTCCGCCGTCGGAGGCGAAGCTGGACCTGCCGCGGAGTCGCCGTCCGCCCGTCCGCCCGTCCGCCTGTCCGCCTTCTCGCCCGTCCGCCCGTCCGCCCGTCCGTGGTGCGGCGGCACATGCCTATACACGTTGCCACGCCGGATCCCGAGCGTGACCTCGATTTCCTGCCGGAGCTTCTCCGCTCCGGGCCGGTCGGCCTTGTTCACCACGAACAAATCGGCCACCTCCATCACGCCTGACTTGAGGGTCTGAATCGCGTCGCCCGATTCCGGCACCAGGATGAGGACGGTCGAGTCCGCCATCCGAGCCACATCGAGCTCGGACTGACCGACGCCAACCGTTTCGACCAGGATGCGGGCAAAGCCCGCGGCATCGAGGAGGTCGCAGACCTCCCGGGTGGTCGTTGCGAGCCCGCCGAGCGAGCCGCGGCTCGCCATGGACCGAATAAAGACGCCCGGATCGAGGGCGACCGACTCCATGCGGATCCGGTCGCCCAGCAACGCCCCGCCGCTGAACGGGCTGGTCGGGTCGACCGCCACCACCGCGACGGTGAGGCCGCGGTCGCGGTAAGCCGTGACCAGACGCTCGGTAAGGGTTGACTTGCCGGCACCCGGCGGGCCGGTGAGGCCGATCCGGCGCGCCCGGCCGAGGTGCGGATGGACCCCGGCGAGCAGTTGCTCGAACCCCGCCCGGGCATTCTCCACCTCCGAGATCGCCCGTGCCACAGCCGCGGTCCGGCCGGCGAGGAGATCCCCGAGGAGGCGGTCGGAGGTCATGCGTGAAAGGTCGCCTCCCCCAACAGGAGAGGCAAGCTTACTCGATTCGATCGGTGGAATCGCTGCGACGCTGCGCCAGCGCGCGAATGAGGGCCAGCACGAGAACGCCCACCGCCAGCCCGCCAAGCAGGAGAAACTCGAGCCGCTTGAAATGACCCAGCAGGGCCTCGGCTCCGTCACCCACCAGGTAACCCAGTCCGACAAAGAAGCTGGCGCCCAGGATGCAGCCGATCGCGTCGACCAGGGCGAACCGGTGAAATGGCAGACCGTGCAGCCCCCAGAACAGCATCGTTGCGTTCTTGGTGCCGTAGACGAACCGCGCCATGATGATCTGCCAGACGCCGACCCGCCGGACGATCTCCTCGATCCGGGGCCCCACCTTGCGGTAGAACGCGGCGTTCTGGAGCCGGGCGGTGTTGAGCCGGCCGACAGCGTACCAGATGCAATCCGCCGAGAAGGCCCCGACGGCCGCCGCCGCAAGGGCAATGGAGGGCGGAAAGTAGCCCCGGTGCGAGACCACGCCGCCCAGGACCATGGAGATGTCGCCCTCGAGCCCCGAGCCCAGAAACACGGCGGCGAGGCCGTAACGGATGATGAGTTGTTGCAGCCCCATCCGACCGCTTGGCCTCAGCTGCTCAGTAGATATGAAAAGGGGATTGCGCGCGGCTGGAAATCTATAGGGCGCGGGCATTCCGTCACCGGAGGGCCGAAGCGAGGCCGAGCACCGCTCCGCCCAGCATGAGCCAGGCGGCACTCACGCCCCGTAGCAGCAGAAGCAACGCGACCCCGGCAATGGCAAAGGCGACCGGCCCGCGGAGGCCGGCCTGGCCGAGCTCGATCGCCACCCCCACCAGCAAGGCCACCGCGCCAACGTTGACACCGTCGAGAAACCGCCGGGCGGCGGGGGCGGCCTGAACTCGAGGCAGGAGCGCCGCGCTGACAGGCACCAGAACGAAGGCGGGGAGGAAGATGCCGGCGGTCGCCGCCAGCGCACCGGGCACCCCGTCGAGCAGATATCCAACGAAGGTTGCCGTAGTGAAAACCGGGCCAGGAGTAGCCTGACCGATGGCGATCGCATCCAGCAGCTCGCGCTGAGTGAGCCAGCCGCCCCGGACCAGCCCGCTCTGCAGGAACGCCAGCAGCACGTATCCGCTGCCGTACACGAACGCACCGACTTTGAGGAAGAAGAGAAACAGGCCGGCCGCGCTCGTCAGCTCGAGGCTTCCCAGTCGCACGCTGCGGCTGGGAAGCCCGCCCGCTATCAGGGCCATCAGCCCGGCGCCGAGCAACACCGGGATCTCCGGGACGCCGGCAAGTCGCGCGATCACCGCTGCGACGCCGATGGCCCCCAGCAGCGGAGTACGCACCGCGGTCCTTCCGAACGACCAGAGGGCGTGAGTGACCACCGCCACCACAACGGGGGTCACACCATGAAGCAGGGCTTCGACCGGCGGGAGACGGCCGTATCGCTGGTAGGCCCAGGCGGAGCCGAGGACCAGCAGCACCGCGGGCGAGATGAACCCGGCCCCGCTGAGCAGCAAGCCCCGCCAGCCGCCTCGGCGCAGGCCCACGTATAAGGCAACTTCGGTGGAGTTGGGACCGGGGATCAGATTCGCCGCCCCGACCAGATCGAGGAACTCGCCGGGTGCGAGCCAGCGACGATCCCTGACGATCTCCTTTTCCATCAATGCGAGGTGAGCCGCGGGGCCCCCGAAGCCGAGCCACCCCAACTTGAGGAAGACCCGGAACAGCGAGGGCAGGTCCGGCTCTGGGACAAGTTGGCGCAGCTTGGTCGCCCTCGTGGGCCAGAAAGTCCCGAACGTGTTTAGATTTGTTCCCCTTCGGCGGCGGGAACCGCCGGTTGGGCGCAGAGAGGTCAACTTGGCCCGCTGGCCGCCTTCTTGCCCAGGGCTGCCAGGTCACGTAGGGGAAGTTCCTTAGCAGAAGGCGGACGACCCGATGCGCATTGCGCTCGTCACCGAGTTCTACTATCCCCATTTGGGCGGCGTTACCGAGCACGTCCACAATCTGGCGAAGGTATACAACGCAGCCGGTCATCCCACCATCGTCGTCACGTCAAAGATGGCGATGCCCCGGGGCACGCCGGACGCGCACGAGTACGAGAAAGACGAAGACTTCGTCCGGCGCATCGGCACCAGCTGTATCATCTACAGCAGCGGGTCGTTCGCCCGGATCACGGCCGCGTGGCGGCTGCGGCGGCGGCTGCGGGAGCTGTTTCGCCGGGAGCAGATCGAGCTGGTGCACATCCACGGCGGCCTTGCCCCGACGTTCGGTATCGTGGGGCCGCTCGCCGCGTCCGATCTGGGGCTGCCGGTGGTGGCGACGTTTCATTCGTGGTTCGCCAAGTCACGCGCTCTTCATCTGTTTCAGCGCCAAGCCCAGTGGCTGCTGGGCTATCACGCGGCGAACATTGCCGTCAGCCAACCGGTGGTCGAGGCCCACGCGCGCTACGTCGACACCGAGTGGGAGATCATCCCCAACGGGGTAGACACGCAGTTCTTCCAGCCCAATGGCCGCTACCCGGCCGATCCCGGCACGAAACAACCCAGGCTCCTGTTCCTCGGTCGCCTCGACCCACGCAACGGTCTCGAGACGGTGCTACGGGCGATGCCGGCCGTGCTCGAGCGCTTCCCCGACACCACCCTCACGGTGGCCGGTGATGGCCCGTTACGCCCGCTCTACGAACGGCTGGCTCGTCCGGTGGGCGACCGCGTGGAATTCCTCGGCCGGGTGAACGGTAACCGGCCGGAGGTATACGGCTCAGCCGACCTTTACCTGTGCCCGACCACGAAAGCCTCCTTCGGCATAACCCTGCTCGAGGCGATGGCTTGCGGGACCCCGCTTGTCGTCTCCGACATCACTGGTTTCCGCGAGCTGGTGGCCCAGGGTACCGAGGCCGTGCTGGTCGAGAAGGAGGATGCCGCGGCCTGGGCCCGAGCGGCGATCGACCTGATCAGCGATCCTGAACGACGCGCCGCCATGCGGGCAGCAGGTCTGGCGAAGGCTCAAACGTTCGCCTGGCCCCGCGTTGCCGAGCAAGTGTTGAGCGTGTATCGGCGGGTCGCCCGGTGATCGGCACGGTGCTCGCTGCAGGCGTGGCGGGAGCCGCAGGTTTGCTGACATACGGCGCGCTGGAACCGACCAACGGACTGTTCGGCCCGGTGACCAGCCGAGGTCCCCGGCAGCGAGTGGTGTATCTGACGTTCGACGACGGTCCGAATCCGGGAGCAACCCCGGCCATCCTGGACGCCCTTGCGGCGGCCGGAGTGCCGGCCGCGTTCTTTCTGGTAGGCCGGCACGTTGCCCGCTTTCCCGAGCTGGCGCGGAGGATCGCCGCAGCGGGGCACGCGATCGGCAACCATACCCAGTCTCACGCGAAGCTCCATTGCCTGGGCCCGCGCCGGATTGACCAGGAGATCCGAACGGCGCACGAGACCATTGTCGAAGTCTCGGGAACCGTGCCCCGGATGTTCCGAGCCCCGCACGGCTATCGAAATCCCTTCGTGTTCCGGGCCGTACGGCCGTTCCGCTACCAAGTGATGGGATGGAGCTTCGGGGTGTGGGACACGGCTCGCCCGGGGGCCGCTGAGATCCGCCGCAGGATCCGGGCAAAGCTCGGGCCCGGGTCGATCCTCCTGCTCCACGATGGCGACGGATACGATCCAACGGGAGACCGCCGGCAGACGGCGGAGGCCTTGCCCGGCATCATCGACGACGTCCGGGCCGCCGGCTACGAGTTTCGGCGGTTGACCGAGTTGGCAGCCGCATGAAGCGATGGCGCTGGGTCTTCGGGGTGCTCGCGATCCTCACCGCGGTGCTGGCGGTGCGGTTCGCAATTCGATTTCCCTGGGCCGGGACGCTGAACGCGGTGGCCCAGGCAGACTGGCTCCTTCTTGCCGCAGCCAGTATCGCCAATCTCGCGTCGCTCGTTGCCAAGGGTTGGGCCTGGCACGTCGTGCTCTTGCCACGCGCCCGGCACCGATGGCGAACGGCGCAGGCCGCCACGTTCGTCGCCGCCGCCGTCAACTCCGTGAGCGTCTCGGTGAGCGGCGAAGCGGCCCGGATTCAACTTGCGGCTACCCGGGACAGAGTGCCGCTCGGCACCGGGGTCTGGTCTCTCGTCTGGTGCCGGTTGATTGAGGCGGTTGGGCTGGTCGGGTTCCTCGCCGTGGCGCTGGCCGTGATCCCAACCGAGCCGTGGATGCGTTCGATCGAGATCGCAGCTTGGGCCATCCTCGCCCTCCTCGGCGCGGCCTGGGTACTCGGTGTCGGTCCCCGGCTGCTCGAGCTGCTGCCGGTCCGGTGGCAGCCGCAGGTCGCCAGCTGGGGCGGGCCGCGGCCCACTCAGCTGCTGACCGCCCTGGGTCTCTCGGTGGCGAACTGGGCGGCTCAGTGGCTCACGTTCCATTGGGCGGTGGTCGCGACCCACGTCTCCAGTTCGGCTGCCGTCTCGCTCTCGGCGCTGGTGATGGCCAATGTCGGAGGGATCTTCCGGATCACGCCGGGCAACGTCGGCGTGCTGCAGGTCTCACTGATGCTCGGCATGGTCGCCTTTCACATTCCGGAAGACCAGTCACTCGCGGCAGGACTGGTCCTCCAGGCCGTTCAGGTCGTTCCCGTGCTCGCCATCGGCGTCGCGCTGGTCGGGGCGCAGGGTTTGCGCAGTCTTGGCGCGAAACGATCCTGGACGGTGGAGGCGGTGTGAGCATGGGCGTGGAGATCGGGGGCCTGGCTCCGCATCCTGCGCTTCCGGCAACCTCGGGCGCCCCGACGGGCGGCCCGGGGCGACCCTCGATGGGGCTGGCACAGCGGCTGGCGATACTCACCGCCGTGCTCGCGCTCCTGCTGGTCCTGGGCGCTACCGAGATCTCGCTGTCCTGGTCGGCGCGATCCCGGCTGGAGGATTTTCGGGAAGACGCGATGTCCCTGGCGAACACGCTCTCGGCGCTTCTTGTCGAGGTCGCCCCCAACGGCGACCCCGACTCACTCGCGCAGGGACTGGACGACGAGTCATTTCAACGTCTGGGCCCGGCGCGCAAGGCGTGGATCTACCTGGCGAAGAGCTCCGGGCTCGCCCTGGTGGCATCGAGCGACACGGTGCTCAATCACCCGGCGGACGACGCGGACGCGCTCGCCCTGGCCCGGCGTACGATGATCGTCCGCCGGCTGGACGCCCCGCTCACCGGATGGCACGTGGCGACCCCGCTGGGAAGGGGGCGCCCGTACGGCGTGCTGGACATCACGGTCTCGACTCGGAAGCTCGAGGAATGGGCGCGGGTGGAGCGGCAGCGCGCCTACCTCGCCGCCGTGGTCTCGGCTCTCCTGGTGGCTCTCGGCGTCGCCCTGCTCACTCGCAAGTGGGTGGGCCGGCCGCTGGCCGCGCTGGGGCAAGCCATGGCCGGCGCGCACGGCGGGGCCGAGGGTGCGCCGCCGGCACCGGAGATCGGCCCGCACGAGTTTCGTATGCTTGCCTGCCGCTACAACGAGCTGCGCGAGGCGCTGGCGCAACGGGAACGGGAGAATCAGTCCCGGGCGGCGCTGCTCGCGCTGCAGGAGCGGGCCCGCGGGCTGGACCGTCTGGCCCTGCTGCAGGAGACAGCGGTTTCCTTCGCTCACGAGATCGGGACCCCGCTCAACACGCTGAGCGGGCACCTTCAGTTGCTCCGCGACGACATGCTGGCGCTGCGGCAGCCGCGAGCAGTGGAGCGGGTGCGACTGCTGCTCACCCAGGTCGACCGGGTGGCCGGCATCGTCCGGGCCGGTCTCGACCGCGGGCGCTGGCCCCAGCCTTACGTTCGTTCCACCGATCTGCGAGAGCTTGCCGAGCGAATGCTTCGGTTCCTCGAGCCCTCGTTCGCCGACGCAGCTGTGCAGGCCGAGCTCCGGCCAGGTCCGGCGGCGTCCGCGGTCTGCGACCCGGCGCAAGTGGAGCAGATCCTGCTCAACCTGCTCAAGAATGCGATCGAGGCTCTCGGACCCGGCGGGCGGGTGACGGTGAGCGCCGGCACGCGGGAGGGTCGCGCCTACATCGAAGTTGCTGACGACGGGCCGGGACTGGACCCCGAAGCTCAGTCCAACCTGTTCCGGCCGTTCGCCACTACCAAGGGAGCGGGTGGCAGCGGGCTCGGCCTCGCCGTGAGCCGGCGACTCGCACGCGGTCTCGGGGGCGACCTCGAGCACATCCCGAGCAGCGCCGGTACCCGCTGGCGCTTGACGTTGCCGAGCGAGGGCCACGCTGCGTGAGCGCCGGGATGCACGCGCCGGAAGAGACCAACGTCCTGCTGGTCGACGACGATGAAGCGGCCTGCCGCCTCCTGGCGGAAGTGCTGGAGCGGGACGGTTACCGAGTGGCGTCGGCCATGTCGGTAGACGAAGCGCTGGCGAAGCTCGACCGGGAAGGGCCGTTCGACGCGGTCCTGACCGATCTCAGGATGCCGGAACGCAGTGGACTGGACCTGCTCAAGCGGGTCCGCGAACGCGAGCCGGACGCGCTGGTTCTGGTGCTCACCGCCTTCGGCGATGCTTCCGCGGCAGGTGAGGCCATCCGCGCGGGGGCGTACGACTTCGTGAGCAAGCCGTACGACATCGCGGCCCTGCGAGAGACGCTCGCGCGGGCGCTCGGCCGGCGCCGGCTCGCCAGCGCGAGCCGGGAGCGCCGCGGCACTCCGCCCCACCCGGGCAACGGCACCCGCGACCAGTCCGCCCTGGTGGGCCACAGCCTGGCCATCATCGACGTGATGAAGACCGTCGCCCGGGTGGCTCCGACCCAGTCCAGCGTGCTGCTCCTGGGCGAAACCGGGACCGGCAAAGAGCTGGTCGCGCGCACCATCCACCGGTACTCCGAGCGCAATGGACGCCGCTTCGTGGCGGTAAACTGCTCGGCTCTCGCCGAGGGACTGCTCGAGAGCGAGCTCTTCGGGCACGTGCGAGGCGCCTTCACTGGGGCGGCTGCCTCTCGCCCCGGGTTGTTCCGGGAAGCCGACCACGGGACCCTGTTCCTCGACGAGATCGGCGACATCTCCCCGGCGCTGCAGGCGCGGCTGCTCCGGGCGCTGCAGGAGCACGAGATCGTTCCGGTAGGCTCGGAAGCCGCGGTCAAGATCGACGTGCGAATCATTGCGGCAACCCACCGCGATCTCAGCACCCTGGTTCGGACCGGGAAATTCCGGGAAGATCTCTATTACCGCCTCAACGTGGTGACGTTGCAGCTGCCGCCGCTGCGCGATCGGAAGCAGGACATCCCGCTGCTGCTCGACCACTTTCTGCGGGAGCTGACCGAGCGGCACGGCCGCGGCCCGGTGGCCCTGGACCCGGAGGCGCAGTGGCGGCTGCTGGCCTACGACTGGCCGGGCAACGTGCGCGAGCTGCAGAACGTGCTGGAGCGTGCGCTGGTGCTGGCCGAGCAGGATGTGATCGGGCCCGAGCACCTTCCGGCCGAGGTGCGGCCGGGCAGCGAATCCGAGGTGCGGGCGGTCCCGCCTCCGGACCAGGGATCGGGGGTCCACGAGCCCCGGGCAGGTGGGCTGCTGTCGCTGGAGGAGGTGGAGCGGCGCCACGTGATGCGGGTGCTCGAAGCTACCGGCGGCAGCCGGGAGGAGGCATCGCGCATCCTGGGCATCTCCCGCCGCACGCTCACCCGCATGGTGCAGCGCTGGGGCCTTCCGCCCCGCCGGCAGCTGGGCGGCTAACAGACGGACCGGCAGCTCCCCGGGTCAACCACTCTCTTATCGCGTGAGTGCCCTCATGTCCTTTCGCATTGCTGTTCTGACCGCGTCGCTCCTGGGCGTGATCTCGGCCAGTGGGCTTGCGGCCCAAGCGACGCCGCCGCACCGGCCCCCACCGGCGGACGCCCCGGCAGCCGGCACCGATCTGGTCGACCTCAACACCGCCAGCCGCGAGCAGCTCGAAGCGCTGCCGGGACTGGGCAGTGCCTATGCAGCGAAGATCATCAAGGGAAGGCCCTACCGTGAGAAGGACGAGCTGGTCTCCAAGAAAGTCCTGCCCGGGCCGGTGTACGCGAAGGTGAAGGGCAGAATAGCCGTTAGCCGCTAGCCGCTAGCCGCTAGCGAGGAGCTATCTCCCCCAGCGCTTGCTGAATCGGAGCGGGTTCTGGAACAGGTGGCTCGGGAGAACGAAGACCAGGCCGAACATCCCGATCGACAGCAGCAACCCTGCGGCGAGCACCTCGAGCCGCCGGGTCGCTGCGTACACCACCGCGGCGATGACGCCGAGTCCCAGCGCGAACAACGCGAGGAGCACGCGACGCACCTGCTGCGCCAGAAAGCGGTGCAGCTCGACCGTGTCACGCGGGTGCCAGCGGACCCGGAGCTCGTCGCGCTCGACCCGCCGCAACAGGTCGCGTACGGTGCGGACCGTCGCCGCCGCCTCGAGGCTCCAATCCGCGATCCGGCCTCGGCCATCGCCCCCGAGGAGGCCCTGCAACAATCGCGGAGCCGACCGGGCGACGACCGGCCGGGCGGCCGCCAGGCCGTTGAAGTTCGGGTCGTACCGCAATCCGATCCCTTCGACCAGCACCGCCGCCCGCCCGAAATAGGCCAGATCCGACGGCAGCATCAGCGGCCAATCGTAGAACGTGCGGAGCACGTCCTCCACGATGCGCTGCATCTGGCGGGGGGATACCCCGTCCCGCAGCGCGACGCCCATCAGCTGTTGGGCCGCATCTCGCACCGTCCCGCGGTCCACGTCGGGATCGAGGATGCCGAGCTCGTAGAAGCCGTTGATCACGCCGTCCACGTCCTGGCGCACCGCCGCCGCCACCGTCCGGATCATGCGCGCCCGCGTTTCCCGTTCGACCTGCACGACCATACCGAAATCCAGCAGCACGAGGCGGCCACGCTCATCCACCAGCAGATTCCCGGCGTGCGGGTCGGCGTGGAAGAACCCATCCTCGAGCATCATCTTGATGTACACCTCCACGATGGTCGCGATCATGGTGTCAAGCGACAGCTCGCCCGTGGCCAGCCGCTGGTGCAGCCGGTCGATCCGGGTGCCTTCGACATACTCGAGGACCAGCACCCGGCGCCGGGTGAGCGCCCCGACCACCTCCGGCACCACCACCCGCGGCTCCGGCGCGAAATTGCGGCGCAGGATGTCGGCGTTGCGGGCTTCCTCCCGGAAGTCGAGCTCGCTGGTGATCCGCTTGGCGAACTCGGTCACGATCGTGGTGATCGCGCGAGTGTGGTGATTCGGAAACAGCAAGTTGACCAGGAACAGGATGCGGAACGAAATGCCCAGATCCTGCCGCACGGTGTCCTCCACCCCGGGGCGGAGCACCTTCACCACCACCTCGCGCTCGCCGTGGCGGGCCCGGTGGACCTGGCCCAGTGACGCTGCAGCGAGTGGCGTGGGGTCGAAGCGCGCGAACACACTCTCCACCGGCTGGCCCAGCTCGCTCGCGATCACCTGTTCGGCGACTCCCGGCGGAAGCGGCGGCACCCGATCGGTGAGCTTGCCGATGGCGCCCAGGTAGGGCTCCGGGAGGATGTCCGCGCGGGCCCCGAACACCTGCGCCAGCTTGATGAAGGTGGGCCCCAGCTCGGCCAGCGTGGCGGTAAACCGATCCGCCCGGTCGCGATGGTGGGCCTCGTCCCGCCGGGCGGGCCGGCCGAACAGGATGTAGCGCCGGCGATCGCGGAGGAACGCGACCACAAAGGGCAGCAGCCGGACGAAGACGACGAACGCGCGCATGGACCCTGGATGCTAGAACAGCATCCACCCCGCCAGGCCGAGAAGGAGCAGGAACCCGCAGACGTCGGTGAACGTGGTGACGAAGATCGAGGAGGCCACGGCCGGGTCGACGCCTCTGCGCTCGAGCAGGATCGGGATGAACGCGCCGGCGAACCCGGCCACCAGCAGATTGCCGGTCATGGCGAGAAAGACCACTCCCCCCAGCAATGGGCCTTCGCCCAGCATCACGGCGACCAGCGCCACCGCGCACCCGACGGCGATGCCGTTGAAGAGGCCCACCAGAACCTCTTTCCCCAGTACGCGGGTGAACAGTCTCGGCTGAATGAGGCCCAGCGCGAGGCGGCGGACCGTCACCGCCAGCGCCTGGGTCCCCGCATTGCCGCCCATTCCGGCGATGATGGGCATCCAGACGGCGAGCACCACCGCCCGCTGCACCGTTCCCTGGAACACGTATACCACGCCGCCGGCCAGAAAGGCGGTGAGCAGATTGACGTACAGCCACGGCAGCCGGCTCCTCACCGCGACGCTCCAGCCGGCCTCGAGCTCCTCGTCGGCCGACACGCCGCCGAACTGAAGGAGGTCCTCGGTGGTCTCCTTCTCGACCACGTCCACCAGGTCATCGAAGGTCACCCGTCCCAGCAGCCGGCCCACCCGATCGACGACGGGCACGCTGGGCAGATTGTAGCGCGACATGATCCGCGCCACCTCCTCCTGGTCCAGCTCCGGCTGCACGTAGATATCCGAGCGCTCCATGAACGCGCGCACCGGGCGGTCGGGCGGACTGGTGACCAGATCCTTGAGCGGTAGCGTGCCCACCAGGCGCCGGGCGTCGTCGACCACGAACACCTGGTAGAAGTCCTGGATTTCCTCCGCCTGCTTTCGGATCGAGTCGAGCGCCTGGCGCGCGGTCTCGTCGTCCCGCACCATCACCAGGTGCGTGGTCATCCGGCCGCCGGCGGTCTCCTCGTCGTAGCGGAGGAGGCTCTCGACCTCGGCCCGGTCCTCGATCTCGGAGAGGATCCGCTCCTGCGCCTCCGGCTCGAGCTCGCCCAGCAGATCGGCGGCATCGTCGTCTTCCAGCTCTTCGACGATCTCCGCCGCCTGCTCCGGCTCCAGGGCGGCCAGCGTCACCGCGGGATGGCTGCCCTCCGGCATCTCCACCAGCGCCTCGCCGGAAAGCCGAGGCGGCATGGCCCGAATCACCCGGAAGCGCTCCTCTTCGTCGAGCAGCGCCAGGATGTCGGCCAGGTCGGCCGGCTCGAGCTTCTGCGCCAGCGCAACGAACGCATCGGTGCGTCCGGCGCGGGCGAGCTCGACCATCGCCTGGTGATGTTCGGTCAGGGCACTCACGGACCGGCCCGGGCGAGCGGCACAGCAGCAGCCGGACCGGGTCGGATGAGAAGGCGCTCGATGCGGGTGGGAGAGGCCTGGACCACGTCGAACTCGAGTCCGAGCAGGGTGAACCGCTCGCCGGCGTTCGGGATGCGCCCCGCGAGCTCGGCCACCAGCCCACCGATAGTGCTTGCCTGACCGGCAGGGACGGTCACGCCGAAGCGCTCGCTGACGGCGGAGACGGGAGTCGTACCGTCGGTCTCGAAGACAGTCGCCGAGCCGGCGGCCGCCGGCTGGACACCCTCATCGTGCTCGTCGAAGATCTCCCCCACCAGCTCCTCCAGCAGATCCTCCAGAGTCGCGATGCCGAGGGTCCCGCCGAATTCATCCAGCAGGACGGCGAGATGGCGCCGCTCCCGCTGCATGTCCAGCAGCAGGTCGCCGCAACTGCGGCTGGCCGGCGCCATCGCCACCGGGCGGATGGGGAGTGGATCGCCCGGGCTCAGCTTGAACAGGTCGAACGCGTGTAGCATCCCGATGATCTCATCCAGAGTGCCGCGATAGACCGGAATGCGGCTGTAGCCGCTCTGGGCGAACACCTGGGTGATATCGTCGAGCGCAGCGTCTTCGGCGATCGCGACGATTTCGGTCCGCGGGGTCATCACCTCGCGGACCGGACGCTGGGTGAAGGTCATGACGCCCCCGACCAGCACCAGCTCGCTGTCGGTGGTGAGCCCGACCGCGGCGCCCTCCCGCCAGATCGCCCGGAGATCCTGGGGGCGATCGGCGCTCCGCGCGGGGAGCACCATGCCGAGCACCGATGACCAATGCCGCAGCACCGGCACCAGCCGGTCGGTGAGACCTCCGGGCAAGGACTGCGTGAGCCAGCGGGGGACGAAGTAGCCGCTGAAGAGCACGAACGGGACGGCGACCAGCACCAGCAGGATAAGCGAGCGCACCGCACCCGACCCCACCAGCAGCGCCGGGATGGCGGCGCCCAGCAGCAGCACACCGAGGGAGGTAGTGGCCGACGCCGTCGTGAGGTCGAGATCGATCTGCCCCAGCGAGCCCATGGACACCTGGGTCCCGCGAAGCCGCCGGGATACGACCCGGGTAAGCTCGCTTCGGCTCAGCGCAATCAGGGCTCCGCCCGCCATGGCCCCGAAGACCGCGAGAACCAGCCCGACCGCCACGACCAGCCAGATCATTCTTCCTCCGGCCCCGGCGAGCTGGCGGGGACGGGAACCCGGCGCACCGTCACCCGCCGCACCCGCCGTCGCACGATCTGCTCTACGATGAGCTGGAACCCGTCGAGCTCGAGCGTCTCGCCGGTCCGCGGCACCCGGCCGAACTCGGCCAGCACCAGGCCACCCACGGTGCTCACGTCCTGTCGCTCGAACCGATGGCCCAGCACCGCCTCGAGCTCGGCCAGCGCGGTCCCGCCCTGGACCCGCCACTCGTCGTCGCCCAGCTCCTGGATCGGCGCCACCTCGTCGGTGTCGTACTCGTCGCGAATCTCGCCCACGATCTCCTCGAGGATGTCTTCCAGCGTCACCAGCCCTGCCGTGCCGCCGAACTCGTCCACCACGATCGCGAGGTGGCTCGGCCCCCGCTGAAAGTCGCGGAGCTGGCGGTCGAGCGTCTTGGCCTCGGGTACGAACGCAGCCGGCCGGATGAGCGCATGCCACAAGGGCTCGGGCTCGTTGAGGTGGGCCAGCATGTCCTTGGCGTAGATCACCCCGGCGATCGCGTCGGGATGCCCGTCGTACACCAACAGCCGGGCATGCTCCGCGCTCCGCAGCGTTCGTACCACGTCGTCCCGGGATGCGGCGAGGTCTACCGCGACGATGTCGATCCGGGGCGTCATCACCTCCGACACGGTGGTGTCAGCCAGCGAGAACACCCCCAGCAGCATGTCGCGTTGAGCGTTGCCGAGGTGCCGCTGCTCCGGAGGCTGGCGGGGCGAGCGCATCCGCGCATCGGCCCAGGCGATGAGCCGGAGCAGCGGCCGGAAGGGACCCAAGGTTCGCACGGCCGCCCGGCGCACCGGGGCCGTCAGCTCGGGTGCGACCGCGGCGACCACTCTGGGCAGGAGGTCGCCGACCACCCACACCACCCCGACCGCGAGCACCAGACGGGCCAGCCCCGAGAGCGGAGCCCAGGCCCACCACACCACGGTGGTGCCGGCGGCGGCGCCCGCGAGCACCAGGCAGGCGAGGTGGGCCACGTGCAGCTGCCGGGACACCGCGAGCGCACCGCCGTTGGGCGCGAGCTGACCCGGCAGCGAGCGCGGCAGCTCCGAGTCCGCTTCCGCCGCGAGCGCGAGCCAGGCAGCCCACAGTGTCAGGCCGGTCAGCACCAGCGGGCCGATGAAGAGCTGGAGCATCGCGATCATGCCAGCGCCTCCACGTAGCGCTCCTGCCTCCGCCACATCGCCGAGCGGCCGCGCTCGGGTCCCTCCGGGTGATCGTACCCGAGGGCGTGCAGGGTCCCGTGCACTACCAGCCGGACCAGCTCCTGCCGCAGCGGCACCCGGTGGGCACGGGCGGCCGCGGCGGCGACGGCGGCGCAGACGTAGACGTCGGCCAGGGCCGGACCGTCGGGCTGGCGCAGCGTGAAGGCGAGCACGTCGGTCGGCCGGTCGTGCCCCAGATATTCCGCGTTGAGCCGGCGCATCCGCTCCCGTCCGAGGAAGGTGACCGACACGTCCAGCCGGCGGCGCTCGCCCCGGAGCACCGCCTGGACTACGCGCCGGACCACCGGCGCGGACAGCGGCAGCCGTCGTCCGTGTACCGTCACCTCAGGTCCGCTCGGCCGGCTCGAACTCCGCACCGATGCCCCCGCTCGCCCGGGGATAGCCGATCCGGTGATGGTACATGCCGGCCATCGACCGGCAGAAAACGTCCTTCACACGATCGAGGTCACGCAGGGTGATAGGAGCCTCCTCCAGCTGGCCGGCGGTGAGCTTCTGGCCGATGAGGTGCTCGATGGCCCGGCGGACCGACTCGGGCTTGCGGTCTTCGAGCACCCTCACCGCCGCCTCGGAGGAGTCGGCCAGCATCGCTACCGCCGTCTCCACCGACTGGGGGCGGGGACCCGGATAGCGGAAGTCGCGAATGTCGATTTCGACCGCCGGGAAACGCCGGCGGGCGCGGTGGAGGAAATAGTTGATCTCACTGGTGCCATGGTGCTCGGGGATGAACGCCCGCACCACCTTTGGCAGCCCGGCCTGGTCGGCCAGCTCCACTCCGAATGCAACGTGATCGCGAATGATCCGGGCCGACTCCTCCGGGCTCAGCAGGTCGTGCGGATTGTCACCCGCCTGCTGGTTCTCCACGAAGAACTTGGGACTCTTGAGCTTTCCGATGTCGTGGTAGTAGCAGCCCACCCGGGCGAGCAACCCATTCGCCCCGATGGCATGGCAGGCGGCCTCGCACAGGTTGGCCATGGCCAGGCTGTGAGCCCAGGTGCCCGGGGCTTCGACCGCCAGCCGTTGCAGCAGCGGCCGGCGCAAATCGGACAGCTCGAGCAGGGTGAGATCGGTCGTTATCCGGGTCGCTGACTCCGCGAGCGGCACCGTGAGCAGCGCGAACGAGGCGCTGGAGAGTGCGACCATGGAACCGGTGATGGCAGTGGTGACGATCACGTCGGGTGTCCAGCCGCTGACCAGGCCCATGGTGAGCGCTGCCAGGGTGTATGCTGCGGCCACGATGGCGATGGTCACGTAGAGGTGCTTGCGACTCCGCACGAACCGCATTCCCAGCGCGGCGGCGATGCCGCCCACCACCCCGAAGAACACGGTATTGCTCTCCCGCAGAGCCCACTGGCCGCCCAGGAAGATCGCCAGCGTCATGGCCGCAAACACTGCCGTGCGGCCGTCGTAGAGCATGCTCACGAGAATGGCCGCAAAGGGGATCGGGATCAGTTCGGGGCGCCAGGGGAAGAGGTGGGTCAGTGCGCCCGACAGCAGAATCACGAAACCGAACAGAATCCCGAAAAAGACCATCTCCCTGAGCTGATCGTAGGTCTCCCGCCGGTAGAGGAATATGACCAGCCAGAATGCGGTCAGGATCAGCGCGTTGTACAGGGCTCCGCCAACGACTGTCCGCGTCATCACGGTGTCCTCGCCCCGGCGGCGAAGCTCCCGCTGCAGACCGCCCAGCTTGTCGCGCGCTTCCTGGGTGACCGGCTGACCCTGCAGCACGATCCGCTCGCCCGCCTGGACCGCGTACTTGACCGAGTCCACGCCCTGGCGGAGCTGCTCCCGCCGAGCCGCGGTCAACACCGGGTCGTAGACCACTGTGGGACGGTAGAGCGCGGCCACCACCTGCCGGACGGCCCGCTCGCCGGCAGCGTCGCTGATCCCGGGATGGCGCGACTCGGCCTCGGCCATCAAGTCGGCGAACGACAGAATGGAGTCGCGCGGCACCAGGCGCTCCGCGTCGCCCCGTCGAAACGCCAGCCATCGGTGGGATTCGGTGCGCAGCGTCGCGACGTCGGCAACCCCTCGCGACAGCATGCCAGCCAGAAAGTCACTCAGGGCGCGGCGCACGGCGAGGCGCCGGTCTTCATCGACCAGGTAGGCTGCCTCCGGAGCACCCAGCCGCACGCCCACGGAACCGGCCGCGGTGCGCACATCGCCCGGACTGAGCACCATGGGCTCGTCCAGCCGAGCGAAGAGGGTGTCCAGCTGGACCATGACCGAGTCGTAAGCGCCGGCGTCGAAGCGGTACACCGGGCGGACCGCGCTCGCGCGGGCCTCACCCTCGAGCGCCCGCTCACCGTCCGACTTGGGAACCACGAAAAAGAACGGAGCGGAGATGGTCTCGGTCGCGGTCTCTCCGACCCGAAGCAGCGGCGCGGCCAGATGCGCAGGCAGCGGAAAGGCCCAGAACGCGAGCGCCGCCACGATCACCACCGGCGCCCAGCGAAGCGCGTGATAGGCCGCCCAGGCGAGAAGCGACTGTTGCACCGCAGGCCAACGAACCCGCCCGAGCTCCGGCATCAGCCGCTCTGGTCTTCCGCATAGGCCCGGATGATCTCTCGCACGATCCGGTGCCGCACCACATCCAGTTCCGTGAGATAGCAGAAGGCGAGCCCGTCGATGCCGGGCAGAATCCGCTCGATCTGCACCAGTCCTGAGTCCTCCCGCTTCGGCAGATCGATCTGGGTCTTGTCCCCGGTCACGACGGTCCGGCTGTTCACGCCGAGCCGGGTGAGAAACATCTTCATCTGAGCGCCGGTGGCGTTCTGGGCCTCGTCCAGGATGATGAACGCATCGGCCAGGGTGCGGCCTCGCATGTAGGCGAGCGGCGCGATCTCGATAGTCCGAGTCTCGAGCGCCCGCTGCACCCGCTCGTGCGGCATCATGTCTTCCAGTGCGTCGTACAGCGGCCGGAGGTACGGGTCCACCTTGGCCTGCAGGTCGCCCGGCAGAAAGCCCAGTGACTCGCCCGCTTCCACCGCCGGCCGGGCGAGAATGATCCGCTTGACCCGCTTGCGCGCGAGCGCCTCGACCGCCTTGGCCACGGCGAGATAGGTCTTACCGGTCCCGGCGGGTCCGATCCCCACGACGATGTCGTTGGTCGAGATCGCCTGCAGGTAGTCTCGCTGCCCCTGGCTCTTGGGAACGATCGGGCGGCGCAGACCGGGCAGCACGATCCGCCCTTCCCCGGGCGCGACCACCCCATCGGCCGGGGGGCCCTCGGCGGCGAGCCGATAGACGTCTTCGGTCGAGACCGACTCGCCCATCCGGGCCAGGTCCAACAACCCGTGCACCACCGCGGTGGCCCGATCCACTTGTTCAGTGGTTCCGGTGAGTGCCAGCGCATCGCCCCGGAACGATACGCGGACGCCGAGCGTCCGCTGCAGCTCCTGAAGGTTGGCGTCGTTCACTCCCGCAAAGAGGAGCGGGTCCGCGCCTTCGGTGGAGAGCCGATGGGTGACGTCGTCGCTCACAGCCGTTCCTCAATCATCTCGGATCACAGCCACATGGAGGTCGCGCAAATCGTCCGGGTCCACCCGACTGGGCGCGCCCTCGAAGAGGGCCCGTTGCGCTGTCGTCTTGGGAAACGCAATCACGTCGCGCAGTGACTCGGCGGCTCCCAGCAGCATCGCGATCCGGTCCATCCCGAACGCGAAGCCACCATGCGGCGGCGCTCCCTGTCGCAGACCCTCCAGCAGGAACCCGAACCGTTGCTCCGCCACCGGCTCGGCGATGCCGAGCAAGCCGAAGATCTGACGCTGAAGCCGAGGGTCCGCGATGCGGAGACTGCCGCCGCCCAGCTCGGTCCCGTTGAGGACCACATCGTAGGCCAACGCACGGACCCGATCCGGCGCGGTCTCGAGCAGGGCGAGATCGTCCGGATGCGGCGCGGTGAATGGATGGTTCACCGAGCTGAGCGCGCCGGTCGCAGGATCGCGCTCGAACAGCGGAAAGTCGATGATCCAGACGAACCGGTTCAGATCCGGCGGAATCAGATCCAGGCGGCGGGCCAGCTCCTGGCGCACGCGGTCGAGGGCCGGGCTCGACACGTGGTCGGGCCCGGCCACTAGAAGGCACAGATCGCCGTCGGCGAGCCCCAGCCGCGAAGCCGCATCGGGGCCGAGAAACTTGGCGGCTGGCCCTTCGAGCCCGTCGTGGCTTCGCTTGAGCCGCAGCAGCCCGGCGGCGCCCAGCGCCTTGGCGGCTCCCTCGATCTCATCCACCTGCTTCCGGCTCAGCGTCGCGCCGCCGGGCACCCGGATTCCCCGCACCCTGCCGCCTGCCGCGATCGCTGCCCGGGTGACGCCAAACTCCGCGCTGCGGAACAGCTCGGTCGCATCGAACAGCTCGAGCCCGTAGCGGAGATCGGGCTTGTCGGTACCGTAGCGCTCCAGGGCGTCTGCGTGTCGCATGCGGGGAAGCGGCGTCGCGACCGGGCGGCCGGCCTCCTCCCATAGCGTCTTGACCAGTCCTTCACCAAAGCCGAGCACATCCTCCAGCGTAATGAACGAGGCCTCGACGTCGATCTGGGTGAACTCCGGCTGGCGATCGGCGCGCAGGTCCTCGTCGCGGAAGCAGCGGGCAATCTGAAAGTACCGGTCGAACCCGGCCACCATCAGCAGCTGTTTGTAGATCTGAGGCGACTGCGGCAATGCAAAGAACTCGCCCGGGTGCACCCGACTCGGCACCAGGTAGTCGCGCGCGCCTTCGGGCGTTGGCTTGGTAAGGATGGGGGTCTCGATCTCGAGAAAGCCCAGCGAATCAAAGTAGCGCCGAGCCGCCTGCATGAGCCGGTGCCGTAATACGATGTTGCGCTGGAGCTCCGGCCGCCTGAGGTCAAGCACCCGGTTGCGAAGCCGAAGCTCCTCCGCCGGAAGGTCTTCCTTTTCCTTGCGCGCGACCGGGATCGCGGGGGTGGCGGCGGGGCCCACCACCTCGAGCTCGCTTACGTGAACCTCGACCTCGCGGGTGGCGAGTCCGGCGTCTCTCGCCGCTTCCGGCCGTAGGGCGACCGTGCCCGCGGCCAGCACGACGGTTTCCGCTCCCAGCGCCGCGGCCCGGTCCATGACGTCGGGCGGCGTCCAGGCGGGATTGCAGGACAGCTGGACCAGACCGTCCCGGTCGCGGAGATCAATGAAGACGAGCCCGCCCAGATCCCGCCGGCGATGGACCCAGCCGCCCAGCCGGACGGCGGCGCCCACGTGGTCACGGGACAGGGAGCCGCAGCGGTGCGTGCGCAAACCGGTTGCCGTCATGCCGTATCCTACCGCTCCTCGGCATCGAGGAGGGCGCGATGGAAGTCTTCCGGCGTGCCGGCGCAAACCAGCCGTTCCCGGACGTCACTGTGCCGGACCAGGCGCGCGATCCGGCTGAGAACCTTCACGTGCTGGCCGGCGGTCGCTTCGGGGCCCACCATGAGGAAGAAAAGGCGGACCGGCTGCCCGTCGAGCGAGTCGAACGGAACCGGCGCCGCCGCAACGCCAGCGACCACGGTGAGGTCCCTCACCGTGGCAGACTTGCCGTGCGGAATGGCGACGCCGAATCCGATACCCGTGCTGAGCTCCTGCTCCCGCCTCACGACCGCCCGGTATGCATCGTCGTAGCTTCCACCGGACCGGTCAACCAGCCGCTGCACCAGCTCTCCGATGGCCCCGGGCTTGTCAGTCGCGACCATCGGAATCACCACGCACTCGGGCGGAACCAACTCGCTCAAGAGCACGGCCGGGCCGGTGGGCGCATGGGCTCAAACGTAACCGTTCGGGGAAGTGGTCGCAAGCGATTAAGGGGTTTAGGGTTAGCGAATCGGACCCACTCCAGATTATGAAGCCTCCCGGCGTCAGGGCCCCGGTCCCGCGCGATTATCTTCCGGCCTATGACGACCACAGCCGGCAGACGGGCCCCCACCCTGCTCGACCTCGCACCCGAGGCGGCGGCCGAGCGGATTCGTAGCTGGGTGGCTGACCGGGGCCTTCCCGCCTACCGCGCCCGCCAGATCCAGCGCCGGCTCTGGACCGCTCCGCTCGCGAGCTG
>JBIOTT010000199.1:0-3192 GCA_044866195.1 Gemmatimonadales bacterium
ATGTTCTCGATCGCGACCGTGGCGTCGTCCACCAGGATCCCGACCGCGAGTGCCAGCCCGCCCAACGTCATCACGTTGATGGTCTGGCCCAGTGCGCCCAGCGTGATGATCGAGCACAGGATCGCCAGCGGAATCGAGAGGGCCACGATGAGGGTCGAGCGCCAGCTCCCGAGGAAGAGGAGGATCATGAGCGCGGTGAGACAGGCCGCGATCACGGCTTCGCGGAGTACTCCGTTGAGGGAGGCGCGCACGAAAAGGGACTGGTCGGCCAGCAGATCGATCTTGAGCGCCGACGGCAGGGTCGCCTGGATCCGGGGAAGGGTCTCGCGCACCCGGCGCACGATGTCGAGGGTGGAGGCGCCGCCCCCTTTCAGGATCGTTAGCAGCGCGCCGCGCCTGCCGTCCTGCCGCACCACGCTGGTTTGTACCGCGAACCCGTCCCGCACCTGGGCCACGTCACGCAGGTAGACGGTCGCCCCGTTGACGCTCCGGATCGGCAGGTCGTTGATGGCCTCGACCGCCTCAGGGCTCGAGTTGAGGTGCACCGTGTACTCGCGCGCCCCCAGCTTGGCGCTCCCGGAGGGGAGGACCAGATTCTGAGCGTTGACAGCGTTGGCTACATCGGTGGGCGAGAGCCCCTGCGCGTACAGAGCGCGGGGATCGATATCCACCATGATCTGCCGGACCTTGCCCCCGTAGGGGAGAGGAACCTGCGCGCCCTGCACGGTGGCGAGCTGGGTCCGGATGAAGTTCAGCCCGTAGTCATAGAGCTGCTGCTCGGAGAGCGACTCACTGCTCAGGCTCGCCTGGAGGATCGGGACGTTAGAGGCGTTGAACCGGATGATGAACGGCGGCGTGGCCCCAGGCGGGAGCACCCGCAGGATGGTCTGCGAGATCGCGGTGACCTGCGAAACAGCCGCGTCGATGCTCGCGCCGGGCTGGAAGAACACCTTGATGACGGCCACGCCGTTCAGGCTCTGCGACTCGATATGCTCGATGTCGCTCACGGTGGTCGTCATGGCCCGCTCGTGCACCGTGACGATCCGGCGCTCCATGTCCTCGGGGGCCAGCCCGTTGTAGATCCAGATTACCGTGACTACGGGGATCTTGATCTCGGGAAAGATGTCGGTCGCCATCCGCTTCAGCGACACAATTCCGAACACCACGACCAGCAGCGCCGCGACGATGAAGGTGTAGGGACGCCGCAGCCCGATCCGAACCAGCCACATTCGTGCGATTCCTAGAGTTGAAAGCCCTAGGTCTTTTAACCTCGCCCCTCATCAGGGAGTTCCGCGCTCCCCCGATCGGGGAAGCCATGTCAATGCGGCGTGGCGCCCGCGATCTCCAGCAAGTCGCGCAGCATCGCGGCTGCAGTGGGCACCGGGTCACGCTCGAGGCTGGTGGCGCTGGCGCGGCCCGCGATGTCGGTGTGGTAGACGACGCCCATCTCCTCCGGGTCCATCCGGGCCAGTGGGTGCGCCAGCGGCAGCGCAGTGGGCCGCACCCGCAGGCAAAACCGCTCGCCGCCCGGATCCGGCGCGGCCAGGCAGAGGAGCACGACCCGTTCGCCCCGGGCCGCCGCGGCCCACAGCACTTCGGGGGTAACCCGGGCGATGCCCTCGATCTCGACCTCGCCGAGCGTCGCCGGCTGTCGCAGCACGGCGTTGGCCACGATCACCAGCTTGGCGGCCGCGTCCCAGCCGTCCACATCGAGCGAGGGATCGGTCTCGGTCAGGCCCCGTCGCTGCGCCTCCGCCAGCATCTCCTCGTAGCGCCGCCCCGCCTCCATCCCGCGCAGCATGAACTGGGTGGTGCCGTTGAGCACCGCCTCGACCTTGAGCACGCGGGCGCCGGCGAGGACTCGGCGGCCGAGAGTGATGGTCGGCATTGCGCCACCGACGCACCCGCTGAAGCGAAGGGCCGGGGCTTCGGGCTTCTCGAGGTCGCTGAGTGCGGCCAACTCGGCGTACGCGAGCGCGAGCGGACCCTTGTTCGCCAGCACGACCGGGATGCCGCGCCGGAGCGCCGTGCGGGTGATGTCGAGCCCGGGCTGCCCGGTCGCGGGGTCGACCGGCGTCGCCTCCAGGACCGCGTCGGCCGCGACGTTCTCGACCAGCTCGAGTGCGGACATGCCGGGCCGACCGGCAGCGGCAAGCCCGGCCACGCCGCCCCGCTCCTTGGCCGCGAGGAGCCCAGCGGGATCGAAGCCGCCCGGCTCGATGGCCGCACCGCTCGAGTCCGCCGCTCCCACCACCCGAAAGCCGACGCCGTACCGGTCGCGCAGGAGCGATGCCTGCGACGCCAGGACTCGAAGGAAGCCGCGGCCAACGTTGCCGAGACCGACGAGGACAATCGAACGGAGCGGTAACACCGGGAAGGACTCGCGGCCGAGAGGCGCGGAATGTAAACCGGCAGGCTGATTCTAGGAGCGGGTCTCCGAGCTGCCGCGGCGCGTCTCGAGGTCCAGCGGTGCGAGTGCGGCCCGGATCGCATCCGACAGCTGGGCGAGAGGCACCGGTTTCTGGAGCAGCTGCCGAACGCCGATGGCCGCCGCCCGCTTCGGGGCGTTGGTGGTCGGACTCACCGGACCGAGCCGGTCATTGGCGGGTTCTGGCGCACACGTACTCCTGCTCGGGCATAAAGTCCTTCGGCACCGCGATCGCCTTGAAGCCATCTTCGAGATATTCGAGCGTCTGCTTGAGGCGCTTCGGCTCGAGATCGGGAACCTCGGCGAACGCCTGATGGATCGCAGCTTTCGCGGCCATGACCCGCCCGAGCGTGGGTGCCAGCTCCTGGAGAGAGCGGCACATGCCTCGATAGAGCCGCTCGCGGACGGTCTTGATCGGCATGCGAGGGTCCGGCCGGGCGTAGGGCGCATTCACCAGCCCGGCAAAATCGAAATCGTATGCCACCGGATAGAGCACGTCGCGGCCGGGGACCTGCACCAGCCGGACGTTGTGTCGCATGATCACCGACCAGTCGGTGTTGCCGATGAGATATTCGAAAATGCCGACCAGGTCCATTTGCGCAGAGTCCATCTCGGAGTAGCTTGCGCCGGCCAGCTCGAACAGCTTGCCGCCGTTCCGTTCGGCCATGTCGTCGTCGTCTTCCAGCAAAAATCCATAGCGCGTGAGGTTTCTGGTGGAATCGCGGGTATCGGCATAGCTGACGCGGGCCAGACGGGCCCGGTGG
>JBIOTT010000200.1:0-11953 GCA_044866195.1 Gemmatimonadales bacterium
TTCGAGCTCGCGGTTCTTCACGTTGGCGAGAATGGTGCCGAGAACGAGGATGCGGTCCTTCTGTTGCGCCTTGCGGGCCGCGATCCGACGGACGACGAGGTCGTGGAGGTACTCCGGAAGGGAATCAAGATTCGCCGCGAGGCGTACGAGCAGTACAGCGCCGCCCAACGGGCCGACCTGGCTGGCGTCGAGCTGGGTCAGGTGAAGATCCTGGAGGAATTCCTCCCCCCCGCGGCCGAGCCAGCCGAAATCCGGGCCGCCGCCCGAGCCGCAATCGAGGCGGGAGCGAAAGACGTGGGCAAGGTGATGGGTGTGGTGATGCCGCAATTCAAGGGTCGGGCCGAGGGTAAGCTGATCAATCAGATCGTACGCGAGGAGCTGCAGGCGGGATGACCCGGGGGCAGGCGGAAGTCGAGTCCTCATCAGGCGGGGTGCCGGTGCACGCGACCACCGGCACCCCGTCGCCTTTGGCGGACGCCGGCACGGCCGACGCGCTCGAGACCATCGAGCTGGATGCGGTGCTGGCGCGAGTCGCCGCCCACGCAGCCGGGCCGCTTGGTGCCGCCAGGGTGCGGGCGCGCCGGCCGACCGACGACCTCCCTTGGATTCACACCGAGCTGGCTCGGGTCGGCGAGGTCGCCGGGCTCTTCCGGCGGGGTGACGGCCTCCTGGCCGAGGCGGTGCCGGATGTCGCGCCCGCCTTGGCTCGGCTCCGGATCGAGGGGAGCGTGCTCGAAGGCTCCGAGCTCGCGGCGATCCACCGGGCCCTGACCGCAACGCAAGCGGTCCACGCCGAGCTGAGCCGGGTGGCGGCGCAAGTGCCGCGGACCGCGGAGCTGCTACGCCCCCTGCCGGAAAAGCGACTCGAGCGGCGTCTGGAGCAGTCGGTAGACGCGGATGGCAGCGTGCTCGACAGCGCGAGTCCTCGGCTCGCCGCCGCGCGGCGGGAAGTCCAGGACGCGCGCCACCGGCTGCTTCGCAAGCTCGAAGGGCTGCTGCGCGGCCTCGACCCGAACGCAATCCCTCCGGGCGCGACCGTAACTGTGCGCGAGGGCCGCTACGTCATACCGGTCCGGCGCGACTTGCGATCGCGGCCCTCCGGTATCGTGCACGGCGAATCGGGCAGTGCGGGGACGCTCTTCGTCGAGCCGACCGAGGCCATCGACCTCGGCAACGCGCTGCGGGAAGCCCAGGTCGAGGAGGAACGGGAGACTCTCCGCGTGCTCCGGGAGCTCAGCGACCTCCTCCGGCCGGCGCTGCCGGTCATCCGTGACGCGATCGCGATGGCGATCGCGGTGGACGACCTGGTCGCACGCGCGCGCTACGCAGTCGCGGTGGCCGGAGAAGTGCCCGCAGTTGCGGCCGCGCCGGCGCCGCTCGCCATCCGGAACGGGCGCCACCCGCTGCTGGTGCCAGGGGCCGTGGTTCCCTTCGATCTTGACCTGGACGCAAGCGAGCGGACGCTGCTGGTCAGCGGCCCGAACACGGGCGGCAAGACGGTGCTGCTCAAGGCCGTGGCGCTCTTTGCCGCGCTGGCTCAGAGCGGCGTGGTTCCGCCGCTGGGCGGGGAGAGCCGTCTGCCGGCGTTCGGACGGTTCTTCGCCGACATCGGCGATCGCCAATCCATCGCGGCCAGTCTCTCTACCTTTAGCGCGCACGTCGCCATGCTGCGCCGAATTCTGGACGAGGCCGACGCCACGTCGTTGGTGCTGCTGGACGAAGTGGGGGGCGGCACCGATCCCACTGAAGGCGCCGCCCTGGCGGCCGCTACACTCAGCGCACTCACCGGACGGGGCGCCGTCACACTCGCTACCACCCACCTCGGAGCGCTCAAGGATCTCGCCGCGCACACTCCGGGCGTGGTCAACGCGTCGTTGCAGTTCGACGCGGCCACGCTGACGCCCACCTACCGGCTCGCGAAGGGAGTTCCGGGCCGCTCCTACGGGCTCGCCATTGCCCGGCGTCTCGGCGTGGCGCCCGACGTGCTGGCCGATGCCGAAGCCCGCGTTCCCGAGACCGAGAAGACCCTGGACCAGCTGCTGGCGACCGTCGAGGAGCGGGCCCGTGAGCTGGCAGCCGATCAGGCGGAGCTCGAGGCCCGCCGGCTCGAAGCGGACGCGCTGGCGGCGCGCTTGAGGGCGCAGGCGGAGGGACAGGCGGCGCGCGAGGCGGCACTGCGGAAGCGGGAGAAGGAAGCCGAACGGCGGGCCCGGGAACAGGCGCGCGCGTTTCTCCTCGAGGCGCGAGGACGAGTGGAGGAGGCGCTGGGGGCGGCCCGGACCGCGGCGGATGCCGCGGCTGCGCGCGACGCGCGGCGGTTGGTCGAGGAAGGCATCACGGCCGAGGCACAAGCCCTTGCCGCGGCCGAGTCGGATGAGGACGCCGCGCCGGCGGGCACTCCGATCGGAGTCGGGAGCCGAGTGCGGATCGGCCCGGGCGGGGTGGGCCGGGTTGCGGAGCTGCGCTCGGATGGCAAGCTCGTCGTGGTAGTGGGTGCGATGCGCATGGTGGTGGATCCGGGTACTGTCACGGCGGTCGCGGGCTCAGCCGACGCGCCGAAGGCCCGCCAAGCGGGTGAATCACTGTCCGCCAGTCCGCCCGACCGCCTGTCCGCCTTCGAGATCGACCTCCGCGGGATGACCGGCGACGAGGCGGAGGCGGCGACCGTAGCAGCCGTGGATGCCGCGGTGTTGGCGGAACATCCCTATCTCCGCATCATTCACGGCATGGGAACCGGCGTGGTGCGCGAACGGGTGCATCGGGTGGTCCGCGGCGATCGCCGGGTCGCCCGCTTCGGATTTGCGCCGCGCAACCAGGGAGGCACGGGGGTAACGATCGTGGAGTTCCCCGCGTGAGCATGATTCCCGAAGAGGTGATCGAACAGGTCCGCGACAGCGCGGATCTGGTCGGGCTCATCGGGGAATCGGTGAACCTCAAGCGCACGGGCTCCGACTATCGGGGCCCGTGCCCCTTTCACGGAGGAAAGAACCGCAACTTCACCGTCATTCCGAAGCGGGGGATGTACTACTGCTTCGTGTGTCACGAGTCGGGCGACGTGTTCCGCTGGCTGATGAAGCGCTTCGGAATGGACTACCCCACGGCGGTGCGGGACGTGGCCCGCCGAAGCGGGATCGTGGTCCCCGAAAGCGGCAGCCGGGCAGGGCCGGACCCGCTCGAACCGCTCTTTGGTGCGGTAGCAGCGGCGCATGACTGGTTTGGGCGGCAACTGCTCGAGCGACCCGATGCCAAAGAGGCGCGCGACTACCTGGCCGGCCGCGAGATCACGCTGGAGCAGGCGGGGCAGCACGGCCTCGGCTGGGCGCCCCAGGGCAGCGCGTTCAGCGCCGCGATGGCGGAGCTCGGCATCGAGCAGCCGGTCCTGCTCGAGAGCGGGCTCCTGTTCCGCCGGGAGGACGGCAGCCTGGTGCCGCGCTTCCGGCATCGCCTGCTGTTCCCCATTCACGATCTGCGGGGCCGCGTGGTCGGCTTCGGCGGGCGGCTGCTGGGCCAGGGTGAGCCCAAATACCTCAATTCGCCGGAGACGCCCCTGTTTCACAAGGGCCGCCTGCTCTACAACCTGCACCAGGCGAAAGGCCCGATCCGGCAGGAGCAGTCGGTCATCCTGGTCGAGGGCTACTTCGACGTCCTCCGGCTGGTGCTCGCGGGCGTGGATCACGTGGTTGCGCCCCTGGGCACCGGCCTGACCGGCGATCAGGCCACGCTGCTGCGCCGGTTCGCGCCGGCGGCGACTCTGCTGTACGACAGCGACGACGCCGGCCTCAAGGCGACCTTCCGCGCGGGTGACGAGCTGCTCCGGCACGGCGTCCGGGTCAAGGTGGCGACCATGCCGGCGAACGAGGATCCCGACACGCTGGTCCGGTCCGGCGGGAGCGCCGCATTGGCGCCGGTGCTTCGCGACGCGATCGACGTGCTGGAGCGGAAGATCCAGCTGTTGGAGCAGCGTGGCTGGTTCGAAAAGGTGGAGCGACGGCGCGAGGCGCTGGACAAGCTCTTGCCCACGATCCGGGCAGCGGCAGATCCGGTCATGCGGGAGCTCTACACCAGCCGGACCGCGGAGCGAGTGGGCGTGCCGAGGGAGGTCGTGGCCGCCGAGGCAGCGCGAGGGCCGGCGACGCCGGCGGCCGGAGCCCCGACCCGGGGGCAGGCCGATGTGCGGCCGAGAGGGAGTGCTGCGCCGCAGTCCGCCCGCCCTCGGAGTCGCTTCGGCGCGCGGGCCGAGCGGCAGCTGCTGCGGGCAATGATCGCCTCGCCGGAGTGGAGAGCCATCGGCCGCAGCGAGCTCAAACCGGAGCTGTTCGAGCTCGCTGCGTTCCGGGAGCTGTATGTCGCGCTGGCGAGCCTCCCTCCGTCCGACCCGGGCACCCAGCTTCCGGAAGGCCTCTCGCCGGATGCGGCTGCAGCGTGGAGCGAGCTGCGCCGGTCTGCCCTCGAGCTGAATCCGGACGGCATCGCCGACGAATATGCCCGCGCCCAGCAGACGTTGGTGGCCCGACCCGAGTATCGGGAGATCGCCACCATCAAGGACGGGGCCGAAAAGCAGCGGCGTCTCAAGGATCTCGGGCTGCGCTATCCTGGCGTGGTGCAGCCACAGTGGTACATCCGGGTCGGAGAGAAGACCAGTAAGCGCCAATCCCGGCATTAGGTCCCGGGGATATCACCTCACCCAAGGATTCTCGATGCACCCTGATCTCATCAAGCTGCTCGACCTGCAGGCCAAGGACAGCGCGATTGCAGAGACGGATGCCCGTATCGCCGCAGTAGACGCGGACGTTGCCGGCCTCGACCAGGAGCTCGAACGGGCGCGGGGCGCCCGCGATACGGCCCAGCGGACTGCTGACGACGGCACCCGCCGGCGAGACGAGCTCGAGGCGAAGATCGAGAGCTACCGCCAGCTCCAGGAACGCCGGCGGCAGCGGCTCGAGTTCGTCCGCAACCCCAAAGAGGCGTCCACCCTCATGGCGGAGATGGACCTCGCGCGATCGGTACTGGCCAAAGAGGAGAGCGACTGGGTGCGGTCGGCCGACACGGTCGAGAGCCTGCAGGCCCGGGTGAATGAAGAACAGCAGAAGATGGAGGCGATGGAAGCCGATCAAGGCCCGCTGCGGGCAGGCCTCGCGTCGCAGCGGGCCACGTTCGTCTCCCAGCGCGAGGCGCTGGCGCAGGAGCGGGAGGCCGCGGCGAACCTCCTGGACCGGGCCCTGCGGATTCGCTACGACCGCCTGCGCCGGGCGCGCGCCACCGCGGTGGTGGTCCCGCTCAATGGCGACGCTTGCGGCGCCTGCTTCACGGCGATTCCGCGCAATCGCCGGAGCCAGATCCGGGCCGGTGCGATCGTCGAAGGATGCGAGGCCTGCGGCGTCATCCTCTACTCGGCCGACTCGTGACCACCCTTGCGGGGGCTCCGCTCCGGTGGGTCGTGACCCCGTCGCCGGACCAATCCCTGGTTCGCGAGCTGGCGAGCGCGCTCAGCCTGCCGCCGGCGCTGGCCGGAATTCTGGTGCAGCGGGGCTATTCGGCGCCCGATGCCGCCCGCCGATTTCTTCGTCCCAGTCTTACCGAGCTGTCCGATCCGTCGGCGCTCAGGGACATGGATCGAGCGGTCGAGCTCACCGTGGCCGCGGTGCGGCGCGGGGCGCCGATTCTGGTCCATGGCGACTTTGATGTGGACGGCCAATGCGCCTCCGCGCTACTCACTAGGGCGCTCCGGCTGGCGGGCGGGACTGCCACGGCCTTCGTGCCCCATCGGCTGCGCGACGGCTATGATTTCGGGCCCGCCGGCCTGGCGTACGCCCAGGCGATGGGGGCCGGCCTCATCATCACCTGCGATTGCGGCATCACGGCCGTCGAGGCAGTGGCCGCCGCCACGCGGGCCGGGATCCAGGTGATCGTCACCGACCACCACCTCCCCGGCCCGGTGCTGCCTCCGGCCGACGCCATACTCGATCCCCAGCGACCGGACGACCATTCGGGGGCGACCGATCTGTGCGGCACCGGGGTGGCGTTCAAACTGGTACAGGCCCTGGTGCCGGCCCTCGGACTCTCGCCCAATCTCCCGCTGCACCTGCTCGATCTGGTTGCGCTCGCGACGGTGGCCGATGTCGTGCCCCTGGTCGGTGAAAACCGGATTCTGGTGAAGCACGGGCTCAAGCTTCTGGCCGACAGCCGATGGGTGGGCGTACGCGCCCTGGTAGAGACCGCCGGCCTGTCCGGGCGGGCGATCCGGGCCGGGCACGTCGGCTTCATTCTCGGCCCCCGGCTCAACGCCGCCGGCCGCATCGGCGACGCGGCCGAGGGCCTGAAGCTGCTGCTGAGCGACGATGCCACCGAGGCGATGGCATTGGCCCGGCGGCTCGACACCCTCAACGCGGAACGGCAGCTGATCGACCAGCGGATTCTCGACCAGGTGCTCGACCAGCTGAGCCAGGCGGGCGCGCTGGACACGGTGATCGTGCTCGACGGCGAAGGCTGGCATCCCGGCGTGGTCGGGATCGTGGCGTCGCGGGTGGTCGAGCGCTACGGCCGGCCGACCTTTCTGATCGCCTTCGACGGCGACATCGGAAAGGGATCGGGCCGGAGCATCTCCCGCTTCGATCTCCACGCAGCGCTGAGCGAATGCGGCGACCTGCTCGAGCGCTACGGCGGCCACCACATGGCGGCCGGGCTCACGGTTCGCCGCGACAACCTGGGCGCCTTCCGCTCCCGGTTCGCCGGCGTGGCCCGCCAGCTCCTCGGGCCGGACGATCTGGGTCCCGAACAGCGGGTCGACCTGGAGATTCCGCTGGGGCATGCAACGGCCGACTTCGAGCGCCTGGCGCGCTACCTCGAGCCGTGCGGAGCGGGGAACCCCACCCCGGTGCTGGGCGTCCGGGGGGTCCGCTTCTCCCGCCGGGCGATCGTCGGGAGCGGGCACCTGAAAGGCACGCTGGAGGACGGCGACATCCAGCTGAGCGCGATCGGGTTCCAATGGGCCGACCGGGTCACCGGTCTGGGAGACGGTCCGGTCGACGCCGCGTTCCGACTCGAGCTCAACGACTGGCAGGGATTCAGCACCTTGCAGGCGCGACTCTGCGCGCTCGCGCCGGCTCGGGGCTAGGCCGTTGTGGAACGGCACTAGCCGATGACGCGCGACACCTGAGCCCGTGCGGATCGTGGCCGGACGGTTCGGCGGGCGACGATTGATCGTGCCCAAGGACGCTCGGGTGCGCCCGACCGCCGATCGGGTTCGCGAAGCCTGGATGAGCATCGTCGCACCCTTGCTCCCCGGCGCCAGGGTGGCCGACCTCTATGCCGGGAGCGGCGCGCTGGGGCTCGAAGCGCTCTCGCGCGGCGCCGCATCGGTCGAGTTTGTCGAGCTCGCGCCCGGGTCGCTTGCCGCTCTCCGGGCTAACATCGACGCGCTCGGCGTGGGCGATGCGGTCCGAGTTCATCGGGGCGACGCGCTGCGGTTCGCCCAACGCCTCGCGCCTGCCAGCTACGACCTGGCGTTTGCCGATCCCCCCTATAGCAGCCACGCGGCCGAGCGGCTCGTGGCGCTCTTCCGCAAGCGGCCATTCGCACGCATTCTTTCGGTCGAGCACCGAGCCGACCTTGCCCTGCCCGGGGACGATACCCGCAGGTATGGCGACACCGCCCTCACCTTTTGCCACGGTCCATGACGCGGATCGCCATCTACCCGGGCTCATTCGATCCGCCTACGCGCGGCCATGAAGATCTCATTCGCCGCAGCCTCGCTCTCTGCGACCGGCTGGTGGTCGCCGTCGCGGTGAACGTGGCCAAGCAGCCGCTCTTCCCAGTGGAGGAGCGGCTCGACCTGCTGCGAACGGCCTGCGGGGTCGATCCCCGGGTGGGGTTCGAGGCGTTCGATGGCCTGCTCGCCGCATACGCCAAGCGGATCGGCGCCAGCATGGTGGTCCGCGGCCTCCGCGCGGTCAGCGACTTCGAGTACGAGTTTCAGATGGCGCTGATGAATCGTCAGCTGCACCCGGGCCTCGAGACCGTCTTTCTGGTTCCGGCGCTGGATCTCACGTACCTGAGCTCGAGTCTCGTGCGCGAGGTCGCCCGCTTCGGCGGCGACGTCGGCAGCCTGGTGCATCCCGCGGTGGCCGCGGCGCTGGAGCGCCGCTTCGGGCGATGAGCTTTCGAGCCGACCTCCTGCGGCGCGCGGCTGAGCGCCGCGCCCGCGTGGTGCTGGCGGAGGGAGAGGACCAACGGGTTCGCGCCGCGGCCGAGCGGCTCCGGCGCGAGGGGATCGCCGAGCCCATCGTGCTCGGCCCCGGCGCCGTGCTCCCCGAAAAGGACCCTCGGCTTCAGCGGGTCGCCAACCATCTGCGGAGCCGGCGGCCGGAGAAGATCCGGGATGGGGTGCACGCCATCGAGGTCGCGAGCGAGCCGCTCAATTTCGGCGCGGGGCTGGTCGCTCTGGGAGAGGCGGACGGCTGTGTGGGCGGAGCGGTTCATGCGACGGCAGAGGTCATTCGAGCCGCCCTCTGGGCGATCGGCACCGCCCCCGGCGTCAATCTGGTCAGCTCCTCGTTCTACATGGTCCTTCCCAACGACAGCGTCCTGACCTTCACCGACTGCGCCGTGATTCCCGAGCCAACCTCGGAGCAGCTGGCCGAGATCGCGCTCGCAGCCGCTCGCGACCGGAGCCGGCTGGTGGGCGATGTCCCCCGGGTAGCGTTTCTGTCGTACAGCACCAAAGCCAGCGCGCGCGGAGCACCGATCGATCGGGTGCGGGATGCTGCCATCCGCTTCCGCGACCTGGCGCCCGGAATCGCGTCCGACGGCGAGCTCCAGGTCGATGCGGCCCTGATGCCCGAGGTGTCCGATCGGAAGGCACCGGGGTCCCCCGTGAGCGGCCGGGCCAACGTCCTGGTCTTTCCAGATCTGAACGCGGGCAATATCGGCTACAAGCTGGTGCACCGGCTGGCCGGTGCGGTTGCCCTGGGGCCCATCCTGCAGGGTCTCCGCCGGCCCATGGCCGACCTGTCCCGCGGGGCCACGACCGATGATATTGTCGAGGTGGCGGCAGTCGTGGCGTTGCAGCAGGACCCGGCGACTCTCTGACGGAGACGGGCATGGGTTTTCATCAGACCAAAGAGGCAGGCGGAGCGGTGGTGGTTCGAGTGGATGGTCAGCTCATAGTCGGCAACCGCCAGGAGCTCAAGGATTTGATCAACGGCGCCCTGGATCGGGGCGAGCGCAAGTTCCTGATCGACTTCGCCCGCACCGGCTACATCGACTCCTCCGGACTCGGGGCCCTCGTGTCGCTTTCCAAGCGGGTTCGCGAGTTGGGCGGCGAGCTTCGGCTATCCGGGCTGAACGAGGACCTTCGGTCTCTCTTCGAGCTGACCAAGCTCGACACCCTCTTCGCCATCGCGGACACCCCAGAGCAGGCGCTCGCGAACTTCTGATCCCGCCCATGACCTCACCCCTTCAACTCTGCATCCGCCGCACCCCGTCCGGAATGCAGCCGACGGGCGTCCGGGTCCAGCTCAAGATGCCGAGCGAGGTCGCTTGCATCGAGCAGACAGTGAGCCTGGTGACCCGCCACTGTCTCTCCGGCACGCCGGCCAGTGACCACCTCCGGTTCCGGCTGCAGGTCGCGCTGGCCGAGGCGCTCGCCAACGCGGTGGTGCGGGGCAACGAAGAAGATCCCACCAAATCGGTGCAGGTCGACGCCGAACTGTTCGCCGACCACATTCGGGTCCAGGTGACCGATGAAGGGGTCGGGTTCGATCCCGCCCAGATCCCGGAACCGGTCCGGCCCGAACAGATCGCCGACACCTGCGGGCGGGGTCTGTTCCTCATCCGAAAGCTCGTGGACGACGTCCATTTCAACGAGCAGGGAAACTCCATCTGCATGACGCTGCGCCGCCGGTAGCGCGGCTCGACGACATCCTCGGAGCGCTGGGCGCACTCGTCGGTGGACGGGTGCGGCTCTGGCGCTTCGATGGGCATGGCCTGCAGGTGGCCGCGGGCGGCGACCCTGGCTGGAGGCCCCCGATTCCGCGCGCGGCGGGGCTGGTGCCCACGCCGAGCGGCTCGATCCGGCTCGATCCGGTGCCCGGCATCGAGGGCTATTGGATCGAGACGGCCGTCGCCGACGAAGGAGCTGGCGCGGAGGCGGCATCCCGGGTGAAACCGATCCTGGCTGCGCTGCTGGACGGAGAGCGCCAGCGTGGCCTCCTGGCCGAGGAGCTGGCCACCCGCTACGAAGAGATCGATCTCCTCTACGCCATCAGCGAGATCCTCGGCCGGACCACCCGGCTGGATCAGGCGGCCCAGACGATCGTTCGCGAGGTCAGTACCGTGGTTGGCGCTCGGCGCGCCTCGATCATGGTATACGACGAGGCGACCGGCTTGCTGCGAACCGTGGCCGCCCGCGGCTTCAGTACCGAGGCCGTGGTCCCGGTCTCACCCGAGGACGAGCGCTCGGTCGCCGCCCGGGTGTTCCGGGAGCGGCGGGTGTTCGCGCACGACCCCGACGAGACGGCCGACCCACCGGGCGACGGAGAGCGCGGCTACAAGGGACGGGCATACCTGAGCGTGCCGATCTCCTACGCCGCGCCGGGAGGGACCACCCGGTGCCTGGGCGTCATCAACCTCACCGATCGGGCGGGCGGCGACCGGTTCACCCCGGGCGACCGGAAGCTGGTTACGGCGGTCGCCAATCAGATCGGCGCCGCGGTCGAGAACGCTCGGCTGGTGCTCCGCGACCTGCGCCAGCAGCGGCTCCGCCGCGAGCTGGAGCTGGCTCACGACCTCCAGCTCAAGCTGCTGCCTAATCCCGGCGTGCTCCAGGACGAAGCCCGGCTGGCGGCGCGATGCGTGCCTGCCGAGTCGGTGGGCGGCGACTTCTACACCTTCACCCGGCTGGGCCGCGGCCGGGTGGGCGTCATGCTGGGCGACGTGTCGTCCCACGGATTCTCGGCTGCGCTCATCATGGCGCTGGTCATGTCCGCGGCAGGCATTCACGCCGCCGCCGCGGTGACGCCCGACGAGACGCTCTCGGCGCTGCTCGAGAGTCTCGGCACCGAGCTCAGGACCACGGAGATGTACTTCACCGTCTTCTACGGCGTGCTCGATGCGACCGGCGCTCGGCTGTCGTATGCCAATGCCGGACACGCCTACGCGTTTCGGGTTCCCCCCGTGGGTGACCCAGAGCGGCTGGAGGCGACGGGACCGCCCATCGGTCTTGCCATGCAGGGCACGATCGAGCGGCGACAGATCGGCTGGGCGCCGGACGATCTCCTCTGCCTCTGCACCGACGGACTGATCGACGCGCGGAACGCGAAAGGCGAACGATTCGGCGAGAGGAGATTGCTCCAGCAGATCTGCGCCCACCGTAGCGAGGCGCCGGACGCGATCCTCGAGGCGGTGTACGCCGAAGCGGACGGCTTCACCTCGCCTCCGATCGACGACCGGACCCTGCTGGTCTTACGCCTGAACAAGGCTACCGAGTTAAACGCAAACCATTGAACCGCAGAGACGCAGAGGGCGCAGAGAACGACCCCTCTCTGTGTTTTTCCTCCGCGGTGTCTGCGCCTCTGCGGTGAAACTTCCTGCCCATGCCCGTTCCCAAGAAGCGTCTTGGGCAACATTTCCTGACCGACCCCCGGATTCTCGCGCGCATCGCCGACGCGCTCGAGGCGGGACCGGCCAATACCATCGTCGAGATCGGCCCCGGCCGCGGTGGGTTGACCGCGGCGCTGGCCGAGCGGGCCGGACGGGTGATTGCGATCGAAAAGGACCGCTCGCTCATTCCCGCGCTGCGCGAGCGATTGCCGGCTGTGACCGTGATCGAGGCCGACGCGCTCGAGGCGGACTGGCGTGCCCTGGCCGGCGCGCCGGAATACCTGCTGGCCGGAAACATCCCCTACAACATCACCTCGCCGCTGCTGGAAAAGGCGCTCGAGCCGCCCCGGCCGTC
>JBIOTT010000201.1:0-22566 GCA_044866195.1 Gemmatimonadales bacterium
CTCGAGCGTCTCGTCGCGGCGGCAGAGGAGGAGGTCCAGCGCGCCGGCCGGGCCGGCGCGAGCCTCCCGGGGCCGAATCAGAAGCTCCTTGCCCACGTGCTCGATCTCATTTTTGAGGCGATTCCGCGCGACCCGAACGCGCCAGAGTACCGCCTTGGCCACACCCTCGGTCCGGAGTACGCCCACTGGCGGCGGGCCAAGACCGGCGGGGGGCGGTACCGACTGTTCTTCCGCTTCCGAAGCGATGCCCGGCTCATCGTCTTCGCCTGGATCAACGACGAGCAGTCGCTCCGTACCTACGGGAGCGCCACCGATGCGTATCGCATGTTCGCCGATGGGCTGGCGCGTAGAACGCCCCCGGACGACTGGGACATGCTGGTCGCGCAGGCAACGACCGAGGCTGCTCGCCGTCGTGCTACCCGACTGCCTCGCCGGAGTTAACCTGAAGAAACCGAAAAGAGCATTCGTGCTGGTCGCCAGCAGTGCACCCCGTGATTCACGCGCCGCAGGGAGCGGTATCGAAGTGGCCTGCGCTTCTCGGCCACATGCTTGACGAGCAGCCGCGGCTCTTCTTCATGCATTTCTGGGCGAACGACGACGCGACGAAGCTCGCCCGCGACCTGCGCGCGGCGCTCGACCGCATGGCAACGAAGACCGCAGGGAGGCAGACCGGCGCATGACGGCGCCTTCCGATTCGCCGTCCGGAGCCGAGGGTCAGCCGTGTCCGTGCCCGTGGTGGATGTCGGGGTAGTGTGGGTGGCTGTGCACCACGGGCTCGTGCCGATGCCGGTGTGAGTGTGGCTCACCCACAGGATCGTCCGGGCCGTGCGCGTGCTGGTGGTGCGCGTCGTGCACGTGCAGGTGCTCCTGCTCCAATGCCTCGTGGAAATGTTCGTGCTCGGCCTTGGCTGGGCGCCCGCACTGTTCGGGCGACTCCCGCGCGTGGCGGACTTGGTGGCGATCAGTGGCCTGCCCTGCAGGCCGACGCGCCATCGACATTCGGTTCAGTCAAGCAGCTCGCCGAGGAGTGCCCGCACGCCATCCCCCGTCGGCGGATTCCGGCGAAGCTGCTCGACATCCCCGCAGGCCACGATGCGACCTCCAGCCAAGACGCCGATGCGCCTCGCGAGCAGCGCCGCCTCGCGCGGATCGTGCGTGACATACACGGCGCTCGCACCGCGTTCGGCGAGCAGCGACTTGACCAGCGCAATGAGCTCCTGGCGCAACACGATGTCCAGGTTACTGAGCGGCTCATCGAAGAGCACCGCGAGCGGTTCGAGCACCAAAGCGCGGGCAATGGCGACCCGCTGGCGTTCGCCACCGGAGAGCTGCGCCGGGTAGCGCATCGCCATGCCGCCCAAGGAGACCCGCTCCAGCATGTCGCTGACGCGGCGCCGCACCTCCGGCCGTGGCACTCGCTGTGCCTCCAGCCCGAAGGAGAGATTCTCCGCGACCGTCATGTGCGGCCAGAGCGCCAGATCCTGGAAGACCACGGCGAGGCGCCGCTTCTCGGGATTGCGCAGAATCACCCCGTCGGCGCTGACTGTCTCGCCCACGATGCGGACCCGGCCGCGGTCAGGCGCGCTCAGGCCGAGTATCACGCGCAGGAGCGACGTCTTGCCGCTGCCGGAGGGGCCGAGCACGGCCAAGGTTTCCGCGATCCCGAGGCTGAGCGTCACGCCCGCGAGCGCTGGTACGCGTCCGTACGAGAGCCAGACGTCCTCAAGCTCAATGGCTGGACTCGCTGCACTCACCTGCGGGTCTGCCTTGTAATCACGAGGGTGGCGAATGCGAGCAGGACTGCCGTCACGGCGACTTGCACGACTGCCAGTCCGGCGACTACTGTCTCCGGGCCGTTGGCCTCAAGCGTGAAGATGCGCACGGGCAGCGGCTCGCGTCCGGGTGGGTAGAAGAGGATGACCGTGTCGAGGTCGCGCAAGCAGAAGACGAGCGTGAAGAGGCCCGCAGCCGCGATCCCTCGGGCGTGCAGGGGAAGCACGATCCGGCGCATCCGCCGGCCAAAGCGCGCGCCGAAAACGGCCGCCGCGTCCTCCCAATGAAGCGGGCTTTGGCGGATCACCACCGTAAGGGCGCGCACGCCGACCGCCGCGTACCGCGCCACAAGCCCCAATACCACCACCGCGAGACTGCCGTAGATTGCCTGGGTCGATGGCCGGTTCCAGACGGTAATGATCCCCACCCCGAGCACAGCGGCCGGCGTAAGGAATCCGACCATCAGGGTTGCATCGATCACCGCTGCGCCCGCGCGCTGGCGCGCTACCGCCCAGGCAGCGGTCAACCCCAGTCCAACGACGGCCGCTGCCGCGAGCGCCGCCGCTCCAAGACCATTCCAGAGGCTCCCGCCCATCCACGTGGGCGCCTGAGCGAGCCCCTGCCAGCCGGCACGCCAGACCAGTGCGAGGATCGGAGCGGCCGACACGAGTGCCGCACACCAGCATGCACCAGTGACCGCCCACCGCCAGCGCCCGAGCGGGTACACCATTCGCTCGCCCATGCGCAGCCCGAGCACGGCATAGGGGCGCTCGCCGAGGAATCTGCGCTCGCACACGACGAG
This sequence comes from Gemmatimonadales bacterium, assembly GCA_044866195.1. Classification (GTDB taxonomy): domain Bacteria; phylum Gemmatimonadota; class Gemmatimonadetes; order Gemmatimonadales; family GWC2-71-9; genus DASQPE01. Next base: position 2,576 of record JBIOTT010000201.1, read on the forward strand.
GATCGCCGTCACGACCAGTAGCGGAAATGCCAGCGCGACCGCCTCGCCCGGCGCATAGTCGATCCCCGCGAGCCTCGCGAATACCGCGGCCGGGTATACGCGCACCTGTAGGAACATTGGAACGGCGAGCTCGGAGAAGGCGAGGGCGAAGACGAGGAGCAGCGCGAGACCGACCGCGGGCTGTGCGACGGGAAGCAGGACGCGGCGGACGACGCGGCCCGGGCTCGCGGCGACGCGTGCCGCCTCCTCGAGTGAGGGGTCGACGCCTTGAAGCGCTAATGCAGTCAGCCCGGTGACGATTGGGGCGAACGTGAGCCCTAACACCGCTGTTGCTCCTCCCCACCCGAATAGCAGGCGCGCGCTCAGGTCAGAGCCGAGGAGGCCGGACCTGCCGAAGAGGTAGAACCAGCCGAGGGCGGAGAGGAAGGGCGGTACGAACACCGGGAAGGTGTGGACGACCAGCGCCCACAAGCGCCCCGGCACATCAGTCCGGCCGAGCAGCACACCGAGCGGCAGCCCGACCACGAGTGCGACGATCGACGCAGAGAGGGCGAGCGTCACCGAGCGCGCCAGCAACACCCACGTCGGCGGCCCACCCAGCACTTCGGCAGCGTGGCGGAGCGACTCGGTCCCCGACAGCAACTCACCGCCCAACGCCGCGACCGGGAGCAGGACTGCGAGGCTCAACAGGCCGGCGGCAGCGAGCGTCCAGCGTGCGGCCGGATCAGAGAGAAAACGTGTTCTCAGAGCCCGACCCAGTGCCGGAGCCACGGCTGGATGCGCTCCATCGTAGCCGCCACCCGCGCGTAGTCGACTCGCATCGGCCGAACCTGATCTATGCCGCGGACCCCAGGAACGCGCGGGACGCCCGCGCCGAGCGGCATGTGCGCAGCCAGTTGCGCCATCCGCTCCTCGGTGTTGGGGGCAACCAGATAGTCGATCAGCCGCCGTCCGGCGGCTGGGTGCGGCGCCCCTTTCAGGAGCACGGCCACGGTCGGCATGACGAGGGTTCCCATCCCGTCCTGGTCCGGGTACACGACCTCGACGGGCGAGCCGTCCTTCACGGCTTCGTTCGCGTCGTCCGTATCGGTAAGACCGAACGCAACTTCCCCAGCCGCCACGAGGCGCTTCACCTCGCCGTTCGATGGCACGACATGGACGCCGTTTGCCTTGAGGGCCTCGAGAAACGCCTTCGCGCTGTCGTCGCCCCATACCGTAAAGAGTGCGGCCACATGCATCGTGGCCGTGCTGAAGAGCGGGTTCGCGATCGCGGTCTGGCCTCTCCAGCGCGGGTTCGCCAGGTCGCGGATCGAGTTCGGGGTCGCGTCCGCGGGCACTCGGCTCCGGTTCACCAGGAGCACGCGGGCCCGGGCGGCGAAGCCGGTCCAGCTCCCATCCGCGCCCTTGAACTGCCCAGGGATGCTCGCGGCGCTGGGCGAGCGGTACGGCTCAACGAGCCCGCGTCGGATGAGGGCGAAGGCCCGTACCGGATCGCCGGACCAGAACACGTCGGCCTGCGGGTGGTTCGCTTCCGCGATCAGCCGGTTGAGCAGCCCCGTGCTTTTCGCCTCCTCGGTGTCGAATACGCCTCGCACCGGAACACCACTCTCGTGGTCGAACTCACGGAACACGGGTTCGGCGAAGACTTGGTCGACAGATGAGTAGACCACGACCTCCCGCCCGCGGGAGCAACCCCCCATCGTGAGCACCCCAAGAAGGGTTAGCACGAGGCTGGTCAGTCGGCAGGTCGACCGATGCACCCAGGTCATGTAGGCGTCCCCCTTGGCTTCTCCTGAAGTTCACGCTGGAGCGCCGCGTACAGCGCGTCGTAGAGGAACCCCGCCCGTTCGACGGTCTCGTGGTCGTCACGCGACACGAGCGGGAAACCGCGCGAGATCGCACGGAGCCCGGCCCCCTCGGGCGTGAGGCTCAGCTCCTCCGCGAAGTCCGCGCTCCGGACGATACGCGCGAGCGAGCGTAGCGCGTCGTCGTTGGCGCAGTGCTCCTGCACCAGCGCCTCGAAGGAGCAACGCCCTTGGCCGTCCTTGTGCGGGTAGCGCGCGCCCGGCGCGTCGAAGTCGGTTGCCCCCTCCCGCCGCTGGACGTCCACCACCGCCTCGGGCTCGACGAAGAGGAAGGTCGCCTCGGGATCGATGAAGCGCCGGACGAGCCAGGCGGTGGCGGCCCGGTTCACCCGGATCTGCCGGCGAGTGACCCATTTCATGACGCGAGCCCCCGGACTGCGAGACCGACGGCGCCCGCGGCGAGGATCACGGCGGGCTCGGGAACGCGCCGTGCCTTGGTGACCAGCATCAGAGTGACCAGGCAGATGACGACCGTGCCGGCATCGAAGAGCGCCCGCTTTCCCAGCACAAAGGACGCGCCCGCAATGGCCCCCGTCGCCGCCGCGGTAACCCCATCCACGAAGGCGTGAACCTGCCGATTCCCTGCGAAGCGGCGGAAGTATGGCGCCGGGAGCACGACGAAGAGATAGACGGGCAGGAATACCCCGATGGTCGCGGCGATGGCGCCTGGCAGACCCGCCACCAGGTAGCCGATGAACGCGACGGTGATGACCACGGGCCCCGGCGTGATCATCGCCACGGCGACAGCATCGAGGAATTGCCGCTCGCTAAGCCAGCCGAAGTGCTGCACCACGCCGCCATGCAGGAACGGCACGATCGCGAGCCCGCTTCCGAATACGACCGACCCCGCCTGGGCGAAGAACCACAAGATGGTCCACAGAACGCCAGCCGCCGCGGCATCGGCTGCGACACCGAGCCGGGCTGGCCAGAACAAGAGCGGCGGGAGCAGCGCTCCCAGCTCCCCCCCTAGCCAACGCCGCGGCCACGCCCGCACAGCCAGCGCGACGAGCCCAGACGCAAGGAACACCCAGAGGATCTCCGACTCAGTCCACGCCGTCACGAGCGCGCTGACCACGAAGAGCAGCCAGAGCAGCCGGTCGCGCCCGACCGTCATCTTCACGAGCTTGGTCGCGCTCCTGACGATGATGGCGATGACGGCGGCACCGATCCCGTAGAACACCCCCTGCATCCAGGGCCCGCCGAACCGCACGTAGAGTACAGATAGCGCTAGCACCATCAGGAACGACGGGGCGACGAAGGCAACGGCCACGAGCGTTGCACCCAGGACTCGCGCGCGCACCCACCCCAGGTAGATCGCGAGTTGCGCCGCCAGCGGCCCGGGGGCAAGCTGAGCAAGCGCGAGCCCCTCCTTGTAATCCTGCTCAGAGATCCAGCGGCGCCGCTCCACCAGGTCGCGCTGCATGTAGCCGGTGAGCGCGATCGGACCCCCAAAGCCGAACGTGCCGAGCCGGAGGAAATAGAGCAGCAGGTCGCGTAGCGCGTACGGCTCGAGCGCCGGTGCCGATGGCACTGCGACAGGCTCATCGCCGACCGTGGCAATCGGCTGGCTTGGTGTCCCTTTCTGACTGCTCATGGTGACTCGGGTGGTGCTGCAGTGAGGTCATCAAACAGCGTGCGCGAGTCGGCCTTGGTCCAGACGCCGACCTTTCCTGGCGCCGAGAACCGCGAGTCGCGCGCTTCGATCGCCTTGGCGCCGTCGAAATAAACCTCGACCTTGTCGCCGCGCATGTTCGCCCGAAGTGCGTGCCAGGTGCCCGAGGCCACCTTGCCTTTCCAGCCCTTGATCTCCCGCCGCCGCCCGTTCTGGACGTAGTAGAAGTTGACATTGTCCTCGAGCGCGTTCGCCCGGGCGAGGTAGTAGTTGTTCTCGTCTCGGTAACGCCAGACGATCCCGCACGCCTGATCCACCCGCCCGGTTACAGGTTTGCACCGCACCGACACGCTCACGTCGGCCAACGTCGGCGCATCGGCGACGGCGATCGGGAAGCGGTAGTCGGTCGGGTCGCTGTCCTCCTGCGCGAGCACGTTCGAGGCACTCGGCGCATCCGGCTCGTCGAGTACAACCCAGCGACCCGGCCGCCCCGACCCGGTCCGGCCGAACGAGAACCCTGCCGGTGGCTGGCCGGCCTGAGCGCTGTCGAAGCTCCACCTCGCCCCCTGCCTTGCCAGGGTGCCGCCGGAGTTCCCAACGCTCCCGGCACTGGTGCTGTCGCCCCGAGTCGCTCTGCCCGTCGGTGCGGCGCCGGTGCTCGTTGCCCCGGGCTGATGGGTTCGGCCCCTGCACGCGCCGGCCGCCCCCAGCATCGCGGTGGCGAACATTGCGAAGTGGAGGGGCGTGATTACTCGGGCCCCGTGGTGGCCCCCCGCAAAACGATCCCGCATGTAACCTCCTCGCGCTCAAACCGACCGGGGACTGGAGTCATTCTGCCCCTGCAGCTGTCACCGCCGCGTTCTTCCTGAGCAGCGCATACAGCTCGTCGAACAGTTGCGCTCCGCGCTCCAGGCGCACGCCGTCCTCCGGGTACGCGGCCGCGATCCCGGCGAGCACTCGCTCGATGCCAGCAGCGTCCTCGCGGTTGAACTTGCCGTCTTTCAGGTCGATGTCGTGGACGATCTCTGCGATCTCAGCCAGTGCGGAGTCATCGAGGCTGAAGCGATGCAAGAGCGTCTCGAAGGTGCACCGGTCGCCCTCGTGCGTGTACTCGGCGTCGAACATGTCGAAGCGGAGCTCACCTGCCTTGGGGCGGTAGCCCTGCGGTGCGACGAGCTTGAACCGCGCCTCGGCGTCGACGAAGCGTCGGATGAGCCACGCGCTCGCGATCCGGTCCACGAACACACCCTGCCGGGTGACCCACGTGCGCCCGCGGAGTTGCTCCCGCTCGAGTGGCGATGCCTGGGCCGAGGCTTGCGCAGCCGGCGGCCGAAGGCGCTGCTCGATCGCCGTGAGCGCCTCAGCTGCACCGTGGCGGGCCTTGGTGTCGAAAAAGTCGATTTTCGCTATTGCGGCGAACCGCTTTCTGAGCTTCGCGAGCGCCTCCTCCACCTCGGCGCGGTGCTCGGTCGTCACGCGATGCCGGGCCGGGAGAGTCTTGAGCATCGCTCGAGCCTCGGCCGCGAGGTCCTCGTAATCCCGCGAGCGTGCCTGGTGGAAGAGTTGCTCGATTTCGGCGTCAGTGAGCCCTTCCACAAACGATGACCGGCAGATCGACACCTCGCCTCCGCCCTCAACGATCTCCCGAAGAATCCACTGGAAGTCCTCCATCGCCTGCTCGGTCGCGGGGAGCACATACACGGAGTTCTTGATGGCAACGGCGCCCACCCGCGCGAGCCGCCGCCCCACGCGGACCCGGAAGTAGTCGGGTTTCGGCGGGATCTGGTGGATGAGGAGCAGCCAAGGCCGCCCGGTGAGTGCGTCCGCTGGTGGTGTTGTCACTCAGGTGAACCTATGATAGTATCCCAATTGAATCAATGACCCTGACCTCTGAATGGCGCATTTGTGGTACCTGCCGAGTTGACCATCCAGTTCATCGTTCCCCCTCGTGAGCAGTTGAGGGGCGCCGCCGCGTGACCACGCCAGTGCGCACCGGCGACGACCGGTCGGCCGTCGAAGTGTCACCAAGCACTCGCCCGCACCTAGCCCAGGTGCTCGGGCTCGAGCGGAACATTGTTGCCGTATCGGTGGCGATGTTCCTGATGGGCCTCGGCGAGAACCTCTGGCGCCGGTTCTTGCCCAAGTACTTGGAGGTCCTCGGCGCGCCGGTGACCGCGATCGGACTCTTCGGCACAACGCAGGACTTCCTGGATGGCGTGTACCAGTATCCGGGCGGCTGGCTGGCGGACCGGTTCGGCCGCCGGCGGGCCCTCCTCCTTTTTGTGGCGCTCGCGATTGCGGGCTACGCCCTCTGCGCCGTGGCGCCGACGTGGCCCTTCGTGTTCGCTGGTCTCGTCTTCGTCATGGCGTGGACCAGTATGGCGAGTCCCACGCTCTTCGCGGTCGTGGGCGACGCGCTTCCGAGCGCGAAGCGCACGATGGGCTTCACCGTCCAGGCAGTGCTTCGGCGCGTTCCGATCGCAATTGCGCCGACCCTGGGTGGCCTCACGATCGCGGCGTACGGCGTTCACTCCGGCGTCCGAGTCGGACTCCTGGTCTCGATTCTGCTCGCGACAGCCACGCTGGCCGTGGCGGCACGGGTGCAGATCCCCGTGCTCACTGACGAGGCGGCGACCAATGTCCGCGGCGTCTGGCGCGCGCTCCCGGTGCCGCTCCGGTGGCTTCTCACGTCGGACATCTTCATCCGTACGTGCGAAGGCATGGTCGATGTGTTTCTGGTGCTCTATGCCATCAACGTGGTGGGAGTTTCCGCACCACAGTTTGGAATGCTCGTCGCGGTGCAGATGACCACGTCGATCCTCTCATACGTCCCGGCAGCGCGCCTCGCCGACCGCACCGGGCGCAAGCCGTTCGTCATCGCGACATTCGTCGCCTTCTCCCTGTTTCCGCTCGCCGTCGTAGTCTCGGGGAGCTTCACGTGGCTGGTCCTCGCCTTCGTCGTTGGGGGTCTCCGGGAGCTGGGTGAGCCTGCGCGCAAGGCGCTCATCGTCGACCTCGCCCGAACGAGCCTCAGGGCGCGCTCGATCGGGCTGTACTACCTCGTCCGAAGCGTCGCCATTGCCCCGGCGGCCTTCGTCGGGGGGTTGCTGTGGAAGGTTGCGCCCTCACTTCCGTTCTACGTGGCGACGGCCATTGGCCTAATCGGCACCGCCGCCTTCGCGTTCACCGTCGATGAGCGGCACGTCCAGTAGCAGCTTCGGCAGCCGAGCATCGAGTGCACACTTTGGAGGGACAGATGTACCACTTGCAGGGATGCATGGTCTCGATCAGGTCAGTCACCCGCTCCGCCACACTCGCCCTTCTCGCGGCCTGGGGCGTCGCGCTCTCCGCACGCGTCGCCCGCGCGCAAGACACCAGCCGCTCCCCCGCGGCGGGGCCCGCGGCCGACTGGTCCGCGGTCGACAAAGCGCTCGGGCGGAAGGGGGCGCCTCAGCCGGGCGGCGTCATGAAGTACAGTTTTCCTCGGAGTGACCTCCAGGTCACCGCGAATGGCGTCCAGATCAAGCCGGCCCTCGCCCTCGGGGGCTGGGTTGCCTTCGCCGCAATGGGCGGCCAGGCGATGATGATGGGCGACCTGGTACTCACCGAGGACGAGGTCGGTCCGGTGATGCGCTCACTCCAACAGGGGGGAGTGGAGCAGACGGCGCTCCACAACCATGTACTGAAGGAGTCGCCACGTGTGATGTACATGCATGTCGCCGGGCAGGGCGACCCGGTCAAGCTCGCTCAGGCGGTGCGTGCCGCGCTCGGCCAGAGCAAGACCCCGCTGGAGTCTCCGACCCCCTCTGCCGCGGGCACCATCGACCTCGACACGGCCGCGGTGGCGCGCGCGCTCGGGGTGGCCGGCAAGGTGAACGGAGGCGTCTACCAGGTGAGTGTCCCACGCCGGGAAACGATCCGGGAGGGCGGCCACGAGGTGCCGTCGTCGGTGGGCCTTGCGACGGGGATCAACTTCCAGCCGACCGGTGGGGGCAAGGCAGCGATCACGGGTGACTTTGTGCTGGTGGCGACCGAGGTGAACCCGGTGATTCGCGCGCTTCAGGGCAGCGACATCGAAGTGACGGCGCTCCACAGCCACATGCTCGACGAGCAGCCGCGGCTCTTCTTCATGCATTTCTGGGCGAACGATGATGCGCTGAAGCTCGCGCGCGGGCTTCGGGCCGCGCTCGACAGGACGAAGAGCAAGCCGGCGACCTCATGAGCGTCGCCTCGAAGGCGCTGGAGGAGCGCGGCACGTGCAGCGCAACCTCCTCGACGAGCGGCGATGCGTCAGTGAGCAGGACTACCGGCAGGGGCTCGCACTCGCGCAACTCGCCCCGCGGCCCTCTCGTTTGTGGATGGCGTCACGGCCGCTGCAACGGGTGCCATCGCCGGGGCGGTTGTCGTCCTGGGCCGCCGAGCCATCTCGGAGATACCGACCCTGCTCGTCGCGGCTGGGGCTCTTGCACTATTCATCGTGCGGCCGAAGCCCCCTGAGCCGGCGTTGATCGGCGCCGCAGGATTGCTTGGGCTTCTGGCTGCGAGGATCGCACACTGAGCCCTATGCGCGAGCGAGAAAGCCGCTGGGTCCAGAGAGGCGCCCGCACGTTCCTGTCGCTTACCACCGCAGTTATCGCGATGGGCCCGCTCAGGGCCCAGTCAGCATCCGATTCCGCGGCCTCTCCGGCGCGCGCGAAGGTCGCGACGCCTATCACTGGCGGCATTCCCGTCCGCCAGGTTGACGAGATTCGGCTGGACGGTAGGCTCGACGACCCTGGCTGGCTCACTGCCGATTCCATTGCCGACCTGCACCAGCGGGACCCCCGCGAGGGTGAGGTCCCGACCGAGCGGACCGTCATCCGGGTGCTACGCACTGAGACCGCTCTCTTCGTCGGTGTGCGCGCCTACGACGATGCGCCGACTCGCATTCGGGCCAGCCAGCTCCGACGGGACGCCGATCTCACAGTGGACGACTACGTCACGTTGCTCATGGACAGCTTTCATGACCGGCGGGGCGCCTTCCTCTTCCGCACCAACCCCAACGGCGCCATGTGGGACGGCCAGCTCAACGGGTTCGAGGACGTGAACGAGAGCTGGAATGGCATCTGGGCGGGGTGGACCGCCGAGTTCCGCATCCCGTTCCGGACGCTTCGGTTCCGAGGGGGCGGCTCCTTGGGCTTCAATGTCGAGTGTTTCGTCCGGCGCAAGAACGAGCAGGTGCTCTGGCGCTCGTACCGACGAACCGAAGGCCTCTTCCAGCTCGCGGGAGAGGGAGAACTGGTCGAGCTCGGCCACTCGACCCGTGGCCGGGGGCTCGACCTCTTTCCGTATGCCTTGACTCGAGCGGCGGCGGATGACCACGATGCGTCGGGGGCATCCCTCGGCGGAGGGGGCGCCTCCGTAAAGGCCGGGATCGACGCGAAGCTTGCTGTGGCGCCCACACTCACCGGCGACCTGACGATCAATACCGACTTTGCCCAGGTCGAGGCCGACAGCCAAGTGATCAATCTGACCCGGTTTCCAGTCTTCTTCCCCGAGAAGCGTGAGTTCTTTCTCGAGTCGAGCGGCATCTTGATTTCGGCACATCGGAGCGCGCCCAGGTCTTCTATTCGCGGAGGATTGGCCTCAAGAATGATGTACCGATCCCGATCTTGGCGGGCGCGCGGCTCTACGGAAAGACCGGCCCCTGGACGCCGGTCGCGTGGCGTCTGTCGGCGGATTATCCCAATGACCTATTCGACAACTTCGCCTGGCTCTACCGGATCGATGCGGGCTTCTCGCCGACGCTCGGCTTCCTGCGCCGAGCGGGGATCTGGGAGACGACCGGTCACATCGACTTCATGCCGCGCCCGCGTATCCTCGGCATCCGCCAGCTGGATTTCGAGCTGCCGAGCTGGGACATCATCGCCGATGAGGCGGGCTCGGTGGTCCGGCCGAGCACGTGGCAGACAGCGCAGCTCGAGCTGCGGCCGCTTGGCGCCACGTTCGAATCGGGCGCGCGCCTCGAGCTGAACCTCCAGCGCTTTCTCGACGCTCCGATTGACAGCTTCGAGGTCTTTCGCGGCGTGCGTGTCCCCCCGGGCCGATACTGGTGGACCCGCGGGGAGCTGCAGTACACGGCCTCGCCCGCGCGAACCGTCGCCCTCACCGCGCTTGCCAGTTTCGGGGGCTTCTACGACGGGACGGAGGTCGAGGCCACCCTCGGTGCAACCTGGCGCGGTGGGGGTCACGTTACGGCTGGGGCCGAGGTGACGCGGAGCGCGGTCCGTCTGACCGCTGGGGATTTCACCGCCGTTCAGGCGAGTGCTCGGATCGAGTACGCCTTCAACCCGCGTACGAGTTTTCTGGGCTTCGTGCAGGTCAATAACGAGGACCAACGGATCGACTTCAATCTGCGGCTTCACTGGATCCCAGTAGTCGGCGATGACCTGTACGTGGTCTGGAATTCCGGATACACGACCGATCCTGCTGCTCCCCACCGCTTTCCCAGTGGTGCGGCACTCGCGCACCCGCTCAATGGGGCCCTGGTCGTCAAGGCGGTTCATCGACTTGCGCTGTAGAGCTGCCACTGGGCATCACGCATGGTGATGCGGGGACATCACCCCGCCGCTAGTTGTGCCGGTGCCGGTGGTGGATGTCGGGGTAGTGTGGGTGGCTGTGCACCATGGGCTCGTGCCGATGCCGGTGTGAGTGCGGCTCACCCGGCGGGTCGTCCGGGCCGTGCGCGTGCTGGTGGTGCGCATCGTGCACATGCGGGTGCTCGTGCTCCAATGCCTCGTGATGATGCACGTGCTCGTGGCGCTCGGTTATGTGCAACCAGACGCCGAGTGCCATGAGCGCCGCACCGGCGCCGAACAGTAGCGTTGGCCGCTCCCGAAAGACGACCAGCGACACAGCCGCACCGAGGAAGGGCGCCGACGAGAAGTACGCGCCGGTGCGCGCGGTCCCCAGGTCGCGGAGCGCGCGCACGAAGAGGGCCAGGCTCACCCCGTAGCCGAGAAAGCCGACCACCAACGTCGCGCCGGCCCGTGGGAGGGTGGGCCAGCTCGCACCGAGCGCCACCGCGATTGCCACGTTGACGCTCCCCGCCGCGAGCCCCTTGAGCATGGCGATCTGCACTGGATCACCCGCCGACACCTTCTGTGTCAGGTTGTTGTCCACCGCCCAACAGAGCGTTGCGCCGGCGACCAGGAGCGGTCCGACGAGGCCACCCCACTCGAGGCGACCCTCCCACGAGAGCACGACCCCGCCCGCGATGATCGCAAGCATGCCGAGCGCGATGCGCCGGTCGAAGTTCTCCCGGAACCCGAACCAAGCGATGAGCGCCGTGAAAACGCCCTCCAGGTTGAGCAGAAGCGACGCGCTCGACGCCGGCGTAAGCGCGAGTCCCAGCATGAGGAGCACCGGGCCGAGCCCGCCTCCGAAGACGATCGCGCCGGCGAGCCAGGGGACGTCCCGGCGGGTGAGCGGCGCTTCCTTCGATACGGAGCCGCCCCGGGTGCGAAGTGTGTCGTAGAGTGCGAGCCCCACTCCACTCCCGAGGTACAGAAGGCCGGCGAGCAGTTGGGGCGTGAGGGACGCGAGAAGCGCCTTGGCCAGCGGTGTGCTCACGCCAAAGAGTGCTGCCGCCACCAGCGCCGCACTGATGCCGCCTGGCGCTGCCCGATCCGCCCTGCGCAGGTTCATGGCCTGCTCACGGCAGATGGGCCACCAGCCGTGGCACCGGATGCTCTGCGGTCACGATCTCGGCCGGTGTTTCGCCTGGTTCGACTGCCCGCTGTCCATAAAGCCAATAAAGCGCCGGCAGCACGATCATGTTGAGCGCCGTCGCTGACAACAATCCACCCAGAATCACGATCGCCATCGGCGTCTGGAGCTCGTTGCCCGGTTCGCCTCCACCCAGCGCGAGCGGAATCAGGGCGAGCCCGGCCGTAAGCGCCGTCATCAGGATCGGGGAGAGGCGCTCGAGCGAGCCCCGCGTGATCGCCTCCCGGAAGGACACCCCCTCGGCGATCAACTGCCGGTAATGGGCCACGAGGAGAATGCCGTTGCGGGTTGCGATCCCGAAGAGAGTCACGAATCCGACCAGTGACGCGATGCTCACGATCCGTCCGGTCAGCAGGACCGCGACCACGCCACCGATCAGAGCCAGCGGGAGGTTGGCCATCACCAGCACCGCGGTCCGGCTCGAGCGGAACTCGGCAAACAGGATCAGAAAGATCGCGGCGATAGAGACCAGCGAGAGGGCGCCGAGTATGCGGGTCGCTTCGGCCTGGCTCTCGAATTGCCCGCCGTAGGCGACATGGTAGCCTGGCGGCAGGGTCACTTCGCGCGCGATGACCCGCTGGATGTCGGCCACCGTGCTCCCCAGATCACGCCCGGCGACGTTTGCCTGGACTACGATCTTCCGCTGCACGTTCTCTCGGGAGACCGTGTTGGGGCCCCGCTCCACCGCGACGGTGGCGAGCTGCGAGAGCGGCACCTTCTGCCCTGTGGGAGTGTCGAACATGACACCCGCTATCGCCTCGGCGTTGGCCCGGAGCGCCGCCGGGAATCGCACGACGAGGTCATAGCTGCGGCCCTCTTCCAGCACCTGAGAGACCACCTCGCCATTGAACGCCACGTCAACGGCCTCGGCCAGCTGACCCACCGTCATGCCGTAGCGGGCCATCGCGGCCCGGTTGGCGCGGATCTGAAGCTGGGGAACATCCATCTGCTGCTCGAGCTGGAGGTCGGCGACGCCAGGCACGCGTTGCATCGCATCGCGCACTCGCGCACCTACCTGCCGCAGCTCGTAGAGGTCGGGCCCAAAGATCTTGACCGCGATGTTGGCTCGGGTGCCCGAAAGCATGTGATCGATCCGGTGCCCGATCGGCTGGCCGATGGTCACGTTCGTACCGGGGATCGCCGAGAACTCCCGCCGGAGCGCTGCGAATAGTTCCTCCTTGTGGATACCCTCCTTCAGGGTGACGTCGATCTCCGACGCATTCACCCCCTGGGCGTGCTCGTCGAGCTCGGCCCGGCCCTGGCGCCGGTCCGTATTCTTGACACCGGGGTTGGCGAGCAAGATCCGCTCGACGCGCCGGCCGATCGCGTCGGCTTCCTGGAGCGAGGTGCCAGGCACTGTCACGACCGACACCGTGAGTGCCCCCTCGTTGAACTCGGGCAGGAACGATGAGCCAAGGAGCGGCAGACAGGCCACCGCCGCGAGCAGGGCCACCACCGCCCCGGCGAGCACCTGCTTCGGCCGCTCGAGTACCCAGTCGAGTGTGCGACGGTAGCGGCCCTTGAGCCAGCGCACGAGCTGGCTCTCCCGCTCTTCCTGAACCGCCTTGGCCTTCGGGAGCAGCGAGGCGCAGAGGACCGGCGTCACGGTAACGGCAACGGCCAGTGAAGCCAGAATGGAGACCACGTAGGCGAAGCCGAGCGGCTGAAGGAGCCGTCCCTCCACGCCGGCCAGGAAGAAGAGCGGCAGAAAGACCACGATGATGATCAAGGTCGCATTGACGATGGAGGCCAGAATCTCCCTGGACGCCTGGTAGACCACCCGGAGCGCCGGCTGCTGTTCAACCTCGGGCAGATGATGGTTTTCCTTCAGCCGCCGGAAGGCGTTCTCGACCACAATGATGGCGTCGTCGACCAGGGCGCCGATCGCAATGGCCATGCCGCCAAGCGTCATGGTGTTGATGGTGATACCGAGCAGCTTCATCGCGAAGATGGCCACGACCAGTGACAGCGGGATCGCCAAGACCGAGATCGCGGTGGTGCGGAAGTTCCAGAGGAACGCGAACAGGATCACGATCACGAGGATCGCTCCGTCCCGGAGCGCCTCCAGCACGTTGTCGATGGCGACGGTGATGAAGTCCGCCTGGCGAAAGAGCTCCGACCGAATCGTCATCCCTTTGGGGAGGGTCCGCTGGATGTCCTCGAGCTCGGTCTCGATCCGGCGCGTGAGCTCGAGCGTGTTGGCGCCGGGCTGCTTCTGCACCGCCAGGACCACACCCGGCTCGGCATTGACGGAGCCGTCGCCGTACTTGGGCGCCGGCCCGACCACGACGTCGGCGACCTGACTCAGCAGCACGGGCACCCCGCCCCGCACGGCGACCACGGTCTGCTCCACGTCCGCTGCGCTCTGAATCCGGCCGAGCCCGCGAATGACGTACTCCTGGCCCCGGTCCATGTAGACGCCGCCTGAGGCGTTCTCGTTGGAGCCCGCTGCGGCCCGGAGCACCTGGTCCAGCGTGACGCCGGTCGCAAGCATCCGCACCGGATCGGCGAGCACCTGGTACTGCTTGACCTCGCCGCCGATCGGGATCACCTGCGCCACACCGGGCACGGCGAGCAGCCGGCGGCGGATGGTCCAGTCAGCAACCGTTCGGAGCTCCTGCGGCGGCTGCGTACCGGTGAGCCCGATCATCATGATCTCGCCCATGACGGACGAAACCGGTGCGAGGACGGGCGCGGTGATCCCGCTCGGAAGCGCGCTCGCCACCGTTTGCAGCTTCTCGCTCACGATCTGCCGGGCCCGGAAGATGTCGGTCCCCCACTCGAACTCGACCCAGACCACCGAGATCCCCTGGGCCGTGGACGACCGGACCCGCCGCACGCCGGTGGCGCCGTTCACAGCAGTCTCGATCGGGAAGGAAACGAGGGCCTCGACTTCCTCGGGCGCCATCCCGTGCGCCTCGGTGAGCACCGTGACCGTGGGCGCCGTGAGATCGGGAAAGACATCGACCGGCATGTGCGCCGCGGTCCAGGAGCCGGCCGCGAGCAGGAGCGCCGCGGCGGCGAGGACCAACACCCGGTTTCGGAGCGACCAGGCGATAAGCTGGTTCAGCATGGAGCCTCCTAGTGCTCGTGCCCGTGGGCGGGGACGCTGGTCGAGAGCGACGCGAGTCGCACGTGGTACGCCGCGCCGGTGACGACGCGCTCTCCGCTCCTGATCCCGGCCCGGACGAGCGTCCGGTCGCCGCTCGTGCCGCCCAAGGTGAGCTCGCGCTTCTCGAACTGCTCGCCCTCGGTCTGGACGTATGCGATCGGGCGGCCGTCCTCGTCGAGCACGGCCGACGCCGGGATCACCACTCCCTCGACCGGCTGGCCGGTGCCGACCGCTACCTGTGCCGTCATGCCGATCTTGAGCGTGCCATCCGGGTTCGCGACCTCGTAGATCACCGGCACCGCCCGCGAGACCGAGTCGATGATGCTGCCGACTGAGATCGCGCGTCGGACCCGATGCGCCGCATCGCTGCCCGGCACCCGGAACATGGTGCCGGCGACCGCGTCGCCGGCCTTGCTGACGCGCGCCGCCTCGGCCGCCGGCACGTTGACGTCGAGCCAGACCACGGTGGGATCGACCACGGTGAAGAGCTCCATACCGGCCTCGACCCGGCTCCCTGGCGCGAGCGTCCGCGCGGCGATGACGCCGGCAATGGGCGCGCGGAGCAGGACTCGACCGTCGGCCCGCGCCGAGCCGCTGCCGCTGAACGCCGCCAGGGCCTCGCGCGCCGCAGTGAGCCGGATTTCTGCCTCGTGCAGTCGGCGCGCAGGCACCGCCTCGACCTCGTACAGCCGCTTCGCCCGCTCGTGCTCGTCCTCCGCCTCTCTGAGCTCGGCCCGGGCCTGGGCGAGGGCACTGCCGCCCTCACCGAGCGCCGGAGTCAGGACGGCGAGTACCTGTCCCTTCGACACGCGCTGCCCTGGGGCTGGCGCCTGAGCTAAGCCGCTCAGGTCCACCATGCCGGCAATCGGTGCGGAGACCCGGGCCATCCGTCCCGCTGCGGGAACGATCTGACCCGTGGCCTGGAAGGACCCCGTGACTGTCCCGGCCCTCGCGAATGCCGTGGCAAAGCCCGGGGTCTTCCACTGCTGCTCCTTGAGGAACTTGATACCCCCGGCGTCGCCGCCCGCTTCCTTGGGTGCTTCGTTGGCACTGGCGTAGACCCGCAGATCAGGAACCCGGATGGCGTCGCGGTCCTGCGGGCTCTCGACCGTGATCGTGAGATCGTAGATGCCGGCGTGGGTGAACGCCGGTGCAGGGCCGTAGATGCCGGGGGATCGTGGCGCGTCCTGTGTTACGACGACGGCCTCGCCTCCAGCCCGCGGCTCGAATCGGAGGGTGATCCGCCCGGAGCGGAGCGGGGCGAAGTCGGTGAGGTCGGTGAGGTGGACAGCAAACTTGTCCGGCGCCCCAACGATGAGTGCAGGATGCTCCATGAACAGCTCGGTCGAGTCGGTCCAGAGCGTGACCGCGCCGCCGGCCGGAGCCGGCCCGGCCGGGTCGGGCGTGTCGCTCCCCTTGCTGCAGGCGCCGAGCGCGACCGCGATCGCTATCGTTCCAACCAACCAGTATCGCCGATGGATGAGTGGCATGAGACCCTCAAAAGAGCGTGGCGCCCGTGGCGCGTTCGAGCGCGGCGCGCCGCGCGATGTATTCCGCCCAGAGCGTGGCGTGGGCGGCCTCGGCTTCCTGATAGGCGCGAACCGAATCCAGCCACTCGAGCAGGCTGATCTCCCCTTCTCCATAGGCCACCTCGGCGGCCCGCCGAGCCTTCGCGGCTTCGTCACCCAGCTGAGCCTCGAGGGCAGCGAGCTGTCCAGCCAGCGCCTGGTGTGCATCGAAGGCGGTCTGCACCTCGCGGATCGTCTGCCGCCGGAGGCTATCGACCTCCGCGGCACGTCGGGCTGCCTCGGCCCGCGCGGCGTCGACGGCGCCGCCACGCCGATCCCAGAGCGGCAGCGGGAGACTCAGGCCGGCGACAAAGCCGTTGAGCGTCTCGCCGGTCGTGAGGCGTTCGTTCTTGTAGCCGCCGCTCAGCACCGGCGTCGGGATCCGCTCGGCCCGCGTCAAGCGTGCCTCGGCGAATCCGGCCTGGGCTTCGAATTCGGCGGCTCGGAGGTCCGCCCGGCTTGCGAGCGCACGCGTGACCAATGAGTCGACCGTAAGACTGAGCGGTCCCGGCGTCAGCGTGTCCACCAGCTGAATCGGACCGGTGGACGAGGTTGAATCGATGAGGCCGATCAGCGAGGCGAGAGTGCGGACCGCACTGTCACGTGCGACCAGCGCCTCCAGCCGGAGCGCAGCGTATCGTGCGGCTTCCAGCTGCAGCCGCCGATTCTGATAGCCCGACACGTCGCCCCCGGCGAGCCGCACTTGGCTGACTCGCCGTGCCTTCCCGAATGCCTGAGCAGCGGCCTCGGCCAAGCGGGCGCGTTGGTCCGCCGCTGCGGCCGTGGCGTAGCTCCTCGCGACCTCGTAGTCGACGCGGGCCGCTGTCGCGGCGAGCCGAGCCTCGGCGGCCGCACGGAGCAGCCCGCTCGCCTGCCGGCGTGCGCCTCGCTGGCCACCGATTTCGAGCGGCTGCTCGAGGGTGAGCATGTTCTGCCAGTTGGTCTCGCCTTCCCGCGACGTCTGCTCCCGGCCGTAACTGAGCACGGGGTTCGGGAAGGCACCGGCCTGCCGCTCCCGCGCCTGGGCCGCCGCGAGCGCTTGGCGCGCGGCGGCGAGCTCGGGGCTCGTGCGCCGGGCCATCGCCCGCGCCTCGGCGAGAGTGAGCGCTTGTCCTGGCGAGGCCGCCGGGGTCTGGGCGGCAAGCGTACCTGCGAGGAGCCAGAGTGCGCCAATGGCGCACAATGTCGTTCGCATTGAGGGACCTGTCGTTCAAGGTTTCTGGACCGACACGAAACGGCACGAACGCCCCGACCGGCCTGTCAGTGGCGGAACGCGGTCGGGACCAACGCGCGGGACCGCAGGCGCTCAGCAGTGAGCGCCGCGGTGATGGTCAGATGTGGGGAGGAGCCCGAGTAGGCGGGGGTGGGCCGTGGCCGTTCTGGATTGGAGTCAGCGCGCGCGCAACAGCGGGGGTGAGACGGCGCCCCTCGTCAAAGTCGCTGAGCAACCAAAGAATCGCCTGGGCAGCAATGGCGTACGCGAAGAGCGGCTTTCCCGGCGGCGCCGCTAGCAGGTCGAGGTGCGGGTGATCATCGGCGACATGATTGCTCGAGACCACCGCGCCGATGCCATGATCGGCCTCGATGTGGCCCGCGATGTGATGCGACCCGTGCAGCCCGCCCTGGCGGTGAGCAAGACTGTGGCCCGCCTCCGGGAGGAAGACGCCAAACCCCATCACGAGGGCGAGGATCAGGGCTGGAAGGCCAGACGTCCGCAGGCACCGCATCGAACAAACATACCTGGAAAGTCTGCAATCGGGAGCGCAAGGGGATACGCCACAGGCGTCCTGCTACATCGGAGGGCCTTGCTGAGGGCCCTCCGGGGAGCGCTGCCAGGGGCCTCGCCTCTAGCTTGCACACCAATCTCTCCAACCGGGCACTCGTATAGGGTCCTGCCAAGTGCGAACGGAGAACGGCATCCCGCGGTACTCGTAGTGTGATGCCCGAATGGCGAGATCCAGCGTGCACGCCAACCCTACGCCGGTCAGCGGCAGCTTGGGTTCCCTACAGAGTCACGGAGCGCGCGACCTGGGCCTCGGCACGAGAAGTCCGAGCGGTGACTCGGTGCGACGAAGATGCCGGATGATCTGCAGCCAACCTCCCAACCAGGTGCGAACCGGCGCAGGATGCCCGGTGTCCCGCCCGGACTCCTCACGCAGAAGGAGGCGTCAGCCTATCTTCGAGTGAGTTCCGCCTATCTTCGCGCCTCGAGTTGCCCCAAGATTCTGCTCCCGGGCAACGGGAAGATGGGCCGGCCGATGGTGCAATATCGAGTCGAGGATCTGATCGCCTGGGCTGAACGCAGATTGATGCGCCAGTCGCGGAGCGCTTGACCAATGGTATACCGCCGCAAGCATCGCAAGACGTTGGACGTAGCCGTGCCGACCCGGACCGGCTGGATCAAGCGCTCGACGGGGACGACGGATCGCGCCACGGCACGCGCGATGGAGCGAATGCTGACGCAGCTAGGCCCATCCGGCTCCAGAGCGTGGGATCTCCTAGACCTCGTCCTCGCGAAGCGGCTGAGCCTCGGCGCGCTATTCGACGCCTATCGCAACGATGACCTCGAAGGGCTGCGGGCGCGTCTCACCGATGTCGATCTCGCCGAGTACATCCCGAGCTGGGAAGCCTGGCTCACCGATCGGGTGAAGCCGACCACAGCCGACCATTACTGCGCCCACCTCCGGACGCTCATTCCTGACGGCCAACCCTTCTGGGCTCCAGCCTAACCGCGCCCAAGGTCGCGCAGTGGCTCGCGACGCGAACTGCGCTCGTCGGCAAACGCCGGCCCAGCAGGTCAAATCCCCGCCGGCAGCCCGATCCACCACCCCGCCCTGTCTCCGCCAGCACCAAGCGGCGCTACCTGGCCGCCGTGCGCTCCTTCGTCGCCTACCTCCGCGAGATGGGGGTGCTCAGTAGCAACCCACTGCGCGATCTCCAGGCGCCGCCGGCGGGACCGCCGCGGTGCGACTTCCTCGAGCTCGCCGACGTCCTCCGCTTGATCGAGGGATCGGGCAAGCCCTACCCGGCAATCTTCGCGCTTGCATACGGCGCGGGCCTCGAGATCAGCGCCATTCTCGCCGGCACCGAGAGCGACGTGACCTACGCCGCACGCGCGCTTCGCGCACGCGGCACCAAGGCCTGGAACCGCGACCGGCTCGCTTACGTCGCGGATTGGGCCTGGCCCTACGTCGAGCGCCACCTGGCCACGCTCACGCCGGGCGAGCGCTTGTTCCGCGGCATCGACCGCTGGAAGGTCTCCGACTATCACCGCGAACGGCTCCGCGCACTCGGCCTGCCGGCGCTTCGATTCCATGACAGCCGCCACCACTGGGCGGTCGAGAACCTTCGAGCCGGCGTGCCGGTCGAGCTGGTAGCCCGACAGCTCGGGCATCGCGACGCGACGATGGTGCTCAAGGTCTACGGCCGGTTCATCCCGCACGACGTGGAATGGGGCTATTGGCGGGAGCGGTTGGCCGAGCTCCAGAAGCAGAAGCTCAAGAGCTATGGTGCCGCCCATGGTGCCGCCGACCAGGCGTCACCACATCCAGAAAACGACCGAACCCCCGCAACGCCCGACGCGCGCGAGGGTTCCGAGGATAGCAGGGGAGGGACTCGAACCCTCGACCCCGGCATTATGAGTGCCGTGCTCTAACCACCTGAGCTACCCTGCCGGACGGAGCGCAATCCTAGCCCGCCCCACCGCGGACCGTCAAGCGCGCTGCCTGCGTGGCGAGGAAAGACTCATCTGTTTGCCGCCGAATCCGGCCGCACCAGCTTGTAGAGGAACTCGCCTTTGCGGATCATCCCGAACGACTCGCGGGCAATCCGCTCCTGCACCCGCGGGTCGCGTTCGACGGCGAGGGCTGCGCGAGTGAGGGAGTCGACCATCCACTGGAGGCGCACCACCTCGGCGGCTTCCCGAGAGGCCTGCCGCTCCAGCTTGAGAAGATCCGAGGTGCTGTACTCGCCCCCCTGGAGGGCGAACAGCACCGCGCCCACCACCGCCGCAAGCGCCGCCCAGCGCCCGGGGGTCACAGCGGGTAGAGATCCCTGCCCGGATAGTG
>JBIOTT010000202.1:0-6415 GCA_044866195.1 Gemmatimonadales bacterium
GGCTATAAGTCCCCGGCACACGCCGCGAACGAGTTGGGGTGAACAGTTCGACGCCGCGCTAACAGACGTGTTCGAGGTCCAGACCGAGATCGCTGGTAAGGTGGCGAGCGCCCTCGACGTGGCACTGGGCGAGAACACCCGGCGCGACCTGACAGTGAAACCGACCGAGAATCTCGCCGCCTACGACGCCTTCCTGAGAGGGGAGGCTATCTCACACGGTATGGCCGCGCTTGATGCGGCGACCCTCCGGCGCGCCATCCGCTTCTACGACGAGGCGGTAACCCTCGATTCGAGCTTTGTGGCGGCTTGGGCTCAGCTCGCCCGAGCGCATTCGACCCTCTACTCGGCCAGCGGCCCGACACCCGAGGCGGCTGCCCAAGCACGCCAGGCTGCCCAGCGCGCGAGGGCTCTCGGGCCGAACCGGCCAGAAGCGTACCTGGCGCTGGGCGCGTATCACCGGTTGGTACGCGTTGACAACCCAGAGGCCCTTGCGGTGTTTCAAGCGGGGCTCCGGGTTGCGCCGAGCAATGTCGATCTCCTGGTGGACGCAGCCCGGATCGAGTGGTCCTTGGGTCGGTGGGAGACGGCTCTCCCGCAGTTGGCGAGAGTCGCGGCGCTTGACCCCCTATCGGCCACAACGGCGCGTCGATACGCCTATGCACTGCTCGCGCTGCGTCGCTACGCCGAGGCCGACTCAGCTTCCGAGCGGGCGCTCGCGCTTGCGCCGACCGATCTCTACATCATCGAGTTGAGGGCAATGGTGGCGCTGGCTCAAGGAGACCTGGCCCGCGCGCGGACCGTCGTGTCGGCTGGTCTTAGGCGAGTCGAACCCGCGGCGCTCCTGCCGTATGTCGCCAACTATGAGGACCTCTATTGGGTACTGGACGACGTCCAACAGCAGCAAGTCCTCACGCTGCCGCCGAGTGCGTTCGACAACGATCGGGGCCAGTGGGGGATCGTGCGGGCTCAGATCTACCGCTCTCGAGGCGATGCAGCGAAGGCACGGATCTACGCCGACTCCGCCCGTCTCGCCTTCGACGAGCAGCTCCGAGCAGCTCCCGGTGACGGCCAGAGGCACGTGCTGCGGGGGCTCGCGCTCGCCTACCTGGGCCGCCCGGCTGACGCGATTCGCGAAGGCAAGCTTGCGGTGGCTTTCTGGCCGATTAGTCGGGACGCTCATCTAGGCCCCTACGTCCAGCATCAGCTCGCGCGCATCTACCTGCTCGTGGGGGAGGTGGAGAAGGCGCTAGACCAGCTTGAGCCCTTGCTCAAGATCCCATACTACCTCTCACCAGGCTGGCTCCGGATCGATCCAAACTTCGCCCCGCTCCGGGGCAACGCGCGATTCGAGCGGCTGTTGGCGGGGAGGTAGCGAGGCACGCTGCACGGAGAGTGGGTGGGCACTGCAAGCAAAATCGGCGACCGCGGTGACCGACTGGCTGCAAGCCTCCTTGGATTTCCGATGTCAGGAAGTGGCTAGGGGCGGAATCGAACCGCCGACACGCGGATTTTCAGTCCGCTGCTCTACCAACTGAGCTACCTAGCCGGGGAGGGAGGAAAATCTAATCGCTGGCTGCTCAGCTCGCGCCGGCCACCTCGTACAGGTATTCGACGTACGAGCGCACGGCACCATCGAAGCCCTGAACCTTTGGGGTCGCGGACTCGATGACGTAGTACTCGTCCGGCGCGTGCGCGCCGCTCCCATGGCCGAGGCCGAAGTGGCCCGCCGGCAGCCGCAGCGGCTCGCCGGTGAACACAAAGCCCGGCCAGGAACCCGCATTGCGCGGCAGCAAGATCGGGTCGATCCCGGACCGGCGATACACCGCCTCCTGGGCCCGAATCACCATGGCGTCCGCCGGTGTGCTGGTGGGATCGTAGCCGCCCGTCATGTTCACCTCGATATCCCCGAACCCCCGCTTCGCCAGATGCGCCTTGAGCGCAGCCAGTGCCTCGGCGGCGGTCATGTCCGGCACCAGCCGCAGGTCGAGCTTCGCCACCGCCCGGTGTGGCAGGATGGTCTTCCCGCCCGGCCCGGTGTAGCCCCCCACCAGGCCCTCGATGTTGACTGTGGGGCGTGATACCAGGAGCTCCAGCGCCTCGGTCCAGCTCACGTCGCGCACCCAGTGTTGCACACCGAGCAGCCTCTTCGCGGTGCTCTCGTCGAGACGGCGGGCTGCCGCCGCGACCATCGCCTTCTCGTCGGGCGACAGGGGACGCGCCTTGTCGGCGAAGCCGTCAATCGCGGGATCGTTCCCGTCGGGCGAGACCAGGGTCGCCAGTGCCTGTACCAGGTGCCACGCCGGGCTGTCCACCCGGGCCTTGTTGCTGGAGTGAATGTCTTGCCGCGGACCGCGACCCCAGCGCTCGCCGCTGGCAACCAGCTCGCATTCGATCACGCCCTTGGCGCCCAGGGTGACGGTCACCCGTCCGTCGAGCCCCTGCCCGGCCGCGGGCATGAAGATGCCTACCGACCGCTTCAGCGCGGCGAGCACCTCGGGCCGGCGCACGATCTGGGGGAAGTGGGGCGAGCCGATCTCCTCCTCCCCCTCGGCAACCAGCACGAAGTTCACCGGAGGCTTCCGGCCGGCGCCACGGATAGCGTGGAGCGCGGCGAGGAACGCAGCCTCGGGCCCCTTCTGGTTCACCGCACCCCGGCCGACCAGCACCTTGCCCAACCCGGGCTTGTCGACCAGCGCGGCCGCCCAGGGAGGCGAGGTCCACTCGGCTGGATCGACCTGCTTCACGTCGTACATGAAGTAGAGACCGAGGGTGCGCGGCGCGCCGGCGTCGAGCGTGGCGAAGATGCCGGGCTGACCATCGGTGGCCACCTTCGTTACCCGACCGAATCCCGCCTCGGAGAGCATGCGCATGGTAAGCGCGCAGCCCTCGTTCACGCCTCGGTTCTCGGCCGCGATCGATGGCTGCCGGATCCATTCCTGCAGCCGCTGCACCGCCTCGCCGTGGCGCTTTTCGATCTGCGCGAAGATGGGCTTGAGGTCGGGCCCGTGAGCCGGTTCGATCCGGACCCGGCCTGGCAGCGTGACCGCCACCGCGGCGGCCGCCGCGTCCTGGAGGAAGGTGCGTCGATCCATCCCTGGGAAGCGAGACCCCTGCGAGCTCATGAACCATCTCCAGGTTCTGCGCCGCCTCCACTCGGCGCGACCGAGTGTGGCGGGGCCGAAGCGTAGTGACTGATTACCACCCGGGGGAACAATCTAATCCGAGCCGGCGGCAGCGTGTCCACCCAAGCGACACGCCGTCCTAACCCTTCCATGAAGGCCGTTGCCGGCACAGCGGTCTTGGCATATCAGGCGGCCGAGATCACGCCCGATCCGTCGCCTGCGCCCGGGCCCTTCTCTCTCTCCTCGCAGATTCGGCCGCCCTCAACACCTGGCGTGACCAGCCCCACACCGCACGCGTCGGCGGCCTCCCCAACGGCATCACCTGGCACGCGGCTCGCCGCGCCAGCCCCGTCCAGGCTCCGGACAGGAGACGAGGCGCGATGGCAAGGCCAGGGACTTCCGGGTACGATCGGCGACGGTGCCGCAATGCGTGACGTCGTGCCCTGCCGGAAATGCGGCGCACCGACCCGCCTGGTCGTCGTCGCGAAGAGCGGCAAGGGACTGCTGGTGGACGCGACGCCCCGGCAGGATTATGTCGTGGTAGGGGTCACCAAGGCGGGGACCCCCTTGGTCGAGCTCCGGGAAACCTGGGTCGCGCACCTTCACAGCACGCCCCGGCGCTCGGACTGACGGCCGGCGACTAGATGATCGGCACCATCCAGCCGTGCCGGTCCTGCGCTCGCCCGTACTGGATTCCGGTGAGCGCCTCACTCAGACGCTGGGCCACCGCTCCGGGCTTTCCGTCTCCGATAGTAAGCGCACCATCGGGAAAGCCCAGCAGGCCGACCGGTGAGATCACGGCGGCGGTTCCCGTCCCGAACACCTCGGCGAGCTCGCCGTGGGCGTGCGCGTGGCGGAGCTCGTCGATCGAGACCTGACGCTCCGTCACCTTGGTGCCCCAGTCGCGCAACAGGGCCAGCACGCTGTCGCGAGTCATGCCGGCGAGGAACGTGTCATCGAGCGGAGGGGTGAGCACTTCGTCGCCGATGCGAACGAAGAGGTTCATGGTGCCGACCTCCTCGATCCAGCGATGTTCCAGTGCATCCAGCCAGAGCACCTGATCGAAGCCGCGTTGCTTTGCCTCCTCCGCTGCGGGAAGACTGGCGGCGTAGTTCGCCGCTGCCTTGACCGCGCCCAGGCCTCCCGGGGCGGCGCGCACGTGGCGCATCTCGACCCAGATCTTGACCGGGTCCCGCTTGGCCCCGTAGTACGCGCCGACCGGTGAGAGGAGGACGAAATACGTATAGCGCTCCGCCGGCCGTACGCCCAGGAATGGTTCGCTCGCAATCATCGTCGGCCGGATGTAGAGCGCCGTCCCCGCGCCTCGCGGAACCCACTCCTGATCTACCCGGATCAGCTCCACGATGGACTCGTGCAGCCAGCCGGGATCGATCGGCGGCATGCACAGCCGCTGGGCGCTGCGGTTGAAGCGGTGGCAGTGGTCGTCGAGCCGGAACGAGCGCACCCGGCCGTCCGCCCCGCGAAACGCTTTGAGACCGTCGAAGACCGCCTGTGCGTAGTGCAGAACGGCGGCCGCAGGCTCGAGCCCGAGCGGTTCATTGGGGACGATACGCGGGTCGTGCCACCCCCGATCGGGAGCAAAATCCATCACGAAGATGTGATCCGTGAAGTAGCGGCCGAAGCCGAGGGCCTCCTCCGGGGGCTTCGGCTTGAGGGTAGCCACCTTTCGGAGCGCGATGTCGAGCGTCATGTTGCCCCTTCCGTCGGGAGACACGCTATGAACAATTACCCCGCCGACCGCACCCGCGATAGCGGCAGCGGGCTCCGGCTGCGACCGGCACAGTTGCGGGCCTTCCGGCTGGCGGCCCTGGCCGGGCTGATCGCCGTAGCGGGGGCGGCCCTCCTGCTGACCGTGGTCTGGGGCAAGGAGGGCTTTGGTCGGGAAGACCTGCCCCTCTGCGCGGCGGGGTTCGTGGTGCTGGCGGGAGCCGCCGCCGGCTGGTGGTTGCTCTGCCGGCGGTTGGTCCCACCCGCATCGGGTGCACTGCTCGGCGCGGGAATCGGCCTGCTCGCGGTGCCCGCGCTGCTCTATGCAACGTTCGGTCTCCGCACCGCGGTCAACAGCGTGCGCGGAGCGTGGCTCGCCCGCCGGGCGACCGTCGGGAATTACCGCGAAGCGGCCATCATCTGGCCAGGCTTCAAGCATCCTGTCGGCCTCGCCCTCGATCTCGACCTCGTGATCCCCGCCCGCCTCGAGGGCAACTTGCTGGCGCCGCGGCTCGCCCTCGGCGGGCCAGAGGGCTTCACCGCCCGCGATTACTTCTCGACCCTGTTCTACCGCCTCGAGGGACAGGTGCTCACCCAGCCCGTATTTCAGGCGATTGACCCGGTGGCCGAACGCGCACGGCTGGCAAGGGGTGGACCGGTCCACCTGGCTTACCGCCTGTACCCCGGATACGTACGGCGGCTCGAGCCCGGCACCCAGGTGTGCTTGGACACCGGAGCCGTCGGCCGGGCTCGGCCTGCTCAGAACGCTCCATCCGGGGGCGAGCTCGCGGCGAGCTGGTTCTTCGCCGGGCGGGGAGCGCTCACGGTAGACCTGAGCGGATCGCTCACCGCTACGCTTCGGGAGCGAAGCCGCTGGGCCAGCGACCCCGCGGCGTGGGACTCGCTGCTTCAGCAGCTCACGCCGCCGGCGCTGGCAGCGGCGGGCTTCTCCCTCTGTGGCTCTGCCGTGTCGGTCTGGTCGGGCGAGCAGTGCTGGTGTCGCGCCGCCTGGTGAATCGCCTCCGCGCCCTGGCTCAGGTCGTCCGGTGGTGACCAATCGATTGGCGAACCGCACCTGTCATTGCGCCGGGGCGGTGCTGTCCAACGCTATGGCGCCGTTGCGGGCCGCCTGCATTACCGCGAGGGCCGTGGGCCACACCCGATCGATCCGGTCGAAGACCGCCAGCACTCCGACCATCCCGCGGGTTCGGTTGACCCAGGGGACGAATCCTCCTGCTCCCGGGCTGGTGAGCAGAAGCGCCCGGCCGCTGGTGGAGTCGACCACGTCACGCCAGCAGCCGAGACCGTAGGTACGATCTCCGCGGGGCGACACCCGCCCGGTCACAGCGGCCGTCTGGTCGCGGGTCATCTCCTCGATCATCTCGTCGGACAAGACCCGCCGGCCCTGGTACGTGCCTCCATCGAGCACCATTTGGAGAAACGTTACGTAGTCGGCGGCCGAGGAATACACCTGGCCCTCCGAGAGCATCGGGTTGGAAGTGTCGCCATACCCCGTATGCTTGAGACCGAGTGGCTGGGCCAACCGCGTGTCGAAGATCCGGGCC
>JBIOTT010000203.1:0-5377 GCA_044866195.1 Gemmatimonadales bacterium
GCCGCCGCGCGTTCCACCACATCAATGTTTCTTGTGGGGTGTAGGGCGGAGCTCCGTGTGACGGGCGGACCCTCTGCGTTCTCTGCGCCTCTGCGGTTTGCAGTTGCAGTTTCGCTGCCATTCGCGATGCCGGCCGCCCTCGCAGGCCAAGAGGGCGCAAAGCCGGCCGCCACCACGCCAGCGCTTCCACCCCTCCCGGACTCCACCGGCTGGGGTATCCACGTGCTCGCCGCTGCCCGCGATCCGGGCGGCTCGTTGTGGCTGGGTACCTACGGGCAGGGCCTGCTTCGCCTGCCGCCGGGCGCTGCGGCGTGGGACGTCATTCGTCACGACAGCGCCGCGACCTCGCTGTCCTGGGACTTCGTGCACGCGGTCGCGTTCGGCCCTCGAGGGGAGATCTGGTACGGCACGGTGGGCAACGGCTGGGGACTCTCCACCGACGGCGGCCGCACCTGGCGGCACTGGGGCGCGGCCGAGCTGGGCAATGAATGGGAGTACGTCGCGCCCGCTGGTATCGCCACTCGGGGCGACACCACCGTGGTGGCGACGGCGGACGGGCTCCAGCTCACGACCGACAACGGCGGGCACTGGCTCGCCATCGTGGACTCGGCGGGCGTGGAATCGCTCGGCCCCGCAGACACGGCACTCGCCCTGCTGGCGAGCGAGTACGTCCGTCGGGTCGCGCCGGACAGCCGAGGCTGGCTGATTTCGACCCTGCGAGGCAACCAGCGGCTGCGGCACACCGCTGCGCGGTGGGAAGTACAGGCTGTCGCCGCCGCGCCGTTCACCTCCCCCAATACAATGCTGATCGGGCGGCAGCAGTATCGCGGCACGACCTGCGGTCTCCGGCCCGCGATCGATACGCTGCCGTGCCTCCGCCATGCCGCGAAGACCGGCGAGTCACCCCGCGCGCCGCTCACGACCTGGTTCCGTCGGCCGATCGGCCCATCCGACAACGG
This sequence comes from Gemmatimonadales bacterium, assembly GCA_044866195.1. GTDB lineage: Bacteria > Gemmatimonadota > Gemmatimonadetes > Gemmatimonadales > GWC2-71-9 > DASQPE01. The sequence continues at coordinate 960 of JBIOTT010000203.1, forward strand.
TTACATCGATCAGACCTACCGCTACGGCGCGACCATGGGCGGGAACTTCCAGCAGCATCAGGGGGTCGAGTTCAACAATCCGGACGGAACTCCGGTGCTCGCGATTGGTGCGGGCACCGTCGCGTACGCCGGTCCGGCGGAGCAGGGTGCCCTGACGGTCGCGATCCGCCACGACTCGACCGTGGCGGTCCAGGGACGGAAGCTGGCGATCTGGTCGGTTTACTACCACAACAGCCGGCTGGAGGTGAAGCGAGGACAGAAGGTCGCCGCCGGCCAGCGCATCGCCCGGGTCGGGAACACCGGCCGGGCAACCAACGAGCACCTCCATCTCGAGGTGCACGCGGCGCCGCCGGACTCGGCGTCGGCGATCGTGGACTCGCTGGAGCGGTTTCCTCCCTATACCACGAACCCGGAGCTTTGGATCGACCCGTTGCCCGGCACCGGCATCGTTGCCGGGCGCGTGCTCGACGCTGCCGGCAATGCCGTGCCCCAGGCCCGGATCTACGGCATCGTCAAGCTGGAGCCGCGGGAGACCCCGTTCTCCTACGCCGAGACCTACGGCGATCGGGCTCACTCGCACCCACTCTACGGCGAGCATTTCGCGGTCAGCGACGTGCCGCCCGGGAGCTACGTTCTGGGGACCGAGATCGGCGGCGCCAAGGTCTTGCGGCGGGTGACGGTGGAGGGCGGGAAGCTGACGTGGGTGGTTTTGAAGCCGTGAACGGGAGAAAGGGAGAAAGGGAGAAAGGGAGAAGGAGAAAGGGAGCACGGGGCGGCGGTTGACCGGGCTCCTTTCCGCCCTCCGTTTCCCCCTTCTCCCTTTCTCCCGTTCTCCCGTCCACGATGTTCATTGAACTGACCGACCACCTCCGCTGTCCTGCGGATCACCCCGAGCAGTATCTCGTTCTGCTGCCTGACTCGATCGTCGAGCGCTCGGTGGTGGCCGGCCGGCTGGGCTGTCCGGTGTGCGGGCGCACCTATGCCGTGGTCGACGGAATCGCCGAGCTGGGGAGCAGTCCGGTGGCGAGCGGCGTCGAGTCGCCACTCGAGCCAGCGGCCATGCACGTCCTGCTCGGCCTTTCCGGACCGGGCGGCTACGCGGTCCTGGTGGGGAGCCCGACGTCCGCCTGGCGGGCACTGGCCGAGCAGAACCCGGGCGTTGCGCTGGTGGGGGTGAATCCGCCGCCCGGTGTGGCAGATGCCCCGCCGGTGCTGAGCCTGGTGCGGGCACCGCTGGTCTCACTCAAGACCCGCACCGTGCGCGGCGTCGTCCTGGGCCCCGAATTCGCCGCAGACCCTTCCTGGGTGCGGGACGCAGCCCGCGTCACGCTCCCCGGGCTGCGGGTTGTAGGACAGGGTCCTGCGCCGGATATCGGCGAGCTGGAGCTGCTTGCGACAGCGGAGGGCTGGTGGGTCGCGACTCGCCGGCCGTAGCGCGAACTGTAAACCCCAGTTGTTGCAGGTGCAGTTATTCCCGATATAGACCCTCGATCTGCGCGGCGTAGTTCCGCTCCACCACGCGCCGCTTCACCTTGAGCGTCGGCGTCAGCTCGCCGCTCTCGACGCTGAAATCCGTCGCCACCAGCAGCAGGCGTTTGGGGACCTCGAACTGGGCCAGGTCGCGCAGCGTCTTGCGGACCTCGCGGTCCATCTTGGACGCGACCTCCGGCAGGGCCAGCAGGCTGCGCTCGTCGGGCGCCAGGAACCCCCGGTGGGCGGCCCAGGCCTTCAGGTTGTCGACGTTGGGGACCACGATCATCACCGGGAATTTCCGCTTGTCGCCCAGCATCACGCAGTTGGAGACGAATTTGCTCGTCTTCACCATGTTCTCGATCGGCTGCGGCGCGATGTTCTTGCCGCCGGCGGTGACGATGATGTCTTTCTTGCGGTCGGTGATCCGCAGAAACCCGTCGCCGTCGAGGATACCGATGTCGCCGGTATGAAACCAGCCGTCCGGATCGACCGCGTCGCGGGTTGCCTCCGGCTTGTTGTAGTACCCCGTCATCACGTGCGGGCCCCGGGTCAGAATCTCGCCGTCGTCCGCGATGCGTACCTCTACCCCCGGAATGGGCCGCCCCACGGTGCCCAGCTTGAGGTGCTCGAAGGTGTTGAACGCGATCACCGGCGAGGTCTCGGTGAGACCGTAGCCCTCGAGGATCGGAAGGCCCGCCGCGTGAAAGAATTTCGCGATCTCGGGATTGAGGGGGGCGCCGCCGGAGACGAAGAACCGGATCCGGCCGCCGGTGCGGGCGCGTAGCTTGGCAAAGACCAGGCGATCGCCGATTCGCTTCTTGAGCGCGAGCGACGCGGGCACCCGCCGCCGAGCGAGGGTGTATTCCACCCAGGTTTCGGCGCTCCGCTTGGCCCAGAAGAAGATCCGCTTCTTGACCGGTGAGCCCGACACCGCCGTATCCAGCACCCGCGCGTAGATCTTCTCGTACAGCCGGGGCACCGCAGCCATGATGGTCGGCCGGACCTCGGTCATCTCGGCCGCCACGGTGTCGGTGCTGGTGGCGTAACTGATCGTCACCCCGCGATGCAGCATGGTATAGTGTCCCACCATGCGCTCGAAGATGTGCGAGAGCGGCAGGAACGAGAGACACTCGTCGGCGTCGGAGATGCTGAGCAGGGCCACGCACGACACCACGTTGGACGCGATGTTGCCATGGGTGAGCATGACGCCTTTGGGATCGCCGGTGGTGCCCGAGGTGTAGATGATGGTGGCGACGTCGTCCGGGCCGGCCGCGAGGGCGTCGGTCTGCCACTCGGGCACGCGGGTGCGCGCCTGGCGGCCGCGGACCACGACCTCGGTCAGCGGCAAGGTCCCTGCGACGGCGGCGAGATCGTCGAACACGATCACCTGCCCGAGGTCCGGCAGCCGGGACCGAATTTCCTGGATCTTGGCGAGCTGCTCCTTGGTAGAGACGAACACCACCGCGGCGGCGGAATCGCGCAGGATGTACTCGATCTGCTTGGCGGGCAGGGTAGGGTAGATCGGGACGTCAGCGGCGCGAAGGGCCAGGCAGGCATAGTCGGCGAAGGCCCACTCGGGCCGGTTTTCCGACAGAATCGCAACCCGGTCCCTCGGCTTCACCCCGAGCTCCCGGAGGCCCAGGCTCAGGTCCTGGACCCGTTCGAGGAGGGCGGCCCCGCTGATGCTCTCCCACTGGCCCGCGTGCTTGCGACGCATCACCACCGGCCGGGCCGCGGCCCGGTCCATGGCGCCGAAGAACAGCTCGTTGAGGGTGCCTGGCTCCGCCATATGGCCTATTGGAACCGCACGATGAAGCGTTGGCCCGAGCCCGGCACGACGGCGCCGGTGGCCGTGGTCGCGACGACCGTGACGATGGCGCTGTCCGGCGTCGCCTGGCCGGTCACGCGGCCCACCGTCACGGGAGTGGCAGGCGTGCCGTCGGCGCCGGTCTCCGCGTCGAGCGCGAGCACGCCCCCTGGCAGCTCGACGCTACGCTGGCCCGGATCGGCGAAGACTGGCGCCACGATCCGGTATGCGATGACGCGCCCGGAGAGGGGGCCTGCCGGTTGGAAGCTCTGCAGCGACGCCAGCAGCGGCGCGGACGCGGTTGTGCCCGAGGCGACCGTGAGCACTGAGTCTCCGGTGATCACCAGCGTGTCCGGCCGGGCGTTGACCGTGAAGGCCACGAAGTCGGACACCAGGCTCCCGACCTGGGCCTGGACCTGAGCGCTCGACCCGCCGGTCCGGCCGGTCAGGTGCCCATCGCTGGTGAGTATCACGGTGGTATCTGGCGTGAGCCAGGTCACGGTGGCGGCCACGCTATCGCCCTGCGCGTTGAGTGCGCGGGCCCTGAGCACGATAGTCTGGCCCACCTCGACCACGGCAGGGCGGGGCACGCGGATCTCGAGCCCGGTGATCCCGCCTTCATCAGTCAGATTGCTGCAGCCCACCGCGGCCGTAAGTCCCGTCGCGGCGAGCCACCACTTCACCGCGTCTCCGAGGTCGGCGAGCCTGCGATCTCGCGGAGTGCGGTTTCGGCGTGGCGGACCCATTGATCCGCATCCGGTCCCTTGGGTGGGCGAGCCAGGAACTCCCGCAGATGATCCGCCGCTTGCTGGGTGTCGCCCCGCTTGAGCAGCAGGAAGGCGACGCCGTAGTGGGCGCCCCCCAGGCTGGGGTCGATGTCCAGCGCGCGGCGGTAATAGCGGATCGCCTCGTCGGGTTGGCCGGTCTTGGTGAGCGCAATGGCCATGTTGAGAAGAATGCGACTATCGTTGGGATTGTCGCGGTAGGCCAGCCGGTACGACGTGAGCGCCGCCCCGAAGTCCCCCTGGCGCTCCAGGGCGAGACCCTCGTTCAAGTAATCGAGCCGCTGCGGCTTGAGCTGCTCCTTGGTTTCCCGACCGAACAATCGTCGCCAAAAACTCATCGAACCGCCGGCGCT
>JBIOTT010000204.1:0-5866 GCA_044866195.1 Gemmatimonadales bacterium
TTTTGGCCGGCAAGAGCGAGCGGCCACAGAAGGCGCTCCGGCTCGGCATGGTGGACGAAGTCGTGCCCAGGAGCATCCTCCGTCAGGTCGCACTTGCCGCGGCCGACCGGCTCGCCCGCGAGGGGCCGCCGAAGCGGGGCCGGTCCGAGGGTGCCGCGGCCGCGCTGCTGGACGGCACACCGGTGGGCCGGCAGCTGGTGTACCGGATGGCGCGAAAACAGGTCCTCAAGAAGACCGGCGGCAACTATCCGGCCCCGCTGGCGGCCCTGGACGTCGTGCGGACCGGCTTGGAGCGGGGCGCTCCGGAGGGCTACCGCGCGGAACGGGAACGCTTCGGCGCGCTGGCGCTGACACCGGTCTCCCGCAACCTGGTACGGACCTTCTTTGCCACGACGGCGCTCAAGAAGGACGACGGCGTCCCGCCCGGCACTGACGTCACGCCGCTTCGGATTCGGCGGATCGGGATCGTGGGGTCGGGGTTCATGGGCGCCGCGATCGCGGGAACCGCGGTGCTCAATGCCGAGTTCGAGGCTCGGCTCAAGGACGCCGAGCTCCCGAGGGTCGGGAAGGGGCTCAAGGCTGCCATCGGCATCCTGGACGAGCGGCTCAAGCGGCGGCGCCTCACCCGTCCGCAGCATCAGCGGCTCGCGGCCCTGCTCTCGGGCACGGCCGACTACAGCGGCTTCACCCGCGCGGACCTCGTGATCGAGGCCGTCTTCGAGGATCTCGCCGTGAAGCGGCGCGTGCTGGCCGAAGTCGAAGCGGAGATCCGGCCGGAGGCGATCTTCGCCACCAACACCTCGACCATTCCCATCCGGGACATTGCCGCGGGCGCCCGCCGCCCCGAGCGGGTGATCGGCATGCATTTCTTCTCCCCGGTGGAGCGGATGCCGCTGCTCGAGGTCATTCCGGCGGAGCGCACCGATGCCGGCACCATCGTGTCCGCCGTTCGCTTCGGCCGGTCCATGGGCAAGACCGTGATTGTGGTCCACGATCACCCGGGATTCTGGGTCAACCGGATCCTGTCGCCCTACCTCAACGAGGCCGGCGTGCTGATCGAGGAGGGCGTGCCCGTCGAGCTCATCGACCGCGCCATGATTCGTTGGGGCTTTCCGGTCGGACCGGTCGCGCTGCTGGACGAAGTGGGGCTCGACGTCGCCCAGAAAGCGTCGAAAGTCATGCACGGCGCGTTCGGAGAGCGCCTGACTCCGTCCGGCGTGGTCGGCCGGATGCTGGACGACAACCGCCTCGGCCGGAAGAACGCACGCGGCTTCTACGTGTATCACGAGGGGCACAAGACCGGCGTCGACGAGCGGGTGTACCGGGTGCTCGGCGTGAAGCCGCTGGAGGGATTCACCCCGGAGGCCGTGCAGCAGCGCCTGGTGTACCTGATGCTCAACGAGGCGGCCCTGGCATACGGCGAGGGCGTCGTGCGCAACCCGCGGGACGGTGATATCGGCGCGCTTTTCGGGATCGGTTTCCCGCCCTTTCGCGCCGGCCCGCTCCGGCTGATGGACGATTTGGGCGCCGAGCAGGTGGTGGAAACTCTGGAGCGGCTGCAGACCGCTCACGGCGCCCGCTTTGCACCGGCGCCCATCCTGCAACAGATCGCGGGGGGAGGCGGGCGGTTCTACCCCGACTGAGATTCCGCCTTCGCCGCGCCGTCTGGGCGGTGCTGGTCGTCCCGCTGCTGGGTTATGGGGGTTTCGTGGGCGCGCTCGCCTGGATCGAGAATCGACTGGTGTTTCCGGTGGAGCCCTGGACTCGCCGCGTGGTGCCACCCGATGCGCGGCTCGGTCTCGCGCCCGAGCGGGTCACGACGCTCACCACCGACGGCGTACGCCTGGTCGGCTGGCGCATGGCCGGCGACAGCTCGGCACCCTGGATCCTCGTTTTCCACGGCAACGCGGGGAACATCGGCGATGGCGGGCGACCCGAGCACTATGCCCGCCTGCGTGCGCTCGGCCTCAACGTGTTGACTTTCGACTACCGAGGTTACGGCGAAAGCGAGAGTGTACCAAGCGAGGAGGGGCTCTATCGCGACGCCGACGCCGCGCTGGCCTTTCTGCGCGATTCGCTCCGAGTGGCGCCGGAGCGCACCCTGCTGTTCGGCCACTCGCTGGGGAGCGCGGTCGCAGTGGACCTGGCCAGCCGGGTGCCGGCCGCGGGGCTCATCCTCGAGGGCGCATTCACCTCCGCGCCCGATGCGGCCCGCCACGCCTACCCATTCGTGCCGGTGCGACTCATCATGCGCAACCGCTTCGCCTCGGATGAGAAGATCGCCCGCGTGGCCATGCAAAAGCTGTTCCTCCACGGCCGGTGGGATCAGGTCATTCCGGTCGGCCTGGGTCGCCGGCTGTATGAACGTGCCCCGGGCCCGAAGACGTTCGTGCAGCTGAGCGGCGGTCACGACGACGCCTTCCTGATGGATTCGGCCGGGTACTTCGGTGCGGTCGCGGCGTTCCTAACCCCAGTCCTCAAATGGAACATGGGAAGGGTGCGCCTTGACAGCACCTGAGTGACGAAACAGTTTCTCGCGGCCTTCCACTCAGACAACCCATCGCTCATCTCCTGAAAAGGCGGTCTCCATGCGCCTCAATCGAATTGTCGGTTGGAGTGGCACGCTGTTGCTCGTCAGCCTTAGCGCCTGTCAGCCAGATTCGGCCCCGACCTCTCCGTCCGAAAGTCCCACCAACCTCACCGCCAAGCAGGCCTCCAAGCAATCGGCGACGTACCTGATCTCGTTCGGCGCAGCGGCGCCAAGCGATCTGGCGGCCCGAATCCAGCGCGCCGGCGGCAAGGTGAAAAAGATCTCGAGGGACGCGGGGATAGCGAGCGCCGTCTCTGATGCGCCGGGCTTTGCCCAGCAGGTGAGGGCCATCCCAGGCGTCGAGGGCGTGGGGCGGGACCGGGTGATTCGGTGGGTGGATCCCAACCTGCGGGTCCGGAAAGGCCCCAGCGCCAAGGGCGCGTCGCGGATCGGTGGTGCCAGCATCGGCGACAACGAGACCTTCTTCGGCCTGCAGTGGGCGCCGAAGGCGATCCATGCACCCGAGGCATGGGACGCCGGGGCCCGGGGAACGGGCGTGCGCGTCGCGATTCTGGATGGCGGGCTCAACAACACTCACATCGACCTGAATGGCAGCGTCGACGTGGCGTGCTCGGCCTCCATGGTCGACGGATTCGACTTCAATCAGGACGTGCCGGGATTCTCCCACGCGACCCACGTGGCCGGGATCGTGGCGGCCCGCGACAACAGCATCGGCACGATCGGCGTCGCTCCAGGCGCCACCCTGATCGGGGTGAAGGTCCTGCAAGCCGAGAGCGGATCGTTCGAAGACGTCATCGACGGCATCCTGTACGCCGCTAACCCTGGGAACACACCCGGCAAGGAGGGTTGCAGGCGGGCAGACGTCATCAACATGAGCCTCGGTGCCACTTTCATCCCGACCCCCGAGGACAAGGAGCTGCTGAAAGCGCTGGACCGGGCTACCACCTATGCCGACAAGCAAGGGGTGGTGCTGATCGCCGCTGCCGACAACCGGGCGATCAACCTCGACCAGGAAAGGCGGGTGGTGACAGTGCCCGCCATGTCGGCCAGAGTGATCGCCATCTCGGCCACGGGGCCGGTCGGGTTTGCCCTGGGCGCCACGAACTTCTCCCGGCTCGCGTCCTACACCAACTTCGGCAAGGCCATCGTAGAATTCGCAGCACCAGGCGGCGACGTCTGTGTCGTTGCGGGGTTCGCGCGTCCCTGCTTCGTGTTCGACTTTGTATTCAGCCCGGGAACCCTGGCGCCGGATAACACCGGCTACTTCTTCGCGACCGGAACCAGTATGGCCACGGCGGCCGCCACGGGCGTCGCTGCGCTCATCATCGAGAGGCACGGCGGCTCCCTGAAGCCGGCTCAGGTCGAGGCCGCGCTGCTTCAGTCGGCCGATGACTTTGGGAAGCCTGGCAACGATGTCGCCTACGGCCATGGTTTCGTGAACGCATTGCGAGCGGTGCGCTAAGGTCGTCTCAAGGCCCACTCGCAGCGCCGGGGGCCCGCCGGGTCAGCCGTGACCTGGCGGGCTTCCCTGTTGTGCGAAAGCGCTCACGGCCGCCGATCTCAGGAATTGACAAGGCTTAACGCGACCGAATAGCTTGCCGGCCAGCCCAGTAGCAGGACATCTCTCCTCTGCCGGATCCCGAGCTGATCCTCGCACCCCGCTTCGCTCGAACCGCCCGCGAACGCGCTCGCCGGCCCCGGGCATCGGACTGCATGGCGTTCCGACTCGCCCCCAATTGGTGAGCGATCGGAACTCATGCAGCTCACCGTCCGCCAAGCGGCAGTCTATTTCGGCGTCGACGATCAGACCGTCCGGCGGTGGATCGCCGAGCGTGGTCTCCCGGTTCACCGGGCGAACGAGCGGCTCCACCTGAACGCGATCGAGATGTGGGAGTGGGCGATCGAACAGGGCGTGCCGGTGTCACGCCGGCTGCTCGATGACGCCAGGAAGACACCGGAGCAGGTGCCCCCGCTCTCGGAGCTGCTCGAGCGTGGGGGCATTCACGGTGAGGCTGCCGGCGGTGAGAAGAGCGGGGTACTCGCCAGCATCGTCGCTCGCCTTCCGCTGCCGCCCGAGGTCGATCGTGACTTCCTGATGACGGTGCTCGAGGCCCGGGAGGCGATGGGATCCACCGGAATCGGCGACGGTATCGCCATCCCGCACGTGCGGAACCCTATTCTGCTGCACGTCAGGCGTCCGTTCGTGAGCCTGTTTCTGCTGAAGCGGGCGGTGGATTTCGATGCGATCGACGGGAAGCCGGTGCACGCGCTGTTCGTTGTGGTGGCGCCAAGTGTGCCCGTGCACCTGAGGGTGCTGGCCCAGCTCGGGCACGTTCTTCGGGATCCGGCGCTGCGCGCCCTCCTCGCCGATCGCGCAGCGGCTGACCGCATCCTGGGCCGGTTACGGGAGGTCGAGCGGGGGAGCGGCGAGGCCGGCTCGGGATGAGCCTGCTGGCGTGCGGGATCGCGCTCATCCTGGGCGGCGGGATAGCCGCGGGCCTCCTTCACCGCCGCCCGGGTGCGGCTGACGCACTGTTCCGGATCCTGGTGGTGGCGGGCTGCATCCTGGCCGCCGTGCCCGCGGTGGCCACGCTGCTGGGCCACGCGCCACCGGCGCGCACGTGGCAGCCGACCCTGCCCGGCGGCGCCTGGATCGTCGCGCTCGATGCGTTGTCGGCCTGGTTTCTGCTCCTCATTGCTTCGGTCGCCGCCGTCACGGCGGCGTATGGCGTCACCTACCTTGCCGCCGAGCGAGCCCATCGCTCAGTCGTGCCCGCCCACGCGGGGTTCGCCCTCCTGGTGGCGGGCATGATGGGCGTCGTGGTCGCCCAGGCGGCCGTGCTCTTTCTGTTCGCCTGGGAGGTCATGGCCGTCAGCGCGTACTTTCTCATCGTCTATGAGAGCGAGCGGGCCGAGGTCGCCCGGGCCGGCCTGGTGTATCTGGTGCTGACCCATGTGGGGACGCTGGCTCTCTTCGCGATGTTCCTCGCCTGGCGTGGTGCCGCGGATCTCACGTTTGCAACGCTGGGCGGGTCCAGCGCGGCGCTGCCGGCCGGCGGCGCAGTGATCCTTCTCCTCGCGTTGCTCGGCTTCGGCGTGAAGGCCGGCGTGGTACCGCTCCACTTCTGGTTGCCGGGCGCGCACGCGGCGGCGCCGTCCCACGTCTCGGCCCTCCTCTCCGGCGTGATGCTCAAGATGGGGATCTACGGGCTGCTGCGGGTGATGAGTCTGCTGGGAGCGGTGCCCGCCTGGTGGGGCTGGACCCTGCTCGGCCTGGGGCTGATCTCGGGCGTGCTGGGGGTGCTCTGGGCGCTG
>JBIOTT010000205.1:0-14463 GCA_044866195.1 Gemmatimonadales bacterium
GCGGCGATCGGCTTCAAGGACCAGCAGCCCTCGGCGTACTCGCCGCAAACTGGGCTCTTCTACGTGCCGACCAACAACATCTGCATGGACTACGAGGGCGTCGAGGTGAAGTACTCGGCGGGCCAGCCCTACGTGGGCGCCATCGTGCGGATGTTCCCCGGCCCGGGCGGCAATCGGGGTCGCTTCATCGCCTGGGATCCGATGAACGGCACCGTGAAGTGGGAGATCAAGGAGAACCTCGCGGCCTACGGCGGCGCACTGACGACCGCCGGTGGCCTGGTCTTCTACGGCACGATGGAAGGCTGGCTCAAGGCGGTCGACCAGAAGAGCGGCAAGGTGCTCTGGAAGTTCAAGACCCCCTCGGGCATCATCGGCAACCCGATGACCTACACTGGCCCGGATAAGAAGCAATACGTGGCCGTGTACTCGGGCATTGGTGGCTGGGCCGGCATCGGTGTGGCTGCCGGCATCGGTGCCGAAGATCCCACCGCTGGTCTGGGCGCGCTCGGTGCGTTCGGCGACGCGGGCCAGTTCTCCACCCAGGGTGGGGTCCTGACGGTCTTCTCGCTCTAACCCGCTGGCAGTGGGCCTCGGGGAATACCCGGGGCCCAGCGGGGATACAATCCAGGCGGCGTCGGTTGAGCGGGCACCCGGCTCTAAGGTGCACCCCCTTGATCGGCGCCGTCTGGCATCTTGTGCCTCCAGGCTGCCACCCGCATATACTGCAGTATGGTGACGACCCCATTCCCCAGCCGCGCGGCGCTCCTGGCCGCCCTGCTCGTTGGGCTTCCCAGCGTGGGCGCCGCCCAGCGGCCCGCCCCGATGGAGGCGGGGGTACTCCGGGTGTGTGCCGACCCCAACAACCTGCCAGTCTCCGACTCCACCCGGCGGGGCTTTGAGAACAAGATCGCCCAACTCCTCGCAGACACGTGGCACTCGGAGTTGCGCTACGTCTGGTGGCCGGCACGGTTCGGCTATTTCAACCGGGGACTCAACGGTCTTTACTGCGATGTAGAGATCAGCGCTCCAGAAGGCGTCGATATCGTCGCCACCACGCGGCCCTATTATCGCTCCGCGTACGTCATTGTCTATCGGAAGGACAGCGGGCTCAATATCACTTCGCTCAACGACTCCGTGCTCAAGCGCCTGAAGATTGGCGTGAACATGGTCGGCTCGGACGGGGACGCAGGCCCCCCGGCCGCAGCGCTCAAGGGCCACGGGGTCGTCGGCAATCTGGTTGGTTTCCCCACCTTCTTCAGCGAGATCCACCGCCCGGAGGACATTATCAACGCGGTGGCAAAGAAGCAGGTGGACGTCGCGATCGTCTGGGGCCCGGTCGCCGGATACTTCGCCGCGAAGTCGCCGGTTCCCCTGGTGCTGCATCCTATCCTGACCGACTCTGCGACCGGCATCCCGTTTTCGTACGCTATCGCAATGGCCGTGGGGCGTCGGAACAAAGTGTTGCGCGACAGCCTCCAGAATTTCCTCGATCAGAACCGGGACAAGGTCAACGCCATCCTGCGCGAGTACGGCGTGCCGTTGTTCCCCCTCGCGGACTCCGGACGCGCAGGCACGTCCCCGGAAAAGGACAGCACGGCGGGCAGCCGACGGAGCACGCCCGGCCGGTAAGCCGGGAATCGAATCGATCTGTTCACGACGTCTCTCGCGGCGCGGCCCTGACCGGGGCCGGACCGCGCGAGTGACATGTTTTTGGCCTCCTAAACGCGCGAAAGGACCGTCCGTTCGATGAGCACTTTTTCGACCTCCTGGTGTGCCTGCCTTCTCGCCGTGGTGATTGCGGGGCTGGGGCTCACCGCTGGCGCGAAGCCCGCGTACGCCCAACAGCACGACCCCAACCATCCGGCGCCGCTCGACACGATCCCAGTAGAGGCATACCAGGGCTGGAAGCAGTTCGAGCTCAACTGCGCTAGATGCCATGGCGAGTACGGCGTAGGCACCTCGTTCGCACCGGCGCTCATCGTGTCCCTCAAGGACGGCGGCACCATCCCGACGAAGGAGCTCTTCGTCCAGACGGTGTGCGCGGGACGGCCCGAAAAGGGAATGCCTTCGTGGTGCGGCCTCGGGCTGGAGATGGACAAGATCCAGAACATTTACGCGTACCTGAAGGGGCGGGCCGACGGTAAGATTCACGCTGGCCGTCCCGCCGTGAAAGCCGGACCCGAGCCGGGCAAGGCCAGCAGCTGAGACCCGGCTAGGAGGACGGGACCGCGCGGGGCTGGCGGTCCCGTCGCCTTTCGTCACATCGAGCCCACCGGGGATCCATGCGCCCAGTTCTTGTGGCCACTGCTATCGCCTTGCTGGTCTCCGTTCCTGCAGTCGCGCAGGAGACGGCTCAGCGCCGCCTGACGGTGGCGGAGGTGAGGGCAAAGCTCGCCGCGGCGACCGACCAGGCTCCTCCGGACCTCTCGGGGGCCGACCTCAGTGGGCTGGAGCTCAGCGGGGTCGATTTCCGGCGGGCCAGGCTGGTGAAGGCGCATCTCGCCAAGGCTATCCTCGTCAAGGCAAACCTGTTCACCTGCGATCTCACCGATGCGGTGCTCACCGGGGCCGACTTGCGGGAGGCCAATCTCGACGGCACGGTCCTGCGCCGGGCGAACCTTCACGACGCCAATCTCGAGGGCGCCAGCCTCTTCGCAACGATCATCGAAAAAGCCGACCTGAGCGGCGCCAATCTGACCAAGGCACGCATCATCGGATTTCTCAAGAACGCCAACCTCGCCGGCGCAGTGTTGCGCGAGGCGAACATCGGCGCCGACCCGGGGAATCAGTCGATGGGAGTCATGAGGGCAACGTTCGTTGGAGCGGATCTGAGCGGCGCCGACCTTTCCCGGGCAAATCTGTACAAGGCAGACTTTTCCTTCGCCAATTTGACGGGTGCGAAGCTGATGGGTGCGAATCTCAGCACCAGCGACCTGGTTCAGACTGATTTCTCGCGCGCCGACGTCTCCGGGGCGAACTTCGCCAAGGCGGACGTCAACGGCGCCATCTTCAAGGGCGTGGTCGGGCGAACTCAGGCAAAGGGGCTCGAGCAGGCCCGCAATCGAGACAAGGCGACTTTCGATGCTCCATAGACTTTCACTGCTGGCCGGATTACTCGGTGCCGCCGCCTGCAGCTCGACCAGCACGGATCGGAAGGCCGAAACGTCTTCTGTGGGAGATTCATCCGCCCGAGCTCCCACCGCTGCCGAGAGCACGGAAACCGGTACGGCCCCGGCAGTCGGCCGCGAGCTGGTGTACGTCACCAACGAAGATTCCCGGGAACTCAGCGTGGTGGACGCAACCACGGATCGGGTCGTCGCCTCCATCGAGGTGGGCACTCGGCCGCGCGGAGTTCACGCCAGCGCAGACGGGCGCACCATCTTCGTGGCGCTCAGCGGGTCGCCCAAGTGCCCGCCGACCATGCCCGACGAGGAGTGCGAGAAGCTCCAGGCCGACAAAAGCAAGGATGGCATCGCGGTAGTTGACGCCGGGGCGCGAAAGCTGGTGCGGGTGGTGCCCGCCGGGTCGGATCCGGAGAACTTTGATATCTCGGCCGACGGCAGCCGGCTGTTCGTGTCTAACGAGGATGCTGGCGTGGCGTCAGTGGTGGACATCGCCTCGGGGAAGGTTCTCTCCAGCGTGCGAGTCGGCAAGGAGCCGGAAGGCGTCCGGGTGCAGCCCGATGGAAAGGCAGTCTGGGTCACCGGAGAGACCGACCACAACGTGACCATCATCGACGCGGGCACGGGGAAGCGGCTGGACGCGGTTTCGGTGGGAAAGCGTCCGCGCGGGATTGCATTCACGCCCGACGGAAAGCGGGCCTTCGTGACCTGTGAGGTCGACGGAACAGTGTGGGTGATCGACGCTGTCGCACGGAAGGCGGTCGCCAAGCTGACCCTCCCTGCGGGAGCCAAGCCAATGGGGGTCGTGGTGGCCCCGGACGGCGGCCGGGTCTACGTCTCCACCGGGCGGGGCGGCACGGTCGCGGTTATCGACGCTACGACCAACGCCATCATCGGCACGGTCGCCGTGGGCAAACGGCCCTGGGGCATCGCCCTCACGCGGGACGGCCGCAAGCTCTACACGGCCAACGGCCCGTCCAACGACGTGGCGGTGGTCGACACCAAGACGCTCAAAGTGATCGGGCGGATCCCGGTCGGAGAGGTACCATGGGGCGTAGCGGTAGCAGCCGCGCCGGGCGCAGCACCGGCGAGTTGAGGCGCGGTCCGGGAGGTCGCCCAGACCTGGGGCTAAGGGGCCGGGCGTGGGGCTGGCTCGTCGCCACGCTTACGGCGCAGGTGTTGACCGCGCCCGCCGAGGGCACCCAGCAACCTCGCTATGGAGCGACGCCCGACCCACCTCCGAGGCGGTTCGAAGTCGATCCGGGTGCCGACCAGGCGTTTCGCGCCCTCTGGGCGGCGAGCTTCGCGGCGGGAGCCGAGCGGGTCGCCTGCATTGGGGGCGAGCGACGGGACGGCGTCGGGCATATCAGCCGGGTGCTGGCCCTCGATTCGGGAGCGGCAGACTCGCTGGGCATCGCAGCAGCGGCATCCATCGACCGCTGCGCGCCGCCCGAATGGTTCGGGACCGCGCACACCCATATCGCGTTATACGACGGTGTGCATCCGTACCCGACCTTCTCCGGAGCCGACCGTGGGGTGATGAGGCTGTGGTGGAGGCGCTGGAGAGTCGACGGCGTCTTCTGCGTCCTGTACAGCCGGAAAGAAGCCCACTGTGAGACGCTGGGTGCCTCCGGGGGCCTCATCGCAGGGCCCGGCACCCACACCAGCTATTAGCGGTTCGGCTCCGCTAGGCTAGCGGCCGCGGGCCAACAACCTTCCCGACCGCCACCTCGCCAGAACTCCATCGAGCCCCCACCGGCGGCCTGCCCGTGCACAGAAGAAGGTCACCATCAGGGCGAACAGCAGCAGGTGGAAGCCCTGCTGCCCAGCAGACATCCACTGCGTCGCGAGACCGTAGTTGGTGACCAGAATGAGCCCTACCAGAGAGGCGAGGCCGGTGCAAAAGCCCAACGTCAACCCCAACCCCACGATCGTTTCGCCCCAGGCCGTAAGATGGGCAAAGAGATCGCTGTGGGTGAGCACCGTCTGCTCCAGGAAATGTTTGTAGAATGCGATCGGATTCTCGGACGCTTGTTTCGCGACGATTTTTGGCATCACGCTGAGCCACCGATCCGACACCGCTGGCAGCGGCACGACACCGCCGGCCAGCACCACCGACATCTTGGTGACGAGCGATTTGACGAAATACAGCCCCACGAGGATCCGCACCACGGCGAGCCACTCGGATGGTCGCGACATATCGACTGGGCGATCCGGCATGAAAGGGTCCTCGGGCATCAGTCCACTCCCAACTCCTGGAACACGAAGCTCCACGTGTCCGTCAGCTCCTCCAGCACCTTGGTGATCGGCTTCCCGGCCCCGTGGCCCGCCTTCGACTCGAGCCTGAGGAGCACGGGGTGGGGAGAGCGGGTCGCCGCCTGCAGCCGCGCCGCCATCTTCCGGGCGTGCATAGGATCCACCCGGGTGTCACTCTCCGCAGTGGCGAGGAGCACGGCCGGATAGGCTACGCCGTCCCGAACGTGGTGATAGGGCGAGTATGTCCGGAGCCAGGCGAACTGCTCCGGGTCGTCCGGCGAGCCGTATTCCGGAATCCAGAGCCGGGCGATCAGGAAGCGGTGATAGCGTAGCATGTCGAGCAGTGGTACCTGCACTACGACCGCGCGGAAGAGCTCCGGCCGCTGCGTGAGCACCGCGCCCATCAAGAGGCCGCCGTTCGAGCCGCCGCTGACAGCGAGCCGGTCGGGCGTGGTGTAACCGCTCGCGACCAGCCACTCCGCCGCTGCGATGAAGTCATCGAACGTGTTCTGCTTGTTGCCCAGCATCCCCCGCTGATGCCACGTCTCGCCGTATTCGCCGCCGCCGCGGAGGTTTGGCACCGCCACGACGCCTCCGTGCTCGAGCCACAGGAGCAGAGAGCGGGAAAACCCCGGCGTCATGCTGATGTTGAACCCGCCGTAGCCGGTGAGGTAGGTCGGGTTGCCGCCGTGCAGTCGCAGGTCCCGGGGGTGGACCACGAACATCGTGATCGGCGTCCCGTCGCGCGACGCATAGGTGACCTGGCGAACGTCGTACCGGTCCGGGTCGAGGTCAGCGTCGACCCGCCGCCAGAGGGTCTGCTCCCCGGTTGCGAGATCGATCCGATACACGCTCGGCGGCACGGTGTAGGACGAAAAGCCATAGAATAGCTCGGCCCCGTCCCATTCGGAGCCGAGGCCGAACAGGCTGCCGATACCGGGAAGGTCGTGCTCGGTCGCTTGGGTACCGTCCAGCCCCGCCAGCCGAAGCCGCGACGTGGCCCGCTCCAGATAGGTGAGAACGAGCCGGCTCCCGACCACCGAAAAACTGTCGAGCACGGCGTCCGGTCGCGGCTTCACCAGCTCGGCCGCCGAGGCGAGGTCCGGCCGTTGGGCATGCAACAGGTAGAGCCCGTAGGTGGACCCGCGGAGATTGGTTCGGAGGTAGAGGCGGTCCTCGACCACGACTCCTTCGAAGAGCGCAGGAAGATCCTTGGCCACCACCACAGGAGGTGTGCCGGCGCGCAGGTCCTGGAGATAGAGATCGGTCTGCTCGAACGTCCGTGCCACGCTTATCAGCAGCCAGCGTCCGTCGGGCGAGAGACTCACACCCGGCCAATGCTCCTTGACGGCGGGTCGAAACACCAGCAGGTCGCTCGGGGGATCGCTGCCGAGGCGGTGAAAGAACACCGCCCGGTGATAGTGCTGCTCCCCTTCCGGTACCTCACCCGGAGCCGGATATCTCGTGTAGTAAAAGGCACTCCCGTCAGGCAGCCAGGCGAGATCCGCGGCACGGGTGTGCGGGATTCTGTCGGGGAGCAGCTCTCCGCTGTCTACGTCGAGGACGTGCAGGACGCTTTCTTCATTTCCGTCGTCCGACAGCCCGTAGGCCAGCAAGCGGCCATCTTCACTGGGGTGGTACCAGTCCAGCGCGGTGGTACCTTCGCGGTTCAGCGCGTTGGGGTCGATCAGGACCCGGTCCCGCCCCTGCACCCCCTGCCGCACGTACAGGATCGGCTGGTTCTGGCGCCCGTCCCGGTACTGGTAGAAATAGCGGCCCTTCGCCGGCGCGGGCACGCTCAGGCTGCCGATCGCGAGCAACTCCTCCAGCCGCGCGCGGAGGGCGGGCCGGGCGGCGACCCGCGCGAGATATGCTTCGGTTCGCGCGTTCTGTGCCGCGGTCCACGCCTGCGTGTCCGGGCTGTCGCCGTCCTCGAGCCAGCGGTAGGGATCGACGACGCGCTCGCCGTGCATCAGCTCGACCACGTCGTCGCGCCGGCTGGGCGGCGCTGCTGAGGGAGCCGCGGGCTCGGCGGTGGAGCTCATGTCCTCGCCTCAGTCGCCCAGGCTGATGCCAAGATCGCGGACCATGGCGATGATGTCCGAATCGAGCGGAACGTTCTTGGGACGACCGACGACTTCCGCGAGCGGAACCCGCGTGATCGTGGGCCCGTTGAGCCCGACCATGACCCCGAAGCACCGGTCGGCAATCGCGCGCACGGCCGCCGCGCCGAACCGGAGCGCGAGCAACCGGTCGTACGTCGTGGGACTACCGCCCCGCTGGAGATGACCCAACACCAGGGTGCGCACCTCCTTGCCGGTGCGCTCCTGAATCGCCCGCGCCACCTGTCCGCCGATGCCGCCGAGGCGGTCCAAGGTACCAGGACCCCGCCGCTCCACCAGCACGATGTCGCCATTCCGGGCCCGCGCCCCCTCGGCGACCACCACGATGCTGAACCGCCGTCCCACCGCTTCGCGGTTGCGGATCTTGTCGCACACCTTTTCGATCTCGAAGGGAATCTCGGGCAGCAGGATCACGTCGGCGCTGCCGGATGCGCCGCTGGAGAGGGCTATCCACCCGGCGTACCGACCCATGACCTCCACCACCATTACCCGGTCGTGGCTCTCCGCCGTAGAGTGGAGCTTGTCGATCGCTTCGGTGGCCGTGCGTACGGCGGTGTCGAACCCGAAGGTCCGCTGCGTGCCGCTCACATCGTTGTCGATGGTCTTGGGGACGCACACCACCGGGATCCCCTGCTTCCAGAGCTCGTACGCGATTGCGAGACTTCCATCACCGCCGATCGACACCAGGGCGTCGAACCCGCTCGCCTGAAACGCGGCGACCAGGTCGGCCGACCGATCGTTCTCCTGCTCGCGCCCGGCATTGTCCCGAGTGATGTATCGAAAGGGATTGCCTCGATTGCTGGTGCCGAGAATCGTCCCGCCCAGGTGAGTAATTCCGCGCACCTGCTCCGGCCCGAGCGGCACCACCCCGTTGAAGGCCAGCAGTCCGTCGTAGCCCCGTTGAATGCCGTAGCACTTCCAGCCCCGATTCTCCGCGGAGAGCACGACGGCCCGGATGACAGCGTTCAGCCCCGGGGCGTCGCCGCCACCGGTTGAAATCGCAATTCGCATGTTGAAAGCAGTGAGAAGTAACGTCCTACTTCTTACTTCTCACTTCTTATCTCTCCCTTGTTTGATCAGCCCTACGACCTCCCCGGGCTGCGGGTGGCGGCCGGTCGCGGCTTTAGAGTACGCCAGGCGGTCGTCCACCGTGACTTCGAAGCGGCCCCCGGATGAGGGGACCAGCTGCACGCTCGCCGCCGGAAACTCCCGCTTCAGCTCGGCTGCCAGACTGGCGGCCCGGGGTTGGTAGTTTCAGACGACGCAATACTCGATCACGACACGCACATTCAGCCTCCTACACAGGGCCGCGGGACTTCGGGTCGAATCGTAGCGGCGCATTGGCGGGGTTGCCAGGGGCGCTCGAGCAAGCTCCGCGATGCTCGGGCGCCAGCGGCACCACCGCTTGTCAGGGCCCCCGGCACGGCGTATCTATGTTGTTCATGAATCCCGCTCGGGGCGCGGTCCTCGCTTTGTTGGCCTCCCTGGCCCTGCCCCACCTCGCCACCGCGCAACGCAGATACCTCGTCGAGTTTGGCGCCGCCGGCTCGGCCGTGTCCTTCAACGATACCACCCGCCTCGGTACCGGACCTGGTGGCCTCGTTCGGTTGGGATTCTGGCTTCCGTTCAAGTTGTCGATCGAGGGCGAAGGCTCGCTCGTCAAGCCAAAAACGAGGGATACCTCGGTCGGCGTGGACGTGAAGGCGATCTCGGGGTCGGTTCTCTACAACTTCGTGGTCGGCCGCAACAACTCGGTCTACCTCAAGGCCGGCCTCGGTTCGACCACCTACGGGAGCGACTGCGAGTCGGGCAGCGGCGTCATTTGCGGTACCGGCGCGACCTGGCTGGGCGGCGCGGGGTTCCGCATTGGGATCGGGCCGATCGTCATGGTGCGGGCCGAAGGCACCCTCAATCGCAACGTCGGCGGCGACATCCCTTTCTCCAACGTCGCCGGCAACCTCGGCCTGAGTCTCATGCTGGGCAGCCAATCGCTCACCGACGCGGACCGAGACGGCGTCCGCGACGGCGCCGACAAGTGCCCCAGCACTCCGGCAGGCGCCTTGGTTGACAAGAAGGGCTGCCCCACCGACAGCGATGGAGACGGCGTGCCCGATGGCCTCGACCGCTGCCCCCGAACGGCCCGCGGTGCTGCGGTGAACGCCGAGGGCTGCCAGCTCGATCGCGATGGAGACGGCATACCGGATGGGCTCGACAAGTGCGCCGACACGCCCCTCGCTGCCGCCGTCGACCCGAGCGGATGCCCGATCGACAGCGACGGGGACGGCGTCTTCGACGGCCTGGATCGGTGCCCCGACACCCCCAAGGGCGCCACCGTGGATGCCCTCGGCTGCCCCACTGACACGGACAACGATGGGGTGCTGGATGGGCTGGACCGGTGCGCCAACACGGCGCCCAGAACGCCGGTCGATGCGACCGGCTGTCCAGTTGGCCAGGCCGAGCAGCCCCGGCGCGCAGCGCCACCGCCACAGAAACCGGTGCCGCGGAGACCGGTGCCGCCGCCGGGCGCGCCTCCACCCGCCGCCCAACCCCGCGCTGCCGCACCCGACAAGCCGCACGTGTTCGTGCTCCGCGATAACGCCTTCGCCCCCGGCACCGCCCGGCTTCGCAAGGCGGCGAGCGGCACGCTGGACTCCGTCGCGGCTGCCCTGACCACGAACTCTGCCCTCCGGGTGGAGATCGGCGCCCACACTGCGGGCTCGCGGGCGGAATCCGATTCGCGTCGCTTCGCAAGCCTCCGAGTGGAGGCGGTCCGGGCCTACCTCATCGGCAAGGGCATTCCACCAAAGCGATTGGTGCCCAAGACGTATGGCGCCAGTCAGCCGCTCACCGCCGACACCAGCGCCACCGGTCGCGCCATCAATCGCCGCATCGAGATCTCGCCGCTTCCCGGCCCCTGATTTGCTGTAGTCGGCTGCGTTCCCGGTCGCTCCACGGGCACATCGTCCGCCCCAACTCCGCGGCCAAATGCGAGTTGGCGCCAACCATCACTCTCGACCGCGCTCGGAACCAGGCATGCTCCGATCCGTGTTCTGCAGGGCCGCCCTCGCGGCTGCGTTGCAGGTTTCTGCGCTGGAAGCACAGGCGCCCGCCGGCTGGGGCGACGAGCTTACCAGCCCGCCGCTCCCTCCCGTCAATTCGCTGCCGGGAGCCAGCAGCCAGGTTCAGGGCTGGCCCGCACCTCCGCTGGTGGACCCACCGAATCCACTCCGTGCGGTCTACCTGAACGCGTGGGCGTTCGGCGGCCGCCGTTTCGATGAGTTGGTAAAGCTGGCCGACACGACCGAGATCAACGCCTTCGTAATCGACGTCAAGGACGACACCGGCTACCTCACCTATCGGTCCGCGGTGCCGACCGCAGCCGAGATCGGGGCCAACGACCAGCGGCGCACCCGCGACGTGGAACGCCGACTCCGCCTGCTGAGCGAGCATGGCATCTACCCTATCGCCCGCATCGTCGTAGCCAAGGACCCGCTCCTGGCCGCCCGCAAGCCTGCCTGGTCGGTGCACCACGCGAATGGGGGCCTCTGGCGCGACCGGCTGAACTTTGCCTGGGTCGATGCCTTCAACGATTCCGTCTGGATCTACGCCGCGCAGTTGGCTGAGGAGGCCGTCCGGCTGGGGTTCGCCGAAGTGCAGTACGACTACGTGCGCTTTCCCGACGAACCGGCCCAGCGGATGGCGACCGCGGTGTTCACTGCTCGGGATTCGGGCCAGACCAAGCGCGATGCGGTTGCCCGGGGTCTCAAGATTCTTCGGGAGCGTACCAAGCGCCTCGGCGTGCCCTTTACCATCGACGTGTTCGGCCTCACGACCACCGCGACCGGTGACATGGGAATCGGGCAGCTTTGGGAGGACCTCGTGAGCACGGCGGACGTCGTGCTGCCGATGGTCTACCCCAGCCACTACGGCCGCGGCGTCTACAACGTGCGGCATCCGAATAGTCAGCCTTACCACGTGGTGAAACGCGCGCTGGAGGATGGGCTCAGACGCTCGGGGCCGCTGGGCAAGACGGCCGAGATTCGTCCCTATCTCCAGGCCTTCACCTTAGGCCCGCCGCGGTACTCGCCGGCTGAAGTCCGGGCCCAGATCCGTGCCGCGCAGGAGCTCGGAATCGAGTCCTGGGTTCTATGGAATCCTCGCAGCGCCTATGATCCCGGCATCTTCCGGGCGAAGGTGCCGGCGCTCAGCTCGGCGGCAGCGAGCCACGCCGGGGCGGCGAACTGATCGTTGCGTTGGCTGCCCTTCACGTATGACGCCATCACCCGCGGGATGAACCGGGCTCGCCCACCAACCACTTACAATACAAAGGCTTAGCGCCACCGCCTGCCGGGGTCCGCAAGTTGCTCTGCTGGGCTCCGGCATTCGGCCCGTCCCCCTGTTCGCTTGTTCTCGCCGCGTCGGCCCGTATACTTACGGATCGGCCACGCGCCGTGGACCCGGCTGCCAGCTTTCGACATACTCGAGAGGGAGCTCGTACGATGGACATGCGTACTCGGTTCGGCTTGCTCGTCACCCTCGGCCTCCTCGCAGCGGCGGCACCGGCGCGGGCGCAGGGGCTGCCGAGCGGGGTCACCCAGGAAATGGTGGACAAGGGCAAGGCCGTCTTTACGGGCGCCGGGAACTGTTACGCCTGCCATGGCCAGAACGCGCAAGGCATGCTGGGCCCCACCACGAACCTGGTGAACCACACGTGGCTCCACAGCGACGGGTCTTACCCGGCCATCGCCACGTACATCAAGAAGGGCGTTACCAAGGAGGAGTCGAAGAGCGGCATCCCGATGCCCGCTCGGGGAGGCTCCAACATCACTGACGACCAGGTAAACCAGGTCGCAGCGTATGTCTGGTCGCTGAGTCACGGTAAGAAGTAGGGTCCAAGGGTTGTGGCACCGGGGGCGACGCGAGTCGCCCCTTTTGTTGTTAGCGTTCAGGTATGGCTAGCCCGCTGACCGGGATACCGGATGCGTGGAGCCGGGTCGCCCGCGAATACCGGCGCCACATCGTGCCCGACCTTCTGCCTGCCGCTCGAACACTGTGCCAGGCAGCCGGCATCCAGTCCGGCGACGTCGTCCTGGACATCGCATGTGGCCCAGGCACGGCCACCTTCGTCGCGCATGAGCTGGGTGCTAGCCGGGTAGTCGGCATCGATTTCGCCAGGGCAATGGTAGCCCTGGCCCAGGAGGGAACGCCGGCCGCGGCACCGGTCCATTTTGCGGTGGGAGATGCCCTCCTGCTCCCGTTTTCGAGCGGCCGGTTCGACGTCGTGATCTCGAGCTTCGGACTGGTGTTTGCCCCGGAACCCACCCGCGCGGCGAGCGAAGCAGCCCGGATGTTGCGGACCGCCGGGCGACTCGCTCTGCTTGCCTGGCCTCCCGACGGCACAGTCGGCGCCTACCAGCAGCTCGCATTTCGATATCTGGAAATCGCGCCAGGCACGCATGACCCGTTTCAGTGGGGCGTGCCAGGCCAGGCGCGATTGTGGCTCGAGCAGTTCCGTGATGTCGAGCTGCTCCCCATCGACGTGCCGTTCCGGGCCGAGTCGTCCGCAGCCGCCTGGCGCATCCTCCGCACCGCCACCGGTCGCATCGCTGCCTCCTACGCCGCGCTCGATTCGCCGACCCAAGCCCGGCTCGACCGGGACATGGAGGCCTTCTTCAGCCAGTTCCGCAAGCCGACCGGCGAGGTATGCTGGGTCCGGGAGGCGTTCGTGGTTCGCGGGGTCCGCCAATGACGAATCAGCTTGCTGCAACCGGCTCCGCTTACCTCCGCTCGGCAGCCCATCAGCCGATTCATTGGTACCCCTGGGGAGACGAGGCCTTCAAGGCCGCGGCGGCGGGCGACAAGCCCGTGCTGCTCGACATCGGCGCGGTGTGGTGCCACTGGTGCCACGTGATGGACGGCGAGTCTTACGAAGATCCGGCGATCGCCGAGCTGCTCAACGCGCACTTCGTGTGCATCAAGGTTGACCGCGACGAGCGCCCCGATGTCGACGCCCGCTACCAACGGGCGGTCCAGGCGCTTACCCGCCAGGGCGGCTGGCCGCTGACCGCGTTCCTGACACCGACGGGGCAAGTCTTCTACGGAGGGACCTACTTTCCCCCCGATGGGAAGTACGGCCGGCCCGGCCTGCGAACCGTGCTCTCGAGCGTGCTCGAGGCCTGGCAGAACCGGCGAGGCCAGGTCGAGGCCCAGGCGCTCGCGATCCGGGAGGTGGTGGACCGGCCGGTCGAGGCGTCGGCGGAGAGAGACCTGACCCCGGCACTGCTCGAGGACGCGGAGCGGAGCATGCTTCGGGTATTCGACCCGGCCAACGGCGGGTTCGGCGGGCAGCCCAAGTTCCCCCATCCGGGGGCGATCCAGTTCCTCCTCACGCGCTGGTGGGATGATCCCCGCCCGGAGCTGCGGACCGTCATCGACCGCACGCTCAGTGGAATGGCGCGCGGCGGAATTCGCGATCACATCGGCGGCGGCTTCCACCGTTACAGCGTCGATGCAGAGTGGATCGTGCCTCACTTCGAGAAGATGGCGTATGACAACGCGGAGCTGTTACGGGCCTACAGCGACGCATATGCCGCGCTGGGAACAGAGATGTACGCCGAGGTAGCTCGAGGCATCATCGCGTGGGTGCGCGAGGTCGCGTCGGACCCCGGGGGCGGCTACGCAACCAGCCAAGATGCCGACGTCGGTCCGGACGACGATGGCGACTACTTCGCCTGGACCCGCGAGGAGGCAGCGGCAGCGCTTTCGCCGGAAGAGCTCGACATCGCCGCGGAGTATTACGACATCGGGACCGCCGGCGAGATGCACCACAACCCAGCCAAGAACGTCTTGTACGCCGCCGGGTCGATAGCCGCGATCAGCCGCCGCCTGGGACTCTCCCATTCCCGAACGCTGGAGCTGCTGCGCTCGGCTCAAACCAAACTCCGGGCAGCGCGTGCCCAGCG
>JBIOTT010000206.1:0-11350 GCA_044866195.1 Gemmatimonadales bacterium
GGCCATCGCCACGGCGTAGATGATCAGCCAGGGTAGAAGTCGCCATGCCCGCATCGGAACCTCTGCGTCACTCCGGGCCGGCGGGGCCTTGACTTCCCAGCCCGGTCCGCGATGCTGGGGACAGCCCCGATCCACGGATTATCCATGCTCCGACGCCGCCTCGCCATTCTCGCGATCGCCGCCTTTGCGGCCTTGGGGATATTCTTTCCCGGCCTGGTCGCGCTGCTCACCGACTGGTGGTGGTTCCAGGAGATCGGCTACCAGATCGTCTTCAGCCGGGCGCTGGTCACCCGGATTGTCCTCTTCCTGACGGTGGCCGGGCTGACCGGCGGCCTGCTGTACCTGAATCTGCGGATCGCGCAGCGGGGCCTCATCCCCAACCCGATCCTGCTGCAGCTCGCTCCATCGGCGCCTCGGCTCAACCTCACCGTCGCGGTACGCCGCCTCACCGTACCGCTGGCGCTGGCGCTCGGGCTCTTCGCCGGCCTCGGGGCCACGGCGGCCTGGGCCCTGGTGCTCCGGGCCACCAACGGAACGCCGTTCGGGATCGCGGACCCGGTCTTCTCCCGCGACATCGGATTTTACCTGTTCACGCTGCCGGCGCTCTCGGCAGCGCTCAGCTCCCTCATCAGCCTCACCGTGCTGTCGCTGGTGCTGGTGGTCCCGGTGTACTGGGTGCGGGGCGATCTGGTCCCGGGCCCGCGGCGGCTCCGGGTCGAGCCCTCGGCCGGGCTCCACATCGCGGTCCTGCTGGCGGTGCTGTTCGCCCTGGTTGCCCTGCGGCTCTGGGTGGTCGACATCCCCAGCCTGCTCTATTCGACCACCGGCCCGCTGGTCGGCGCCAGCTATACCGACCTGCACGCCCGGTTGCCGGCGCTGCGACTGTCGGCGGTAGTGGCGGCTCTGGCCGCGGTCGCCGTCCTGATCGGCGCGGTGCGGGGCCGGCTGGTGCAGTACGGGCTCTGGGCCGTCGGCGGCTACCTGGCGGTGGCCCTTGTCGGGCGAGGCCTGTTTCCCCAAGTGATGCAGAAGCTCCTGGTCGCGCCGACCGAGCTGACCCGGGAGATGCCGTACCTCAAGAATCACATCATCGCCACCCGGCAGGCCTGGGGGCTCGACAGCGTGGACGTGCGCGAGCTGCGCGGCGAGGCCGGGCTCTCGCTGGCGCAGATCCGCGCCAACGGTCCGACCATCGAGAACGTGCGGCTCTGGGACCGGGACCCGCTGCTGATGACCTTTGGGCAGCTGCAGGAGATTCGCACCTACTACGACTTCGTCTCGGTGGACGACGACCGCTACTGGATCGACGGCAAGTACCGGCAGGTCCTGCTGTCGCCGCGGGAGCTCAACGCCGCATCGCTCCCCACCCGCACCTTCATCAACGAGCACCTCACCTTCACCCACGGGATGGGGCTCACCATGAGCCCGGTCAACCAGGTGACCCCCGAAGGCCTGCCGGTGCTGTTCATCCGGGACCTGCCGCCGGTGCCGACCGTGTCGCTCAAGGTCAGCCGGCCGCAGATCTACTACGGTGAGCTGGCCAACGAGTTCGTCTTCGCAGGAACCCGGCAGCGCGAGTTCGACCATCCCTCGGGCGAGACGAACGTGTACGCGGCGTACGGCGGCAAGGGCGGCGTCCCGGTCGGCAGCCTGCTGCGCCGGCTGGTGCTCGCCATCCGGTTCGGCTCCACCAAGATCCTGTTCTCGGGAGACATCACCAACGACAGCCGGGTGCTCTACTACCGCGACGTGATGGACCGGGCGCGGAAGGCTCTACCCTTTCTCCGATTCGACCGGGATCCCTATCTGGTGCTGGCGGACGACGGCACCCTGCAATGGATTCTCGACGCATACACCGTCTCGGACGCCTATCCCTACGCGCAGCGCCTGACCGATGGCACGACCTACATGCGGAACAGCGTGAAGGTCGTGATCGATGCGTACAACGGCTCGCTGACCGCGTACGTGAGCGCCCCGGCCGACCCGCTCATCCGCACCTGGGCGCGAATCTTCCCGGGGATCTTCGTACCGATGGGCAGCATGCCGGCCGGCCTGCGGGCCCACATCCGTTATCCCGACGACATCTACCGGGTCCAGACCAGCCTTTACGCGACCTATCACATGGATGCCCCGGTGGACTTCTATCACCGGGAGGATCAGTGGCAGATCCCGGCCGTCGCCGAGCGGGAGGGGGCGGTGCCGTTCATGCGGCACCTCGTCATGCGGCTGCCGGAGGAGACGAAGGCCGAGTTCATTTACATGGTGCCGTTCACTCCGCGGGGAAAGGACAACCTGGCGGCGTGGATGGTGGCGCGGAACGACGGCGAGGCCTACGGCAAACTGAGGGTGTATCGGCTTTCCCGGCAGCGGCTCGCGTTCGGTCCTGTCCAGATCCAGAACCGGATCAATCAGAACACCGACGTCTCGCGCCAGATCTCGCTCTGGGACCAGCGGGGCTCCCGGGTCATCCGGGGCGACCTGCTGGTGATCCCTATCGAGGAATCGCTGCTCTACGTCCAGCCGCTCTACCTCCAGGCGGAAGGCGGGCGGATTCCCGAGCTCAAGCGGGTGATCGTCGCCTATGAAAATCGGGTGGTCATGGAGGAGACCCTGGATGACGGGCTGACCGAGCTGTTCGGCGGCGCCCCCACCCCGGGCGGTCAGCCCGCGCCGCCGGTCGCCGCCGGGGCCCCGGCCGCAGCCACCGGCACTCCGGCCGTAAGGGAGGCGCCGGTGCCCGACTCGGCACTCCGGGCGCTGGCCGGCGAGGCCCGGCGCCGGTACGACGCGGCGCTGCAGGCGCAGCGGGAGCTCAACTGGGCGCGGTATGGGGAGGAGATGCGACGCCTGGGTGAGCTGCTCGAGCGGCTCGGACCGAGCGGATCGCAGCGATAGGGACGATGGACCGACTGGAACAGGCGTACGAGGAGCGGGCCGGCACGCAACGGCGAGGGTCAGCCCCTCCCCTTTTTGGTCACCTCCTGCTGCACCACGTTGCTCGCGCTCGGCGCGAAGGTGCTGTTCCCGAGATAGCAGGCGAACATGAGGTGGGTCCCTGCCGAGAGCGTCTGAGTCGAAAAAACGGCCCGCCCGGCGGCGTCCAGGCTCTCCACGCTCCAGGTCCGGGTCGGCGCATCGCAGCTTCCCTCCACGAACTCGACCGATCCGCTTGGCGTGCCGAAGCTGCTCGTCACCGCTGCGGTGAACGTCACGCTTTCGTCCCGGCTGGATGGATTGGGGCTCGAGGTCAGGGCGGTCGCGCTCGCTGCCTTGATCACCTCATGCTGGGCGGTAGCGGAGCTCGGGGCGAAACTCCCCGATCCCGCATAGCTCGCCGTGAGGGTCTTCGCTCCGGCTGTCGGCGGCGCCAGGCTGCACTGGTTCCCTGGCGCCGAGGCGCTGCAGCTCACCGTGCCATCGCTTACGGTCACCGTCCCGCTCGGCGTCCCGGCCGCCGCGGTAACCCGAAAAGCGACTACGACCGGCTGGGTAGGGAACGACGGAGACGGGCTGACCGAGGTGATCTGGGTGGTGGTGAGCGCTGGCCCGGCGGGCCCGGAAGCCGTTCCGTTGAACCTGGCCTTGATGTCGTCGGAGCCGGCCACGCGGGCTTCGACCACCTGGGTTCCGGCGGCGGTACCGAGCGTCCAGCGGGAGCTGGCGCGCCCGTCAGCGTCGGTGGTGGCACTGGCGGGGTCGGTGGTGCCGCCGCCCGCCGTAGCGACGAAGTCGACCCGGACCTGGGCGACAGGGCGGCTGTCCGAGTCGACCGCCCGGACGATCAGCGGATCGGCCAGCAACTGCCCGCCCGAGCCGGTCTGGTTGTTCCCGTCCACCACGGTCAGAGCAGCCGGCCGGCCGTCGCTGGGCAGCGTGAGGTCGTCGCCGCCGCAGCCGAGGGCCAGGACGCTGGTGACAGCGATCAGGTGGGGAACAACCGCGTTCCGCATTGGGCCGACGAAGGCCGAGATGGACACAAACATACCTGTCCGAGCACGCGGGTTCAGTGATCTATGACGCCCGGGCACCGAAGCCCGGCCTCCTCAGCTCGCCAACTTGTTCGCTGCATTCAGAGCCGCGACCTTGTAGCACTCCGCCAGGGTCGGATAGTTGAAGACAGTGTCGAGGAAGTAATCGAGCCCCGCCCCGAGCCCGAGCACGGCCTGCCCGATGTGGAGCAGCTCGGTTGCGCCGGTGCCGATGATGTGGACGCCGAGCAGCCGCCGGTCGGTGCGGTGAAAGAGCAGCTTGAGCAGGCCGCTGTCGTCGCCCACGATCTGGCCCCGGGCAATCTCGCGATAGCGGGCGATCCCGACCTCGTAAGGCACCTTCTGCTTCGTCAGCTCGTGTTCCGGCGCGCCGGACATGGAGATCTCGGGAATGGCGTAGATCCCCACCGGGAAGTGGGTCGCCATCGGCTTGGCGGGCACGCCGAGCGCGTGGCAGGCGGCCAGTCGCCCCTGCTCGCTCGAGGTGGCGGCCAGGCTCGGGTAGCCCACGACGTCGCCTGCTGCAAAGATGTGCGGCACGGCGGTGCGGAACTGCTCGTCCACCTTGAGCCGGCCCCGATCGTCGGCCGCGAGCCCGGCGGCCGCCAGGTTGAGCGCGTCGGTGGCCCCGATGCGCCCGACGGCGAACAGCGCCAGGTCCGACACCATCCGCTTACCCGACTCGAGCTCCAGCACTACCCGTTGGGGCGGCCCCTCAACGATCTCGAGCCGGGCGACTGCTTCGCCCGGCCGGAACATCACGTTGCGCTGGCGCATCTGATGGATCAGCTCGTCCACGATCTCGTGGTCGAGGAACTCGAGCGGCCGATCGCGCCGCTCCATCAGCGACACCTGCACGCCCAGCGCCCCGAACATCGACGCGTACTCGATCCCGATGACGCCGGCCCCGACCACGGTGAGGGTGCGGGGGATGCGCTTCAAGCTCAAGATGTCGTCGCTCGAGATGATGGCCTCTCCGTCGGCCGACACGCCGGGCACCGGTCCGGGCCGGGTCCCCACGCCCAGCATGATGCTGGCGGCGGTGACCTCGCGCCACCCGTTCTCGCTCCTGACGATCAGCGTGTGGGGGTCCTTGAACGAGGCTTCCCCCGAGATGACCTCGACGTCGTTGCGGCGGAGCTGGTCCTCGATGACCCGGCATTCCCGCTCCACCACCCCGTTCACCCGCTGGAGCAGCTGCTCAGCCGTGGGCCGCCGCTCGGGCTGCAGCGCCGGCCTCCCGTCGAGCCCCGCGCCGCCGGAAACCGAGAGCACGGCTTCCCGAAAGGTCTTGCTTGGAATCGTGCCGGTGTCCACACACACGCCGCCCAGCAGGCGGCGGCGCTCGATCAGCGCGGCCCGCTTGCCCAGCTTGGCAGCCTGAACCGCTGCTCGCTGGCCGGCGGGGCCGCTGCCGACGCTCACGAGATCGTACTGGTAGTTCATGAGATCTTCAGGACGGGCGGTCTCAGCCGGCCAGATACTGGTGCACGAAGGCGATCGCCATGCTGCCTTCACCCACGCCGGACGCCACCCGCTTGATGGACCCGTGGCGGACGTCGCCCACCGCGAAGATGCCGGGGACGCTGGTTTCGAGGAGGTAAGGATCCCGGGCGAGGGTCCAGGCCGCATCGAAGCTCCCGGCTGCCGGGCCTTGCTTCGCCTGCGCTTCGAGCACCTGGAGCATGTCGCGCCCGGTGCAGACGTAGCCCGGAGCGTCCCGCACGATGGCGGGCGGGAGCCAGGCGGTTTCCGCGTCGGCGCCGATCAGGATGAACACGCCGCCAGTCGGCTCGGTGCGGTGGGTGCCTTGCACCCGATCGCGCAGGGTGATCTGCTCCACGTGGTCCCGCCCGTCCACCGCGACGACTTCGGTGTTGAACCGCAGCTCCACGTTGCGCTTGGTCTTGAGCTGATCGATCAGGTATTGCGACATGCTTGCGGCGAGTGACCGGCCCCGCACCAGCATGGTCACCTGCTCGGCGTAGTTGGCGAACCAGACCGCCGCCTGACCCGCTGAGTTCCCGCCGCCCAGCAGGTGGATGTGCTTGCCCCGGGTGCGCGTGGCCTCCGTGCGCGCCGCCCCGTAGTACACTCCACGCCCGACCAGGCGATCGATCCCTGCCGCCTCGAGTCGGCGCCAGCTCACGCCCAGCGCCAGGATGACCGCGCGGGCCTGGACGCATTCGTCTCCGTCCAATCTCACGGCATGGGCCGAGCCATTGGCCTCGGCGCTCCCGGCGGGCGCGAGGCTCACGGCTTCGCGAGCCAGGACGATCTCGGTGCCGAACCGTTCGGCCTGACGCCAGGCGCGGGCGCTCAGCTCGTCGCCGGAGAGGCCGGCCGGGAAGCCCAGGTAGTTCTCGATGCGCGACGAACTGCCGGCCTGGCCTCCCGGAGCGAGCCGCTCGACGAGCATGGTCTTGAGACCCTCGGACGCCCCGTAGACCGCCGCCGCGAGGCCGGCCGGGCCGCCACCCACGATCGCGATGTCGTAGGCTCCGTCGGCTCCGGCACTGGTGCGGAGTCCGATGCGCTCGGCCACCGCGCGGAGCGTTGGGCTGGTGAGCCGGGACCCGTCGGGAAACACCAGCAGCGGGCAGGCGGCATCGTCCGAAAGCCCGCCGGGCACCCGGGCCGCCGCACCGGAGTCGCCCTGATCGACCCAGGTGTAGACCACACGATTGCGGGCGAGAAAGTTACGGAGCTCGTGGCAGGCCGGATCCCAGCGCTGGCCCACGAGCGTGATCGCCGTGCGAGGGATCTCCGTGACCAGGTCGCGGGCCCGGGTGATGCGCTGGACCATGGTGGCGAACAGCTGGTCGCTCAGCCGCCGCGAGCAGAGGATGAGTTCGTGAAAATCCTCAGCCTCCAACCGGGCCACGCGGGAGGGTTCGTCGGCGCGAATGCTGGCGATCGCCGGGCTCCCCAGCAGGAGCGGCACTTCGCCAAAATAGGAGCCCGGCCCGACGGCGTTGATCTCCCGGTCGACGCCTCCGACCGCCTTGAAGACAGTGCACCGGCCGCGGAGCAGGAAGAAAAAAGCGGCCTGCTCGCCTTCTCGAATCAGCCATTCGCCGGCATCGAGGGTCAGGTCCGCCGCGCGCGCCGCGATCGCATCCACCTGCTCGGGCGGAACATCGGCGAGCAGGGATATGGGCTGGAGGTCTTCACGGGTAATCATGGCGGAAAACTAATCACCGCCTTTGCCAGGATGGGGAGCGGGATCAGGTCCTGGGACACGATCATGTAGACCTTTTTCTTGTACTCCACGAACAGTCGCCGGTTGGGCGTCTTCGGATCGAAGACCATGTAGCCGTTGGGCACGCCAGGCACCGGCTCTACGCCCTTGGGCGACTCGCCGCCGTGGGGCCGTAGATCATGACGAGCAGAAGTGTCGTCATCATCATGTCCTCATCGGATCAGGTCGGCCAGCCAATGGATGCACCGCAGCTCGAACTCCTTGGTCGTCTCTGCCGGGGCGGTGGGCATCGTCCCGATGAACTCGCCGTGCCACGAGACTGCCCACACGGGGCTCTGGTCGGTGCGCGCATCTCTGCCTTTCAGGGTCTCGAAGCGGAATTCATGGTCCCGCCACCTCACCGTTCTGGGCCCCTCTCTCATGCTGCTTCGCGCTCCGGCTCCGGGCTCACCGGGCGGGACGGCCTCTTCGGTTCGTGGTCCTTGGGCGCGGGCGGCACGACGCGTGTCGCATCGGTAGGGGAGGGCTGCGATCCGGGCCGTGGTGCCGGGGCTCTAGCAGGCGCATTTCCGCACATCGATATCTCCTCGTATCGGTCCGGCGAGCCGTGATCGGGCTTTAGCCGGGAATGACCTATTCGGCTCGGTGTATCGATCTGCCGGCCGGGTTGACGGGGGATACGATAAGCCGCGCAATCACGCTGCGATCACTTCGAAATCACCGGACGCAAACAATTATGGGCCGGCAGGTTAGAGAGGCGGGCCGCGGCGGCTCGGAGCTGTCGATCCGGCAGGCGTCAGCGAGGTTCGAGAACCATCTTCATTCCGCCCAATGGCCGAAGGGTGATCGACGGCTGAAGCCCGACCCGATGCCCGGGTGCGAGCCGGGGACGCCAGCGCCGAGCCAGGGTTGCGAGCAGGAGTACCCCCTCCATCCACGCGAACTGCTCCCCGATGCAGATCCGGGGTCCGGCGCCAAACGGGAAATAGGCGAGGCGCGGCCGCGCCGCTCGGGCCTCGTCGGTCCAGCGATCGGGATCGAAGCGGCCGGGGTCGGGGAAGAAGCGGGGGTCGCGGTGCATCACCCATTGGCTCACGAGCACGATCGAGCCCTTGGGCACCCGGTAATTTGCGACCTCGTAGTCCGCGATGGCGCGCCGGCCGATCACCCACGCTGGCGGGTAGAGCCGCATCGACTCAGCCAGGACGCGCCAGGTGTAGCCAAGGCGGGACAGGTCCTCGGCACCGGCAGGGCGGCCATCGAGAACCTGATCGAGCTCGGCATGGACCCGGCCCTCGACGTCGGGGTGCTGGCTCAGCAGGTACCAGGTCCAGGTGAGCGCGTTCGCGGTGGTTTCGTGGCCGGCGAGGAAGATCGTCATCGCCTCGTCGCGGACCTGCTGATCGCTCATCCCGCCGCTCCCTTCCTCATCCTGCGCGAAGAGGAGCATCGACAGGAGGTCGCCCCGGTCCTCGGCCGCGGTGCGGCGGGCTGCGATGAGACGATAGATGGTGGCGTCGAGCCGGGCCCTCGCTTTGAGGAAACGCCAAGTGGACGGGAGCGGCAGGCGCTCGAGCAGGGAAGCGAACGGCAGCGTAGTGAAGCTGCGGAACAGCTCCATGCTGGTGGTAATGGCCTGACCGATCTCGTGAGCCTGGTCCTCTACCTCGGTGCCGAAGAGCGTTTTGCCCACGATGCCGAGGGTGAGGCGCATCATCTCCTGATGCAGGTCGAGGATGGGCGACGTGGGTGTCCGGGCGGCGAGCCGGGCCCAGCGCTCGGAGGTGCGCTCCGCGTGCTCCACCATGGCGGCTGCGTATAGTGCGAGGCGCTGCTGGTGAAAGGCGGGCTGGGCGAGCCGGCGCTGGCGCCGGTGGAAGTCGCCTTCGCTGGTGAGCAGTCCTTCGCCCAGGAGATGCTTCGCGAGCTCGAGACCCCGGCCCTTGTGGAAGCGGCGGTGCTCCGTGACGAGCAGATCTTTGACCAGGTCGGGGTGATTGAGCAGGTGAACCCGACGGTTGCCGAGGCGGACGACCGACACGTCGCCGTAGTCGCGGGCCATGCGCTCGAGGAAGCGGAGCGGGTTACGACGGAACGCGAGCAGCAGCTGGCCGGGGAAGGTCGCCGTGGGACCGGGGGGAGTGCGTGACGCTGCAGTGACCATGGGTTCCAGCAAGACAGCAGGCGAGTTAGCGGTGTTCGGGCGAAATCTGGTGGGTGGCGCCTAGCCTGATCCCTTGTACGTCACCACCCTGCCCCAGAGGCTCTTCGTCCCCCAGATGCCCGATCGCAGGCACTCGAGCTGCACGATCTGGCTATGGTCGACGAACAGGTTCACGTCGGGACCATAGTTCTTGACGTACCAGGCGAAGACCTCGGGGTCGGCCGCCTCGAACATGACACGCTCGAGTCCGAGCTCGTTCACGATCCGGGCGACGACGTCGGTTCGCCAGGTCCGGACGTTCTCTGTGATCCCTTCCGACTCGATCATCAGCATGTAGGCGCCAGCTTCCAGAAAGCGCTGCCCCTGGGCAATGGCCCATGCGGGGTCCCGGGTCCCCTCCGCCTCGAGTTCCGCCGCAGCGGTAGCACCGCCCGCACCGAACTGGATCCCGATCTCGGGCTTCGCCTTGAGGCCTGCCTGCTGAACCTTCTTGCTCAGCCGAATCCAATCCTCGGTGGGGAGCGTGATGAAGCCACTCGATATCTCGATGATGTCGAAGCCGAGATCATGGCACTCGCCGATGTAGCGGTCGACGGCTTCCGGGCCCTGCGTGAGCACGTACTCCATAAACCCACCGGTGGAGACCAGCACGTCATGCTGATGGCAGAGATCGATGAGCGCGCGCACTACCCGTCGGGGCATCAGGCTGAAGGATCCGCCGGCGAACTTGAGGGCGTCGACGTAGGTGCCCATGGTCTCCAGGACGTCCTCGAGGTAGCGGGTCCCGACCGGGGTGTAGTATGGCCCCCGGATCTCAGTCACCCGGACGCTACGCGGCTTGGGTGGAGGTTCGTTGACCCTGAGGAATGCCAGCGGGCGCTCACCACCCGGTTGCGTCGTCATGCTCCTTCTCCTCCCCATGCCCGGCGCTCCGGGGACGCCGGGGAATGCGTACGCGGGCCAGCAGACCGGTCAATTCGGTGAGGGGTAGAGTGTCGAGTCGCTCGACGGTCTCCACGATCCGAGTCCGGAGCTCTTTCGTGGTGTACGGCCGCGCGAGCCGCTCGAATTTCTCGATAGCGGTGTCCCACCTCACCGGTCGCGTCGGGAACCCCTCGAAGTCGCGCCGCTCCGCGACCAGCACACGCCCGTCCCGGAGCCTCACGGCCACGCGACAGGGCATCTCGCCGGGAAACCGCCGGGAGTACTCGTCGGAGGGGCGCACGGTCACCTGCCGGAGCAGGGTCTGCACGTCTTCCCGCCGGATCCGCTCCGGCCGGTACTGGTCCGGCATCACCTGACCGTCCAGCAGCGCCACGGCGACTATGTAAGGGAGGCTGTGGTCGGCCTCTTCCTTGGAGCGGACCAGGGTCTTGCTGCCCTCTTCGCCACCGCCGATGATGTCGTAGGCTACGTCGAAGATGCTGATCTCGATGCCGGCAACGTCGTTCGCAGTGATGCCTTGCGATCCCTTGAGCTCGAGCACCGCCTCCAGAGCCGACTGGGAATGAAACTCGGCATTGAATTTCTTGACGCCCGTGCGCGTGACCCGTTCGAGATCCTCCCCGGTCCAGTCGAGGTCGAACGGTCCGGCGATCGCATCCATAAACCCCTTGTTGCCCTCGAAGACCTCGGGCGGGCCGGTGATACCGCGTTGGGCGAGGAACGTCGCGTGGGTGGCCCCGAAAGCGGTGTTCGGATAGGCGAGGCCCTTCCAGTGGCTCAGGGCGCCGGTTCGCGTTACGCGGAGGGCATTGAACGCGGTCCCCGCGATCGCGAGGGCATTGGCAGTGCGCTTTTGGTCGAGTCCGAGCGCCTTCGCCGCTCCGGCGGCCACAGCGTACGAGCCCTGGGTGGTGTGGTCGAACCCGCGGTGGCGCACGGGCGCGACGTCACTCAAACGGCACTGGACCTGGTAGGCGACGGCCAGTGCCGTGAGAAAGGTCTCGCCGGTGCCACCGGCGTACTCAGCCGCAGCGAGAACCGCGCCGAGAT
>JBIOTT010000207.1:0-3935 GCA_044866195.1 Gemmatimonadales bacterium
CTCAACTACCTGCTGCCGCACCAGGGCGTTCTCCCGATGCACTGCTCGGCCAACGTGGGGCCGGACCACGACACAGCGATCTTCTTCGGGCTGTCGGGCACCGGCAAAACCACGCTCTCGGCGGATGCCTCGCGCAGCCTGATCGGCGACGACGAGCACGGCTGGAGCGATACCGGCGTGTTCAACTTCGAGGGCGGCTGCTACGCCAAGGTCATCCGCCTGCGGTCCGAGACCGAGCCCGAGATCTTCAACGCCACCCGGACCTTCGGCACCGTGCTGGAGAACGTGGTGCTCGACCCCGCCACCCGCTCGGTGGATTACGACTGCGAGCGGATCACCGAGAACACCCGCGCCTGCTATCCGATTCACTACATCAGCAATCATCTCCCCGGCGGCGTCGGCGGGCACCCGGTGAACGTGGTGTTCCTCACGGCCGACGCGTTTGGCGTCATGCCGCCGGTCGCGCGGCTCACGTCGGATCAGGCGATGTACCACTTCCTCTCGGGCTATACCGCGAAGGTCGCCGGCACGGAGGCGGGCGTGACCGAGCCCAGCGCCACCTTCAGCGCCTGCTTCGGCGCCCCGTTCCTTCCGTTGCACCCCGGAGTCTATGCCAAGATGCTGGGCGAGCGGATCGCGGGGCACGGCGCCCGGGTCTGGCTGGTGAACACCGGCTGGAGCGGCGGCGCGTTCGGGACCGGCTCGCGGATGAAGCTCCCTTACACTCGGGCGATGGTGCGCGCGGCCCTCTCGGGCGCGCTCGATCGCGCCCGCTACCATCGGGATCCGGTGTTCGGGCTCGAGATCCCCGCGGCCGTTCCGGACGGTCCCTCGAACCTGCTCGACCCCCGCCGCACTTGGAGCGATCCGGCCGCATATGATGCCCAGGCGCGAAAGTTGGCGACGATGTTCCGGGAGAACTTCGAGCAGTTCCGGGCCCAGGTGCCGGCGTCGGTGGCGGAGGCAGGGCCGCGGGTGTAACGCGAGGCTCGGCGCCGGAGCGACTCCCAACCGAGCCCAAACGCGCCAATGACAACCCCGGCCGAATTCGACGTCATCCGCGATCCGCTCTGGGACAACATCAGGCTCGACCGCGCGGCGCTCGCGGCGCTCGATACTCCGACGGTTCAGCGCCTTCGCTACGTCCGCCAGCTGGGCCACGCCTTCCTGGTCTATCCCGGCGCCACTCACACCCGCTTCGAGCACGCCCTCGGCGCGTATCATCTCACTCGCAAGGCGCTCGCATCCCTGGAAGAACGCGGTGAGTTGGGCTGTGTCACCGAGGAAGACCGGATGGCGGTGCGGATGGCGGCGCTGCTGCACGACATCGGCCACTATCCCTTCTCCCACTCGCTGGAGGAAGCCGGGTTCCCCTCGCATGAGGGTCTTGGCGTCGCGAAGCTCGATCGGGGAGAGTTGGGCACCCGGTTGCGCGAGATCGGCGGGCCCGACTTTCCCCAGCGGATCGGTGCCCTCATCACCAAGCGGAGCCCGAGTCCGCTCCAGGGACTCATCTCCGGCTCGCTCGACCTCGACAAGATCGACTATCTCAGTCGCGACGCGTTCATGTGCGGCGTGCCCTATGGCACGGTGGACGTGGAGCGCCTGCTCGCCTCGCTCACGCTGGTCGAGAGCGGGGGCCGTCAGGAAGTCGGCGTGCACGAGAAGGGTGTGAGCGCGCTCGAATCGCTGCTGTTCGCGAAGTATCAGATGTATCGGAACGTCTACTGGCATCACGCGGTGCGCTCAGCGACCTGCATGTTCAAGCGCGCCGTGCGCATGGCTGTGGCCCAGGGGGCGATCGGGGTCCCGGCCATCGCGGAGGCCACCGACGACGGGCTGATGGAGCTGCTGCTCCGGCCCACGGCCGGGCGGCGGCGGGACGGCGGCGGGGGCGATTGGGGCGAGCTGGCTGCGGCGATCCGGGCTCGGCGGCTCTTCAAGCGCGCGCTCGATCTGCCGGCCAGCGACGTGCCGGCAGCGATGCAGCCGTGGCTTGCGGACGACGCGGGCCTGACCGCTCGGGTGGAGGACGCGCTCGCCGCCGAGCTCGAGCTGCCGCCGGGGGGGATCCTGCTCGACTTTCCCTCCCGCTCGTCCATGCTGGGAGTCGACCTCCCGCTCCGGCTGCGGGGCGGCGCGATCGATCGGCTGACCGACGAAGGGCGAGCCGGACAGCTCGGGTTGCCGAGAGTCGCCGACGAGCTGTACCGGAGCGCGCAGCGCTTTCGAGTGTTCGTGGCCCAACCGGTGGAGCGGAGCCTCGGCGGCATCCTGGAGGTGGCGACCCTGCCAGCAGGAGAGATTGTTCGGCGGCTCGAGGCTCGGGAGCCGTTGCTGCGGCGGTAACCGGCGGCGTAGCCGCTATCCGCTATCCGCTCCCGCCCCAGCCCCATCCTGCGGTCGCGGCCGCGCTCGCGCTTTTTCGCTCTTGTCCCGGACCCACCTTCCGATACGGTCTGACGGGATGCCCCTGCTCACCGCTCCGCCCGAATCCGCGCCCAGGCTCCTGCCGTCGGTGCGGCGCGCGCTCCGGGTGCGCCACTACAGCCGCCGTACCGAAGAAGCGTACGTCGGCTGGGTCCGCCGCTTTGTCCGCTTTCACGGCCTCCGCCATCCGGCGGAAATGGGAGAGCGAGAGATCGCGGAGTTCCTGACCCATCTTGCGACCGGTGCGCGGGTCGCCGCGTCGACTCAGACTCAGGCACTGAGCGCGCTTCTCTTTCTTTATCGCGACATCCTGGGCCGTCCGTTCGAAGAGCTTCAGGGCATTGTGCGCGCCAAGCGCCCGGAGCGCGTCCCGGTGGTTCTGAGCCGAGTCGAGATCCGAACCGTGCTCGGCTGCCTCACCGGCGTGCCGAGGATCGTGGCCGCTCTCCTGTACGGAGGGGGACTGCGGCTGCTGGAGGCGCTGGAGCTGCGGGTCAAGGACCTCGACTTCGGGCGGCGCCAGATCATCGTCCGGAGTGGCAAGGGGGCGAAGGATCGGGTGACCGTGCTGCCACAGGCGCTGGTCGCGCCACTGCGGGCTCATCTTCGTCGGGTGGAGCTGCTGCACCAGCGGGATCTGGCGCGGGGCGCCGGACGGGTGCCGCTGCCGGGTGCGCTCGGGCGCAAAGCGGGAGGTGCGGCGGAGGACTGGCAATGGCAGTACCTGTTTCCGGCGGCGCGGGTCCACCGGGATCCCTCGACTGGCGGGCTCGAGCGGCACCACTTTCACGAGTCGGCGGTGCAGCGTGCGGTACGGGAGGCGGTGCGGCGGGCCGGCGTGACCAAGCGAGCGACCTGCCACACCTTCCGGCACTCCTTCGCCACCCATCTGTTGGAGGACGGCTATGACATTCGGACCGTGCAGGAGTTACTCGGCCACCGTGACGTCGCGACGACCATGATCTACACCCACGTCCTGCAGCGAGGGGCGATGGGCGTGCGGAGCCCAATGGATCGCTGAGGGGGGATTTCAGCCCGGGCGAGATGCGCTGGGGCGCGGACGTGCCACCCTGGAACGCGTGTCGCAAATCCGCCCCTGCCTGACGCAATTCCGGCCTTCCGGGAGTGCCCTGCCGCGCTGGATTATGAGGAGGCAGCGGCGGCTGCGGTGCCGGCCGCAGAGCTCGAGAACCGGTGGAATGGCCGAGACACGGGCTCGCCCGTTCTCCGGCTTATGCGCACTTCTTCGCAGTGTAACGCTCGGGGCGCGAGTAGCGTGTTGGGGGTGCCAAGGTGTGGTGCTTCGGGGCGTTCGTGGGCCGCAGCTGGCTCCGACTGAAGGGTGGGACTCGCACTTGTTGTCCGTGCGAAGGGGATACAGAGGTCAGGCTAAGTTCTGTTAGGCCGCCGACAGACATCACATCCGACCTAGTTACCGCCCTATGAACCTCAATCACATTCACCTCGGTGTCCGCGAGCTCCGGATAGCTCTCGACTGGCTCGAC
>JBIOTT010000208.1:0-3399 GCA_044866195.1 Gemmatimonadales bacterium
GCCGGCCCGATCAAGGGCGGCCAGCAACCTCGCCGACGGTTCGCCCTTTCCGGTCTGCGCACCCTCGACTGCTTTCTCCAGCGCATCGACGCTTCGGAACAGCAGCTGAATCAGCTCGGGTGTGCCAGCCGTCCGGCCGCCGCGCAGCGCATCGAGCACGTTTTCCGCGCGGTGCGCGAGGTCGGCCACGCCCGAGTACCCCAGGGTCGCCGCCATGCCCTTGATGTTGTGGATCGCGCGAAAGAGCCCGTTCACCGGCTCCGAAGCGCCTGGCGTCCGCTCCCACTCCAGCAACAGCTGGTTGCAGGCGCGAAGATGCTCGCGACTCTCGGCGAGGAACAGCGCGGCGTACTTCGGGTCCGCCATGGGCCGCTCAGCCGAGGACGCGCTGGACCGCTTCGAGCACTCGGGAGGGCTGGAACGGCTTAACGACGAAATCCTTGGCGCCCGCCTGAATGGCCTCGACGACCAGGGCCTGCTGGCCCATCGCGCTACACATGAGGATCTTGGCATCGGGATCCTGCTCGCAGATCTCCCGCACCGCCTCGATGCCCCCCATGTCCGGCATCACGATGTCCATCGTGACCAGGTCGGGCTTCAACTCCCGGTATTTCTGCACCGCCTGCAGCCCCGATTCCGCCTCCCCGACAATCTCGAAGCCGGCCTGGGACAGAATGTCGCTGATCATCGTGCGCATGAAGATCGCGTCATCGCAGACGAGGACCGTATTGCTCACTGCCCACCTCCGAGCGGTTCCGGATTGCCGCCGGCCACGGAGGCCAGCAGCGCGTCGATGTCCAGCAGGATGAAATACCGATCGTCTCGCGCGGCGACCGCGTGGACCAGTGCGGGATCCACTCCCGGAAGATCCTCCCGGGGCGCAATCGAGCCAGGGGGAAGCTCGACGAAATCGAGCACCTGACTGACGGCGAGTCCGAAGCGGCGCCCGGCAAGATCGAGCACCAGGATCGCACCCTCGTCGCCGGACCGCGCCGGCCGGCCGAGCAGAGCGTGTCCGTCGGTGACCGTCAGCAGGCCGCCGCGAACGTTAACCAGCCCTTCCACGGCAAATGGCACGCCGGGAATCCGGGTGGCCGGAAGGCGCGGCAACACCTCGCGGACCCGGCCGGCGGGCACGGCGCAAACCAGGTCGCCGATTCGAAAGACCACCGCCGCCAGCGTGTCGGCTTCATTCATGTCTATTGAAGAACAGAAGATACGCGAGCGGATCAGGGCGGGCAACGAGGTCGCCTCCGGCGGCGAGGCCGAGCGCGGGCCGGAGATCGGCCGGCCACTCGGAGCGGAACTCGAGCGGCACGTCCGTCAGGGGGTGGCGAAACGCAAGCCACGCGGCGTGGAGCGCTTGCCGAGGGGTCGCTCGTTCCAGGGCATCGGCCGAGGGGCGGGCGGCCCCCGAGATCCGGCGACTGCCGCCCCCGGCGTAAACCGGGTCGCCTACCACCGGGTGTCCAGCCTGCTCGAGATGGACCCGGATCTGATGGGTGCGGCCGCTGTGAAGCTCGAGTCGCAGCAGATCGGTGCTGGCGAACCGGGCGATGAGATAGGCATCGGTACGGGCGGCTCGGCCGGTAGCGACGATCGCCATCCGTTTGCGGTCGCGCGGGTGTCGAGCCAGCGGGGCCTCGATTACGGTGGGACTCTCGGCCAGGTGGCCCCAGGTGAGGGCAGCGTACGCGCGGACGATGCGGCGCGCCCCGAGCAGCTGGCTCAACCGGCGATGGGCGACGTCGGTCTTGGCGACCAGCATGAGCCCCGACGTGTCGCGATCGAGCCGATGGACGATGCCAGGCCGCCCCTGGACGCCGCCGCCCAAGGCCGTGCCCCGGGCGACCAGCGCGTTCACCAGCGTGTCGTCCCAGTGGCCCGGCGCGGGATGAACGACCAGGCCCGCGGGCTTGTCGATCACGGCGAGATGCTCGTCTTCCCAGACGATCGTGAGCGGGATTTGCGCGGGGCGAAGCTGCCGGGGAGGCTCGACCGAGGGAAACTCGACCGCCACTCGTACGCCGCGCACGAGGGTACGCGAGGCGCGCGCGACCGCGCCGTCCACTCGCACGGCCTGATCGGCGATCAGTCGGGCGGCTTGGGTGCGGGAGAGCTGGAGCTGGTCAGCGAGGAAGCGATCGAGGCGTTCGGTGTGGTCGGTGGAGACGCAGAACTCAATGGCGGGTGGCGACGTTGCGGGGACTCGTTCGTCCGCCCGTCCGCCTGTCCGCCTGTCCGCCCGTCCGCCCGTCACGCTGCGGGCGCGGACTCGGCCCGGCCCCGCCGGTGATCCTCCCGCCAGAGCGCAATGGCGAGCGCGATGCCACCGCAACTCACGGCGATGTCCGCCAGGTTGAACGTGGGCCAGCGGAGCGAGCCGACCCCGACGTCGAGAAAATCCACCACCCCGCGCGCGCTGCGGACCCGGTCGACCAGGTTGCCTGCAGCGCCGCCGGCCACGAGCCCCAGCGCGAGCTGGCGGAACCGGTCGCCCGGCGAGGCGTGGAGCGACATGCGATTGAGCACGAACACGGCCAGGACGGCGATCGCGAAGAAGACCCAGCGGGAGTAGGGCCCGACATGCAGGCCAAAGGCCGCCCCGCGGTTGTAGACCAGCCGGAGCTGGAACCACTCGCCGATGACGGGAACTCCGGGCGTCAGCAGCAGGGTGGCTTCGGCGATGAGCTTCGTCAGCGCGTCGAGCGTGACGATCAGCAGCGCCGTTCCCCAGAAGATCCGGCGATCAACGGCGCTTGCCATCCTCTTCCTTTTCCTTGCAGGTGATGCAGAGCCGCGCGTGCGGCAGCGCATCGAGGCGCTCGAAGGTGATCTCCGCGCCGCAGCTATGGCAATGCCCGAATTTCTCCGGTGCCTTGTACAGCCGCCGGAGCGCTTCGTTCACGTGCCAGAGGTAACGACCCTCCTGGGAGGCGAACAGGAACTGCTTCTCCCGCTCCATCGCGTCAGTTCCCTGATCGGCCATGTGGAAGGAGTACGACGAGAGGTCACCGTCGGACGACTGCAGCGTCGCGTTGAACGACTCGTCGTAGTACCCCAGCTCCTTCATGACCCGCCCCCGCTCTTCGAGCAGGCGCTTTTCCAGATGACCCAGTTGCTTCTTGTTCATGCGACATCCGTTCCGTTTTGGGGTCAGACCGCCGACCGTTCCTCGTACCGCCGTACGCCCAATACCACGCCCAACCCATCCATCTCGAGCTGGTGCTCGCCATCAGGCCCGGTGGCCCGCGATCCGAGCTCGAGAGAACGAGCGAGCGTCTCTTCCTGAATGAATTCCCCGTGCGGCCTGAGGGCCTCGAGCGCCGCGGGGCCGCCGTCGATCCAGAGCTGGATGCGGGTGGTGTACTCGTAACCGGCCTCCTTGCGGAGCCGCTG
>JBIOTT010000209.1:0-12959 GCA_044866195.1 Gemmatimonadales bacterium
CCCAGGCGGTGGCGCTCCAGTCCGGCTGGCCCACTCCCGCGAGTGACGTCGAATACGGCAACCGCACCGTCGCCAACGTGCTCGCGTTTGGAGTCACTCCGCCGTACCAGATCGTACAGGATTACCGCTTTGCCTTCGGCTCGCCGCTCACCGAGCCCGACGTGCGCGAACGCCGCTACGCCGTCGTCCTCGGGTGGGACATCGCCGAGGAGCTGTTCGACGACCCTGCGATCGCCGTCGGCAAGAAGGTGCGGGTCGCGGGCTACGAGCTCACCGTGAAAGGCGTGATCGCAAAGAAGGGACGGGTGCTGGGACAGTCTTTCGATGGCTTCGTGCTGATCCCCTTCAGCACGTTCGAATCGATGTACGGCCGGCGCAAGACCACCGTCGTGTCGGTGAAGATGACCAGCGCCGACGCGATCGAGGAGGCAATGGAGCGGA
Organism: Gemmatimonadales bacterium; assembly: GCA_044866195.1. Classification (GTDB taxonomy): domain Bacteria; phylum Gemmatimonadota; class Gemmatimonadetes; order Gemmatimonadales; family GWC2-71-9; genus DASQPE01. Next base: position 442 of record JBIOTT010000209.1, read on the forward strand.
CGGAGGAGGCCATGCGGGTGGCGCACCGGCTGCGGCCGGGTGAGGCCAACGACTTCACTGTGGACAAGGCCGACGCGCTGGTCGCGTTCTGGAAGAGTCTCACCCGCGTGCTGTTCACCGCGATCCCGGCCGTCGTTGCCATCGGCATCGTGGTGGGCGGCATCGTGATCATGAACATCATGCTGATGAGCGTCAACGAGCGCACCCGGGAGATTGGTCTCCGCAAGTCACTAGGTGCGCGGCGGCGCGACATTCGCCGCCAATTCCTGGTGGAATCCGTCATCCTGTCTGCCCTGGGCGGCGCGCTCGGCGTCGTGGCCGGATGGGTGCTCGCCGCCGCGGTGGCGCAGTTCACGCCCCTGCCGGCCCGGATCACCACCTGGTCCGTGGGGGTCGCGCTCGCGCTCGGGGCTGGGACCGGGATCGTGTTCGGGGTCTATCCGGCGGGGCGGGCGGCCCGCCTCGATCCGATCGCTGCGCTCCGGGTCGAGTAGCCGATGAGGCTGCCGAACGTTCGCGAGGGCGTGGTCATCGCCCTCGATGCCATGCGCGCGAACAAGCTCCGCTCCCTGCTCACGATCCTGGGCGTCGTCATCGGCGTGACCACCGTCATGGCAATCGCCTCGATGGTGCAGGGGATCCGAACTCAGATCTTCAACGCGATCGAAGTCGCCGGCCCGACCGCGTTCTACGTCGTCCGGTTCTTCTCCCAGACGCCGCTCAATCCCGATCGCCTGCCCTACGAGGTGCGCATTCGCCCGGTGCTCGAGACCTCCGACGCCGAAGCGATGCGACACGTACCGGAGATTGCCTACGCCAGCATGTGGGTGCAGCTGTTCCAGCGAGTGGAGTACCAGGGCGCGCACACCCAGACCGTGACCGTCTTCGGTGCCGATGACGGCTTCATGAACATCCAGGGTGGAACCCTCCTCCGCGGCCGCTTCTTCAGCCGGGCCGAGCTGGCCGGCGAGCCGGTCGTTGTGCTGGAAAATGCGATCGCGGAGCGGGTGTTCGGCCAGATCGACCCGATCGGCCGCCAGGTGCGCATCGGGGGAAAGTCGCTCAGAGTAATCGGCATCTGGGAGAAGCCCGGAAACATCTTCGAGCCGCCCGGCCAGGAAACCGCCGGGGTGATGCCGTTCGAATTTGCCCGCCAGAACTACCGCTACGACAACACCAATGCGCTCTTCATCGCGGCCAAGCCGCGGCTCGGCGTCAGCATGGATGACGCCAAGGACCTGGTGATATCGGCGCTACGCCGCGCCCGAAACCTCCACCCGGGCATGCCCGATACGTTCGACCTCATCACCCAGGACCAGATCCTCGCAGTGGTGAGCAACTTCACGTCCTACTTTTTCATCGCGATGGTCGCGCTGTCCAGTGTGGCCCTGCTGGTGGGCGGTATTGGGGTCATGGCGATCATGATGGTTTCGGTCACCGACCGCACCCGGGAGATCGGCCTCCGCAAAGCACTCGGCGCAACCCGCCGGGAAATTCTATGGCAGTTCCTGGTCGAGGCGGCAACCCTGACGTCCATCGGCGGCATCATCGGGATCGTCATGGGCCTCGGCGCCGGAGAGCTGCTCAAGCTTGGGCTCCGGCTCGAGTCGGAAGTACCGCTCTGGAGCGCAGCTCTCGCGGCGGGGGTCAGCATCGCGATCGGCCTCACCTTTGGGCTGTACCCCGCCAACCGGGCCGCACGGATGGACCCGGTCGAGGCTCTGCGACACGAGTGAGCCGGCTCCCGGAAGAGCGCCGGCCCACCTGCAAGGTCGTCCGCAACAGCGAACCACAGAGGCACAGAGGCACAGCCCTCTGTGCCTCTGCCGTGAATTCACGGTCCGGCCATTTGCCCGATGATCGCTTGCAAGCGGCCATCGAGCTCCTGCACGACTCCCGGCTCTACGCCCCAGGTCGCGACCCATAGCTTCGCGCTCCCGGCGTAGAATTCGTAGCGCAGCAGCGCGTCGTTGAGGTTGCTCACGCTCCCGGAGAAGTCCAGCGGCGGTCGGTTGATCAGAACCCCGCCCTCGAACACTCCGGCCGCCCCTTCGAAGCGGTATGGATCACCTTCGGCGCGCCCGACTGGGGCACCCTGTTCCGCCAGACCTCCCGGGCCCATGACTCGGGCGTAGCTGGCCTCGGGGGTGAGCGAGGTCCGCGCCCAGGCTGAGGCAACCCGCCGATCGACCCCCGCGTGCCGGCTCAGGTAGTGGCGCAAGCCGCGAAGCTCGTACCGCCACCCGCGCACCGTACCCTCGTATTCCTGATCCCACTCGGCTCCCGCCCCGAAACCGGCGTGGACCACGCGAAGGGTGGTTCGCCCGCCTTCGGCCTCGATCAGGTAGTCCACCGCAATCTCGACCACGCGGCCGGCGGCGTCGCGTCGCCGATCCACGGTGTGGAGCCGGCGGTTAGGCTCCCACACCTCGATCGCCACTGTCTCCGACCCGGATTCCCCCCAGGAAAGCGAAATGGTGCCGCCCGCCCGGGGCTCGACCGTGGCGCCCAGCGCGAACCACCGGGTCAGCTCCTCCGCGTCAGTGAGCGCCCGCCAGACGACCTCGGGCGCGACGTCGAGCGCCACCAGCTCCTCGATTACGCGTCCGCGGCTTGCGGCCTCCTTTACCTGGGCAGGCATCGGATTCTCCTCTCGGTGGGTCAGACACTGCCCTGAAGTGCCCGGTGGACCTGGGCCCGCCACCGCGACTCGAGCGCCCGGACGATCGACTCGTCCACGCCCCAGGTAGCGATCCAGATGCTCGCCGTTCCCATCTCGGCCCAGAAGCGCACCAGCCCGTCGTTCAGCCCCGCCGCCGTGCCGCCGAAGGCCCAGGGGGCGTCGTTGGTGTGCACCACGCCTTCGAAGACGTCGCCCGTCGCCGCCACGATCCGGTAGGGATCGCCCGGCTGCAGCCCCGCGACCGAGCCTTCCCGCACCAGCCCGGCGGGGCCCATCAGGCGTGCGTAGCACTCCTCTACCGGAAGCGACGTCTTCTCCCACGCCCAAGCCACCCGCCGGGGTGTGCCCCGGTGCCGGGTCAGGTAGTGACGCAGGCCTCTGAGCTCGTACTGCCAGCCTCTCCGGATCGAGTCGAATTCCGCATCCCACTCGGCGCCCGGGCCGAAACCCGAGTGCACCACGCGCAGCACAGTTTGACCGCCGTGCCCCTCGATGATGTAATCGACCGCAATCTCGATCACCCGTCCGGTGCTGTCCTGCCGCCGGTCGACCGTGCGGAGCCGGCGGTTGGGTTGCCACACCTCGATCGCCGAGGTGCCGCTCCAGAATTCCCCCCAGGAGGCGGAGATCGAGCCGCCCTCTCCCGGAGTGACGCTCGCGTCGAGCGGGAACCATCGCGCCAGCTCCTCGGCATCGGCGATGGCACGCCACACGACTTCCGCACTGGCATCCAGTGCAATGCGTTCCTCGTGGGACCGCGTGCGATCAGCGGTCATGGCCTTACTCTGCATCGGGCTCCTCCTCCGGCCTGGTGATGGCCGGGTAGCCGCCGAGCACGAAGCGGAACGCCCGCCCGCCCGGCTGGTCTCGATGGTATTTCGCCGCGAGAGTCGCGAGGGTCGTCGTGAGCTCCTCGGCGAAGGCCGCCCGGTCAGCGGCGGATGCGAATGTGATATCGGTTTGCAGGGCAAGCGTCGCGAGCGGCTTGCCGACTCTGTCGGCCCGGCTCCGCAGAACGGCCAGGTCGCGCAGCGCCCCTGCGACAGTGGTGATGAGGTAGGCGGCCGAGAACCGGTCCTGCACCTCGCCCGCCCTGGGGGTGGCGCCGATCGCGCCGAGCACCTCCGGACTGATCAGATACGAGCGGGCCGAGGCGCGGAGCACCCGCTCAGTGCAATTGCCTTTGCGGCGTTCTTCGACCAGCTCGAGCAGCCCGGCCCGCTCCAATTCGCGCACGTGGTAGTTCACCCGCTGGCGCGTCATGCCGACCTGTGTTGCCAGAGCGGCCGCCGATGCCGGGCGTCCCAGCGCCGCCAGAATCCGGACCCGATCCGGGTTGAGGAGGGCTGCCGCCTGGTTGGGGCCACGGACGACGTGAACCGCGTCGTCCGTTGCGGGGCGGGGTTTGCGGGCTGCGCTTGGCGTCATGGGGAGAGAATAGCGCCGACAAGATTTCCTGTCAAGACACCAATTGTGGTCGGCACCGGCTTCCGGGCCCCCGGCAACCGGCCCCGTGCAAGCGGCCCCACGTCGCGCATCTCCCGCGACCCCCAAGGAGGCATCATGCGCAATCGACTGGCGATCCCACTCGCGCTGGGACTCACGGCCCTGGCCTGCCAATCCGAGCAAAGAACCCGAAAGCCGCTCGAGCCGGGCACCCCCGCTCCCCACGAGCTCGACGCGCCCAAGACCGAGCCAGCCCGGCGGCAGGCCGGCCTGACCGGCAGCAGCGCCGCCCGTAACACAGCTACCACTCCAGCCGAGCTGTCGCCCCAGAGCCCAAGTCTCCCGGGAGACATCCCGCCTCCAACCGCACCCAGCATGGTGATCCGCACGGGCGCCGCCAGCATCCGAATCGACTCGCTCGAGCCGGCGCTCGCGACCCTGCGGGTACTGGCAGCGAGGGTCGGCGGCTATGTGGCGAACACCTCGGTACAGGCAGGTCCGGCGCAGTACCGGCAGGCGACGCTCGAGATCAAGGTGCCGGCTGGCCGCTTCGACGACCTCATCGCGGGACTCGAGCCGATCGGCAAAGTCGAGGCGGTGAACGTGACCGCCGAGGATGTGGGGGAAGAGTTCGTGGACGTCAGCGCGCGAGTGGCGAACGCAAAGCGGCTCGAGAGTCGCCTCATCGAGCTGCTGGCGACCCGCACCGGTCGGCTCCAGGATGTGCTGTCGGTCGAGCGCGAGCTGGCGCGGGTGCGGGAGGAGATCGAGCGCTACGAAGGGCGTCTTCGCTATCTGCGCACCCGGTCGGCCATGAGCACGTTGTCGATCACGGTGCATGAGCCGGTGCCGGTGGTGGGCGACCCGGGGTCCAACGTGCTGGTTCGCGCGGCGGAACGCGCCTGGCGCAACTTCGTGGAGCTCGTCGCCGGCTTCATTGCTTCGCTGGGCGTGCTGGTGCCCCTGGTGCTGGCGGGGGGAACCGTGGTCTGGGGCGTTCGGCGCTGGCGGCGGCCGGTGACGCAGTGAGAAGTGAGAAGTGAGAAGTGAGAGGGACGTTGCCTTCTCACTTCTCACTTCTTACTTCTCACTGCACCATGCCCGTGGATATCCTGGCCATCGCCGCCCACCGCGACGACGTGGAGCTTACCTGCGCCGGCACCCTGCTCCGCGCCCGCGATGCAGGCTACCGGACCGCGATCCTGGACCTCACTGCCGGCGAGACCGGCACTCGCGGCAGCGCCGATGTCCGCGCCCGCGAAGCTGCCGACGCCGCCAAGATTCTTGGTGTGGCCGAGCGACGGAATGCGGGGCTCCCCGATGCCCATCTGCAGAATGATGACGCAGCGCGGCGGGTCCTGGTCGAGCACATCCGGCATTTCGCGCCCCGAGTGGTGATCCTTCCCTTCTCCGTGGGGCGGCACCCCGACCATCGGATTGCAGCGGAGGTTGGCCGCGACGCCTGCTACCTCGCCGGGCTTGCCCGCTATCCCGCCCCTGGGACTCCTCACCGACCGGTCAAGATCCTCTACTCGTTGGCGTACCGGGAAGACCCGGTCAAGCCCACGTTCGTGGTGGACATCAGTGCCCAGTTCGAGCGCAAGTTGAGTGCGATCCGCTGCTACGGCAGTCAGTTCGATGGCGTGAAGGCGGCGGGCGAGATCTTCCCCACCGGGCAGGACCTCTACTCCCTGGTGGAGACCCAGAACGCTCACTACGGATCGCTCATCCGCCGGCGCTACGGCGAGCCGTTCTTCACCTACGAGACGATGGTGGTGGACGACGTGGTGAAGCTGGAAGGACAGAGTATGTGAGAGGCCCCTCTCACCTCTCACCTCTCACCTCTTACCTTACTGGCATGCGAGCCCCCGTCTACCTCGACCACGCCGCCACCACACCGGTGCGCCCGGAAGCTCGGGATGCCATGCTCCCGTACCTGGGGGAGCAGGCGTTCGGCAACCCCTCGAGCCCGCACCAGTTCGGCCGAATCGCCCGGGCCGGCCTCGACCAGGCTCGTCGTCAGGTCGCCGCCGCGCTGGGCGCCGAGGCGGCCCATGTGTTCTTCACCTCCGGCGGGACCGAAGCCGACAACCTGGCGGTGACCGGCGCCGCGCTGGCGGCCCGCGATCGCGGGCGGCCGATGCGGGTGGCGGTCTCGGCTATCGAGCACAAGGCCGTGCTCGCGGCGGCGCACGCGGTCGCTCACTTCGGTGGAACCGAGGAAACCGTCCCGGTCACGCCGCACGGCGTGGTCGATCTCGATGCGCTCGACCGCATTCTGGCGGCCCGCCCAGCGCTGGTCTCGCTGATGTGGGTGAACAACGAGACCGGCGTCATCCAGCCAGTCGTCGAGGCGGGCCGTCGTTGCCATGCGGCCGGGGTGCTCTTCCACACCGATGCGGTCCAGGCGTTCGGCAACCTTCCCATCGACTTCGCCCAGCTGCCTTGCGATCTGCTCACCGTCTCCGCCCACAAGATCGGTGGACCCAAGGGCGTCGGCGCCCTTCTGGTGCGCAACCGCGAGGCGATCGCGCCGCTTATCCAGGGCGGCTCCCAGCAAGGCGGACTGCGGCCGGGCACCGAAAACATCGCCGGCGCGGTGGGGTTCGGGCGCGCCGCGGAGCTGGCTGCGGAAGAGCAGCCGGAGCACGCCTGCCGACTCGCGGGCCTCAGAAACCTGCTGCGGGAGCGATTGCTCGGGGCAGTGCCCGATCTCCTGGTGGTCGGCGAGGGCGCAGAGCGAGTCTCCCACATCCTGAACGTGTGCGTGCCGGGGGCCGACTCCGAGGCGCTCCTCATGCACCTGGATCTGGCGGGCGTCGGGGTCTCCAGCGGATCGGCGTGCACTACCGGCGCCGTGGAGCCATCCCACGTGCTGGTCGCCATGGGCATCCCTCGCGAGCTCGCGGTCGGCGCGCTCCGGCTGAGCCTCGGGCGCGACACGGCCGCCGCCGAGATCGAGCGGGTAGCGGAGGTCTTCCCCAGGGTCGTGGCCAAGGTACGGTCACTGGCGGGAGTGCTGGCCCGTGCCTGACCGGGTCCTGGTGGCCATGTCGGGCGGGGTGGACAGCTCGGTAGCCGCGGCCCGGCTGGTCGAGCTCGGCTATGACGTGGTCGGCGCCACCATGAAGCTCTTCTGTTACGGCGACTCGGTGCCCGACCGTCCCTGCTGTTCACTCGACTCGATCGAGGATGCCCGCAGCGTCGCGCACACGCTGGGAATCCCGCACTACGTGCTCAATCTGGAGGACCGGTTCAACCGACACGTCATTCAGAACTTCGTGGACGAGTATAGCCGGGGCCGGACCCCCATTCCCTGTGTGCGATGCAACTCGTTCACCAAGTTCCGCGACCTGCTGGCGCACGCCGACGCGCTCGACTGCGGCTACATCGCCACTGGACACTATGCGATTGCGCGGGACGGAGCCCTGTATCGTGGTCACGACCCTCGCAAGGACCAGAGCTATTTCCTGTGGGGGATCGACCGCGCGGTAGTGCGGCGGATGCTTACGCCTGTGGGTCAGCTGACCAAGGCCGAGACCCGGGGGTATGCCCGCCGGCTGGGTCTCGTCACGGCCGACAAGCAGGAGTCGGTGGAGATCTGCTTCGTGCCGGACGGCGACTATGTGGGCGTGCTGGAGCGCCATCTGCCGGCCGATGCGGCAGCGCTGCAGCCGGGCGCATTAGTGACCACCACTGGCGAAGTGATCGGCGAGCACGCAGGCTTTGCCCGCTATACGGTAGGGCAGCGAAAGGGATTGCCGGGCGGCGCGGGGGCGCCGCGCTACGTGGTGACGATCCGCCCGGAAACGCGCGAGGTCGTCGTTGGCTCCAACCGCGACCTCGAGGGCATCAAGGTCCGCCTGGAGGAGCTCAACTGGCTGACCGAGCCGCTCGCGACGGGAGACACCTGCGCCGTGCAGCTGCGCTATCGGGCTCGCGCCGTGCCGGCCACAGTGCGGCACGCGGCACCCAACGCCCTCGAGCTCGAGTTGGCGGAACCGGTGCGCGCGATTACGCCGGGGCAGTCCGGTGCGCTCTACGGCGTGGATCACCAGGTGCTTGGCGGCGGGGTCATCGCATGAAGATCGGCGGGGCGCTCGCCCTGCTGCTCTTCGCTTCCCACATCGCTCCCGGAGCCGTCCTTCCCCAGGCTCCCAGACATCCCATCGGCATCGACGATTTTCTCGCTCTCAAGGTGGCGAGCGACCCCCAGCTCTTGCCCGACGGAAACCTCGTCGCGTTCGTGGTCTCGGTTCCGTCTCTCGCTGACAATCGGAACGAGAGCAAGATATGGCTCGCGCGCACCGACAGTGACAGCGCCTGGCAGGCCACCGATGGCCCGGGCATCGACCGGGCACCGCGCTGGTCACCGGACGGCCGCGCGGTCGGGTTTCTCTCGACCCGGGAAGGCCTCCCGCAGGTATGGCAGGTTCCCGTCGCCGGCGGCGAGCCGACCAGGCTGACCTCGGTGCCCACTGGGGTTTCCGATTTCCAGTGGTCCCGGGACGGCAAGGACCTGTTGCTCGTGTCCGACGTGAAATGGCCGGCCGGGCAGGAGATCGACCGGCGCAACGGCGCCTATCCGACCGAGGCCCGAATCTGGACCTCGCTTTTTTACCGGCACTGGAACGAGTGGCGGGCCGGCCTCCGGCAGCACGTCTTCCGGTTCACGCCGGCCAGCCAAACCTTGACCGACCTTACTCCGATCGACCACGACGTGCCCACCATCGCGCTGGGCGGGCACGATCTGGCGGTGTCGCCGACAGGGCCGGAGGTCGCGGTGACCTTCAACCCCGATTCGAGCGTCGCGACCAGCACCAACAATGACGTGTTCCTGCTGCAGCTGGACGGCGGCCGGCGCCCGCTCACCACCAACCCCGCGAACGACCACAGCCCGGCATACTCGCCGGATGGCCGCTATATCGCCTACCTCGCGATGCAGACTCCTGGCTTCGAGTCGGACCGGCAGCAGATCGTGCTGTACGAACGGTCGACCGGCCGCCGGAGCTCGCTGACGCGGGACTGGAGCTCGAGCGTGTCAGCGTTTACCTGGCTGCCGAGCTCCCGCGGCGTGATCGCCGAGGTGGAGGAACGGGGACAGGGAGCGCTGTATCGGATCGACCTTGCGGGCGCCAAGCGAACCCGGATCGTCGCCGGCGGGAGGAATGGATCGGTCCAGACATCGAACAGCGGCAACCTGATGGTCTTCCTGCACCAGAGCGCCACCAGCCCGCCCGAGCTCTGGCGGGCAGGCCCCGACGGCAAGGGGCAGAAGCCGATGACCAGTCTCAACCGGGCGACCCTCGGCCACCTCGACCTCACGGCGCTCGAGTCGTTCGGCTTCGTCGGCGCGAACGGCGACTCGGTATTCGGATGGCTGCTCAAGCCGCCGGGCTTCGATCCCGGGAAGAGCTACCCCCTGCTCTATCTGATCCATGGCGGCCCCCAGAGCGCGTGGGTGGACGAGTGGCATCAGCGCTGGAACTACGCCATGTTCGCGGCCCGCGGATATGTGGTCGCCGCCGTCAACCCGCACGGCTCGACCGGCTACGGCCAGGCGTTCACCAACGCGGTGTCGCGAAACTGGGGGGCCGCCCCATACGACGACCTCATGAAAGGGTTGGATGCGCTGCTGGCGGTGCGGCCGTGGATCGACCCCAAGCGGCTGGGTGCGGCGGGGGCGTCGTACGGCGGTTACATGATCTACTGGATTGCCGGGCACACCAACCGCTTCAAGGCGCTGGTCGCCCATGACGGCGTGTTCAACCCCCTCTCGATGATCGGCTCGACCGAGGAGCTCTGGTTCCCCACTTGGGAATTCGGCGGGTCTCAGCTCTCACCCGGTGCGCGCGCCCTGATGGAGCGGTGGTCGGCGGTCAACTTCATCGCCAATTGGTCGACCCCGATGCTGATCGTGCACGGACAACAGGATTTCCGGGTGGACGTGTCGGAGGGCTATCAGGCGTTCACCGCCCTCAAGCTCCGTAGCGTCCCGGCCAAGTTCCTGTACTTTCCGGACGAGGGCCATTTCGTGTTGAAGCCGCGGAACCGGCGCGTGTGGTGGAATACCGTGCTCGACTGGTTCGACAGTCTCCTTCGCTGAGCGTTCCCGTGCGCCATCTCCTGGTCCGCCTGATCATCAACGCTGCGGCGCTCTTCGTCGCGGTCCAGCTGATTCCCGGCATGCACTTCGTGGGCGGCCCGGGGAAGCTCCTGTTGGTCGCCCTGGTGTTCGGCCTGGTCAACGCGATTGTCCGGCCGGTGCTCACGCTGCTCAGTTGTCCGCTGATCGTGGTGACGCTGGGCCTGTTCCTGCTCGTCATCAACGCGCTGATGCTCGGCCTCACCTCGTGGCTGTCCTCCCGGCTGGACCTGGGCTTTCACGTGGACGGCTTCTGGCCGGCATTGCTCGGCGGGTTGGTGATCGGCCTGGTGAGCACCGCCCTGACCCTGTTCGTGGGGCGGGCGGCCCAAACCTGAGGAGGCGGGGGCCGGGGGCGGCGCGTAAGTCGTGCCGCCGCCGGCTGTTACGTTACTGTTACGCCGGATTTCCCGCCGGCACGCGCGCTGGGTACATTCAAAGGATGACCCAGGTCTCCCCGCCGCCACAGATCGCGCCCGAAGCACCGCCGCTCGATCTACGGCATCCTTCGCTCTATCTCAACCGGGAGCTATCCTGGCTCGAGTTCAACCGGCGGGTATTGCACGAATCGTTGGACCCCCGTACTCCCCTCCTCGAACGGCTCAAGTTTCTCGGCATTTTCAGCAGCAATCTGGACGAGTTTTTCCAGGTCAGGGTCGCCGGGCTCAAGCAGCAGCTCGCCGCCGGCATCGTCGAGCGCACCGCCGACGGCATGACGCCGGAGGATCAGCTCAGGGCCATTTGTGCGACCGTCCGGGAGCTGTGCCGACAGCACCAGGAATGCCTGATGCACAACGTGATCCCCGCGCTCGCCGAGCACGGCGTGCACCTCGCGCTCAGGGTCACCGACCTGACCCGGCCCGATCGGGAGCATCTGGACCGGTACTTCCAGTCCAACGTTTTCCCGGTGCTGACGCCCCTCGCGGTCGATCCGGGGCACCCGTTTCCCTACATCTCGAATCTGAGCCTTTCACTCGCGGTAGTGCTCCGTGACGCCGACGGCGAGGAGCGCTTTGCCCGGGTGAAGGTGCCCAAGATCCTGCCTCGCTGGGTGACCCTCACGGCCACCAACCGGTTCGTACCGCTCGAGCAGGTGATCGGGGCCAACCTCGAGATGCTGTTTCCCGGGGTGGAGATTCTCGGGTGGTACCCGTTCCGCATCACCCGGAACACGGACCTCCAGATTGAAAACAGCGACGAGGCGGAGGACCTGCTCAGCCTGATTCAGGAGGAAGTGCGGAACCGGCGCTTCGCCGAGGTCGTCCGGATCGAGGTGGAGGCCACGATGCCGGCGTCGCTCCGGCAGTTGCTGCTGGCCGAGTTTACCGAGGAACAGGAGCAGCCGGCTCAGCCGCTCGCAGCCGACGACGTCTACGAGATGGCCGGGCTGCTGGATACGGCCGATCTGCTGAGCCTCGCCGCGCTTGAGGTTCCCGCCCTCAAGGATCCGCCGTTCCACCCGGGCACGCAGGCCCGACTGGCGGGAACGCGAAGCATGTTCGACGTGGTCAAAGAGGGCGATGTCCTGCTCCATCACCCCTACGACAGCTTCGCCACCTCGGTCGAACGCTTTATCCAGACCGCCGCGGACGATCCCGACGTGGTTGCCATCAAGCTGACACTCTACCGCACGGGCGGCGACTCGAGCATCGCGCGCACGCTGGCCCACGCTGCCGAGCGGGGCAAGCAGGTCGCCGTGCTGATCGAGCTGCAGGCGAGGTTCGACGAGGAGAACAACATCATCTGGGCCCAGCGGCTGGAAGACGTCGGGGTGCATGTGAGCTATGGGGTTGCCGGGCTCAAGACCCACGCCAAGGTGATGCTGGTGGTGCGGCGGGAGGGTGAGACCATGCGCCGGTACGTACATATCGGCACCGGCAACTACAATCCGAAGACGGCTCGGCTCTACACCGACTTCGCCTTGCTCTCCGATGATCCCGATCTCGGCGGCGACCTGACCGATCTGTTCAACGTTCTCACCGGCTTTGCTCAGCCGTCCGGCTATCGCAAGCTGATCGTAGCGCCGCGCGGAATGCGGGAGCGCTTCATCGAGATGATCCGGCGCGAGGTCGAGCACCAGCGGGCGGGACGGCCGGCGCGGATCATGGCCAAGATGAACGCGCTGGTGGATCCCGAGATCATCGCGGCGCTGTACGACGCCAGCCGGACCGGGGTGCCGGTGGACCTGATCGTGCGGGGCATCTGCTGCCTCCGGCCGGGGCTCCCGGGGGTAAGCGAGACGAT
>JBIOTT010000210.1:0-29197 GCA_044866195.1 Gemmatimonadales bacterium
GGGTTCATGGGCTACCTCGCACGAATCGACTCGATCTCCGAGGACAGCATTCGCTCGGCGATGGTGTATGGCGCTGCCATGGGGTCATACGCGGTCTCCCACTTCGGGATCCGCGGGTTCGAGGGGGACACGCTGATCGACGTGCAGCGCCGGGTGCGGACCTTCCGTGACCTCACCCACGTCGCCCTGGCCGAGCTGGTGCCATGACGGGCGGACGGGCGGACGGGCGGATGGGCGGACAGTATACGACAGCCGGGGTCGACCTGGCTGCAGCCGACGCGGCGAAGCAACGAATCAGCGGCCTGGTTGCCAGCACCCGGACCCCCCTCTCGCTCGGCGCCATCGGCGCCTTCGGCGGCATGGTCCGGGTCCCGCCCGGCATGCGCAAGCCCGTGCTCGTGCTCAGCACCGACGGGGTCGGCACCAAGGTCCTGGTGGCGCTCGAGGCCGGCCGCTTCGACAGCGTCGGCGAAGACCTGGTCAACCACAGCGTGAACGACATCCTGGTGCACGGCGCCCGGCCGCTCGCGTTCCTCGACTACGTGGCGGGCGCGGCACTCTCGGTGGAGCAGACCGCCGGGATCGTCGAGGGGATTGCCCGCGCATGCCGGGCCCACGCCATGGCGCTCGCAGGCGGCGAGACGGCCCAGATGCCGGGACTTTACCGGCCGGGCACGTTCGATCTTGCGGGCACGATCATTGGAGTGGTGGAAGAGGACCAGGCGCTGCACGGCGACCGGATCGTGCCGGGCGACCTGTTGCTGGCCTATCCATCGACCGGCCTCCATACCAACGGCTATTCCCTGGCGCGCCGAGTCATCTTCGACCAGCTGAAGCTCGGAGTCGGCGACCGGCTGGACGATACCGGCCAGACCGTCGCGGACGCGCTCCTCGCGGTGCATCGAAGCTACTCTCGCGCAATAACGCCGGTCCTGTCCCAGGTCCACGGTCTGGCCCACATCACCGGGGGTGGCATCGCCGGGAACCTGATCCGAATTCTGCCCGAGGAATGCCAGGCCCGAATCGATCCGAGCTCCTGGGACGTGCCACCGCTGTTTCACGTCTTGCAGCAGGGCGGTGCGATCGACTGGGACGAGATGCGGGACGTCTTCAACCTGGGCGTCGGCTTCATCGCCGTGCTGCCGCCCACGGCCGTCGTGGCTGCGCAGAGCGCAGCGGCAGCGGCTGGGGTGGATACGTGGATCATCGGTGAGATTAGCCGGGGGCCGCGGGCCGTGCGGTTCGCCCGCTGATCGCGGCGTTCCCACGCCGGTTGCTGCCGCCGGCCGTTGGGTTGGCGCTGGCCGTGGTAGCCGGGCCAGTCCAAGCCCAGAATCCCGAGTGTCAGACGTATGTCGGACAGAGCCGCCCATTCAATCTCTGCAACGCGGTGCGCGACGCCGCCCACGCCTTCCACCCCGTGCTGGGCCTGCTCACGAGCGGTGGCGCCCCGGTCCTGGGCGCCACCGACGCGCTCGGCGGGTTCGGCCACGTGTACGTCACCGCCCGGGTGAACGCGACCCGCGTCGTGCTGCCCGACCTCGATTATGACGGCGCCACCACCACGGTGGGCGCGGGCGACCAGCTGTTCTTTCCCTCGCCGATCATCGAGACCGCTGTGGGGCTTTTCGGCGGCACTCGAAGCGGGCTCCTGGCGCTCGATTTTCTGGGTTCGGCGCAGCTCCTTCCCACCAACCAGATCGACAACTTCGGCGTAGCTTCGAATGCGCGGCACATCGGCAGCGTGGCTCTCGGGCTCGGGTTCGGCGGCCGGGTCGGGATCGTGCGCGAAACCCCTGCCACACCGGCGATCGCCGTCAGTGTGATGTACCGGGATATTCCCGAGCTGCGCTACGGGGACCTCGGGGCGGGCTCGAATCAGTCGTTTGCCACCGATCTCAATGCCACCAATCTGCGCGCCGTCGTGACCAAGCGATTCGGGCTGGCCAGCCTTGCCGGCGGGATCGGCTGGGATCACTACACCGGGCACGCGCAGGTGCAGTTTCGCAACCCGATCACGACCATCCCGGAGCAGGTGATAGAGCTCGACCTGGCCAGCTCCCGGACCATGGGCTTCGTCAACGCCGGTTTGGGCTTCCGCCATGTCAGGCTGGTGGGTGAGGCAGGATACCAGCTGGGGAAGGACCAGCACCTGGTCACCACCTTCACCGATTTCGATCCGTCGGGAGGTCGCTTCTTCGCGGCGGTGGGACTGACCGCCGGTCTGTAGCCCGTGAACGATCACGACGCGATGCGGCGCGCGCTCGATCTCGCCTGGCGGGGCTGGGGGCGGGTCCATCCCAACCCGATGGTAGGCGCGGTGGTGCTGGCTGGTGGCGAGCCGGTGGGGGAGGGATTTCACGCCGAGTTCGGCGGGCCGCACGCGGAGCCCGTGGCGCTGGCCGCGGCCGGTGCCCGGGCCCGCGGCGCCACCCTCGTGTCCACCTTGGAGCCCTGCAATCACCAGGGCAAGCAACCGGCCTGCACCGACGCCATCCTTCGGGCCGGCATTCGCCGGGTGGTCGTCGCCCTGGCCGACCCCAATCCGGTCGCGGCCGGGGGCGCCGAGCGGCTGCGGGCAGCCGGGGTCGAGGTGGAGTTCGGACTCATGGCCGAGCAGGCGGCCCGGCAGAACGCGGTATTCCTTCACCTCGTGCGCCAGCCGTCGAGCCCGTATGTTGCGCTCAAGTTGGCTACCAGCCTGGACTTCCGCATTGCGGACTACACTTGGCGCTCGCGCTGGGTATCGGGACCGGAGGCGCGCGAATACGTGCACTGGCTGCGGGCGGGGTTCGATGGCATTGCGGTGGGCCTGGGCACAGCCCGAGCAGACGATCCGCGGCTGAGTGTGCGCGGCGCCGTGGAGGTGCGACAGCCGCCCGCGCGCATCGTGTTCGACCGCAGGCTCGAGCTGCCCGAGAGCCTGGGCGTGGTCCGCGGGAGCGCCGAGGCTCGTACGTTCGTGATCGCTGCCCCGGACGCGTCCGCGGAGCGGGCCGGAACGCTCGAAGCGCTGGGACTCACGGTGGTTCGGGCCAGTGACCTGGCAGACGCGCTCCGGCAGCTTCGGGCCGCCGGAATCACCGCGCTCCTGGTCGAGGGCGGGGGCCGGCTGGCGGGCGCCCTGCTCGATGCCGGGTTAGTGGACCGCTTCCACTGGATTCAGGCGCCGCTCTGGCTGGGCGACCGGGGCGTGCCTGCGGTCAGGGGTCTTACATCGTCCCCCATCGCCGAAGCGTCCCGCTGGCGGGTGGTGGAGCGCCGGCCGCTCGGCGAGGACACACTGGTAGTGGTGGATCGGATCTGATGTTTACCGGAATCGTGACTGCCATCGGGCGCGTCGCCGAGAGCCGGCCGGACAGCGGCGGGATCGAGCTCGTCATCGAAGCCCCCTATGACGATCTCGGCCCGGGCGAGAGCGTGGCGGTGGACGGGGCCTGCCTCACCGTAACTCAGGCGGGCGGCGGTCGCTTCGGTGTGCACCTGATCGCCACCTCGCTCGAGCGCACTGGGTTCATCCGCTACGCCGTGGGACGCCGAGTGAACTTGGAGCGAGCCCTGCGGGTGGGCGACCGGCTGGGCGGGCATCTGGTGCAGGGGCACGTCGATGGGGTCGGGGTGGTCGAACGGGTGTCGGACCGGGACGACGCACGGCTGGTCGATATCCGGGCACCGGGCGAGGTTGTGGCGGTGTCGGTCCCACTCGGGTCGATCACGGTCGATGGGGTGAGCCTTACCGTCAATGCAATGCCATCTGCGGGTGTGATCCAGATCTCATTGATCCCGTTTACCTTACAGCATACGACTCTCGGGGAGCGCGTGCCGGGCGATGAAGTAAATCTCGAGGGGGATACGATTGGGAAGTACGTGCGGGCCCTTATGGAGGAGCGTGAACGGTAAACGGTAAACGGTAAACGGGGGTATCCGTGCACGGCGCCCCCCGTTCACCATTCACCGTTCACCGTTTACGCAGTTTCCGGATGACTTTCGGCACCATCGACCAAGCCATCGACGACTTGAAAAACGGCAAGATCGTCATCGTCGCGGACGACGAGGATCGCGAGAACGAAGGCGATCTGGTCTGCGCCGCGGAGCTGGTCACGCCGGAAACGATCAACTTCATGACCCTGCACGGGCGGGGGTTGATCTGTCTTGCGCTCACCGGTGAGCGTTGCGATCAGCTCGGCCTGCCCCAGATGACCGACCGCAACACCGAGGACCAGGCAACCGCGTTCACCATCAGCGTCGATGCGGAGCGGCGGTTCGGGGTCACCACCGGTATCTCCGCCAGCGATCGGGCCACGACCATCCACGTCGCCATCAATCCCGCCACCGTGCCGACCGACCTGCGGCGGCCGGGGCACATCTTCCCCTTGCGGGCGCGCCCCGGCGGCGTGCTGCAGCGGGTCGGTCAGACCGAGGCCAGCGTCGACCTCGCCCGTCTTGCCGGCTTGGTGCCGGCGGGCGTGATCTGCGAGATCCTCAATCCCGACGGCTCCATGGCACGGCGCCCGCAGCTGGAGGTCGTCGCGCGCGAACACGGCCTGACCTTCATCACCGTCGCGCACCTGGTGGCGTATCGGCTTCGCACCGAGCGGCTGGTCCACCGGGTCGCCGAAGCGCGGCTTCCGACCGAGTTCGGCGACTTCACCGTGATCGCCTACCGCAACGACGTGGACCGGGCCGAGCACGTCGCGCTGGTGATGGGCGACGTCGCGGGACAGCCCGACGTCCTGGTGCGGATGCACTCGAAATGCCTCACCGGCGACGTGTTCGGCTCGCAGCGATGCGACTGCGGCTTTCAGTTGCACGCGGCCATGGAGCTGGTCGCGCAGGCCGGCCGCGGGGTGATCGTGTATCTCGATCAAGAGGGGCGGGGGATCGGGCTGCTCAACAAGATCCGCGCCTATGCACTGCAGGACTCCGGCGACGACACCGTCCAGGCCAATCAGCGGCTCGGCTTTGCCCCCGACCTGCGCAACTACGGCATCGGGGCCCAGATCCTCCGCGATCTCGGGCTCTCCTCCATCCGGGTCATGACCAACAACCCGCGCAAGCTGGTGGGCCTCGAGGGCTACGGCCTCGAGATCGTCGAGCGGGTGCCGCTGGTGGCGAGCCCCACCCAGGACAACCGCGACTACCTCCGCACCAAGCGCGATAAGCTCGGCCATCTGCTGGCGCACTAGATTCTCCCCCCATGCCCGAGCTCTCCGGCCGCCTCCGACCCGTCGGCAGGGTGGCCATCCTGGTCAGCCGTTACAACGAGGCGATCACGGCCCGCCTGCTGGACGGGGCCCTCGCCTGCTGCGATGCCGCCGGAATTCCGCGGGCGCAGGCCGACGTCGTGTGGGTGGCGGGCGCGTTCGAGCTCCCGGTCGCAGCCGCCGCTGCCGCGCGGTCCGGCCGGTACTCCTGCCTCGTGGCTCTGGGCGCGGTGATCCGGGGAGACACCCCGCACTTCGACTACGTGGCGGGCGGCGCGACCCGCGGGCTCGGGCAGGTGGCCGTCGAGTCCGGCCTGCCGGTCGGCTTCGGCTTGCTCACCGTAGATACGCTGGAACAGGCAGTCGAGCGAGCCGGCGGCACCGCGGGCAACAAGGGCTACGAGGCCGCTGCCGCGGCCATCGAAGCCGCGGACGTGCTTGCCCAGCTGCGCGCGTCGCATGCTGCGGACTGAGACCAGGACGCGCGCCCGCGCGCTCCAACTACTCTATGCGTGGGAGCTCCAGGGCGGCCCGCCCCTGCCCGCCGTCGCCACCGGCCTTGCCCGGCTCACCGGCTCGCGCCAGGCCGGCGTCCTGGATCGCGCCGAAGCCCTGGCCGAGCAGGTGGTGAATCGGCTCAGCGCGCTCGACCAGCTCGCCGCAATGGCGGCGGACAACTGGCGCCTCGGTCGCATCGCCACGGTCGAGCGCAACATCCTGCGGCTGGGGATTCACGAGCTGGAGCGGGGTGAGGTGCCGCCCAAGGTCGCCATCGACGAGGCGGTCCGCCTGGCTCACTGGTTCGCCGGGTCGCGGGCTCCTGCGTTCGTCAACGGCGTGCTCGACCGGATCGCCCGCTCGCTCGGTCGCCTGTGAACGTCCTCGTCGTCAATTGGCAGGACCCGGAGAATCCCCACGCCGGTGGGGCCGAGCTGCATCTCTTCGAGATCTTCAACCGCCTGGCAGCCGCCGGCCACCGGGTGCGCCTGGTCTGCTCCGGCTGGACCGGAGCGCCGGCAGAGACGACCATCGATGGCATCGCCGTGCGCCGGGTCTCTACCCGCAACGGCTTCGCGCTCCGCGGGCGCGGGGCGGTGCGGCGGGCGCTCGCGGAGGAGCGGCCCGACATAGTGGTCGAGGACATCAACAAGCTGCCACTTTTTCTTGCGAGCCTCACGTCGCTCCCCTTCTGCGTCATCGTCCCCCACCTTTTCGGAAGCACGGCGTTCCAGGAGGCATCCTGGCCGGCGGCGACGGTCGTCTGGCTGGGCGAGCGGCCCCTCTCCCAGGCTTACCGGCGGGCCGGCTTCCATGCCATCAGCGAGAGCACCCGGGACGATTTGATCGCGCGGGGAATTCGCGCCGAGCGGATCCGGGTCATCCATCCAGGCGTGGACAGCCGGCACTTCCGGCCCGGCCCGCCGGGATCGCGGGCGTCGTCCCCGACGTTCTTGTATGTTGGAAGGTTGAAGCGTTATAAAGGTGTGGATGTGGCCATCCGGGCCCTGGCTTTCGCGCGGCGGGTCCGCGCCGACCTGCGGCTGGACGTCGCAGGCTCGGGCGATTACGGGCCTGCGCTGCGGGATCTGGCGGCTCGACTCGGGGTCGGTCCCGCCGTCACATTTCGTGGGTTCGTAAGCCAAGAGGACAAGATTCGCCTGTTGCAGCAGGCTTGGGCGAACGTCTTCCCTTCGCCGAAGGAAGGGTGGGGCATCACGGTGGTCGAAGCGGGTGCCTGCGGCACGCCGTCGCTCGCCTCCGACAGCCCCGGTCTGCGAGATTCAGTGCGGCACGGCGAGACCGGGTTTCTGGTCCGTCACGGTGATGCCGAGGCATTGGCGGATCGGATGCTGCAGCTCGCGAACCAGCCGCCGCTGGTGGAGCAGCAGGGCGCCGCAGCCCGCCGGTTCGCCGAGGCACACACCTGGGAGCGGTCCGCCGAGGCCACCGAGCGCCACCTGCGCGATATCATTGCGGGCTCGGCTTAGGCCGAGCGGGAGGGAGGAGACTCATGCAGACGACGATCACCGTCCGCCACTGCGAGATTACCGACGCGCTTCGCGAGCGCGCCCTCGCGGTCAGCGACCGGCTCGCGACGTTCGCGCCGCGGCCGCTGGAGGCGGCCGTCGTCTTCGACGAAGACGGCCAACAACGGATCGTCGAGCTCCGCCTGCACGTTGCGCGCGGCGAGATCTTGGTGGCCAAGGGGGAAGGTGGCGACCATCGGACCGCGCTCGACCGGGCCGAGGACAAATTGCGCCGCCAGTTAGAGAAGACCAACGGCCGGCCCCGCCGGGGGCGCCCGCCACCAAACCCGACCAGTTGATGCTTCGGCTCCGCGATTTTCTCACCCGCCGCGGCGACCCGCTCCAGCTCGAGGCGCTCACCGGCGAGCTGGGGCTTGACCGCCAGCTCCCCGATGCGGAGGTAGCGAGCCCTGGGCTGGCCCTGGCAGGCTACACCGGGCGCTTCGCCCCCAACCGGCTCCACGTCCTGGGTGAGACCGAGATCACCTACCTCCGGTCGTTGACCGCGGAGGAGCGGCGCCAGCGGCTGGAACATTTCTTCACCTTCGATCTGCCCTGCGTATTCGTCACCAAGGGTCAGGAAGTCCCGCAGGAGTTGCTGGACCTGGCCAAGGCGCGCAGCGTTCCCGTGCTTCGGAGCCGGCTCAAGACCGCCGAGTTCTACCGGCGGGTCAAGCCGATCGTGGAAGACGCCTTCGCGCCCCGCACCACGCTGCACGGATCGCTGGCCGACGTGTACGGCGTGGGACTCCTGTTCGTGGGGCGGTCGGGCATCGGCAAGAGCGAGTGCGTGCTCGATCTGGTCGAGCGGGGCCACCGGCTGGTCGCCGACGACATCGTCCAGGTGACCCGGCGAGGCCGGGATGTGCTGATCGGACAGGGGCACGAGCTGGCCGCACACCACATGGAGATCCGGGGAATCGGCCTGATCGACATCCCCGCGCTGTTCGGCGTCCGCGCCGTCCGGCAACAGAAGCGGATCGAGGTGATCGTGCAGCTGGAAGACTGGGAAACCGCCAAGGACAGCGACCGCAGCGGGCTGACCCGGCAGGAGACCCTGATCCTCGACGTGCCGGTGCCGAAGGTGATCGTGCCGCTCAATCCCGGCAAGAACATCACCGTGATGTCGGAGGTCGTCGCGATGATGCATCTGCTGCGCTACTCCGGCGTGGACGTGGCCGCAGCGTTCAACGAGCGGCTCATCCGGCGCATGAAGGAGCGGAGCGGGGTCAAGGAGTATCTCCAGGACGACTATGAGTGATCTACAGGGGGTGGTTGTCTGTCACGGGCTGCTGGCCGGGGCCCTCGTGGACGCGGTGGAACAGATGAGCGGCGTCCGCGGCGCTCTGGTTCCGGTGTCGAACACCGGCTGCGATCGGGGCCGGCTGGAAGAGCGCATCGTCACGGCGGTGGGTGACCGCGCCACCGTGGTGTTCGTCGACATGGCGAGCGGCTCATGTCTGATCGCTGCGCTGGCGCGGCTGCGCACCCGGCCCGACGTAACGGTCGTAACCGGAGTGAATCTGGCAATGCTGGTCGACTTCGTCTTCCACCTCTCACAGACGCCCGAGGAGGCGGCAACCCGGGCGGCGGCCGCCGGAGAGCGGGCCATCAAGGTCCCCTGATGCCTATCGTGCTGAGCCGGGTAGACGATCGCCTGGTTCACGGTCAGGTGGTCGTGGGCTGGGGCCGTCCGCTCGGGATCGACCGGATCATCCTGGTTGACGATCACGTGGCCGAGAGCCCGTGGGAACAGGACCTCTACCGCATGGCGGTGCCGTCCGAGATCGAGCTCCGCTTCGCGACCGTGGCGGACGCGTCCCGGTCGCTGGCCGGGTGGCAAGCCACCCCCCAGCGCAGCCTGCTCCTCACCGGCGACATCGCCACGATGGCTGCGCTGCACGCCGCGGACGGCGTGGCGGTCCAGGCCATCAATCTCGGTGGAGTGCACCACCAGCCTGGCAGGAGGCAGCGACTGCCCTATCTCTATCTCACCGACGACGAGCTCGCGTGCCTCCGGCAGCTCGAGGCGCGTGGTGCGCGGATCACGGCGCAGGATGTTCCCACTGCGGCCGCGGTACCGCTCCGGAGCCTCCCATGACGATCGCGCCGCTGGTGCTGCTCGCCCTGGTGGTCTGGGGAACCCTGGTGGGGCTCGACCTCGTGAGCGTCGCGCAGTCCATGATCGCCCGCCCGTTCGTCGCCGGCGGCGTGGCCGGCCTGCTGCTGGGTGATCCGATGGCGGGGCTCCGCGCCGGAGTCCTGCTGGAGCTGTTTGCGCTGGACGTGCTCCCGGTCGGCGCCGCCCGCTATCCGGACTACGGGCCCGCCACCATCGCGGCCGCGGTGGTGCTCGCCGGCGCGCCTTGGGAGGTGAGCCTCGGGCTGGCGGGAACGGTCGGTCTGCTGGTCTCGGTTCTGGGGGGCTGGAGCCTCCAACAGCTCCGGCGGCTGAACGCGGAGGCGGTGCAGCGTCACGCCGCCGCGCTGGCGGCCGGCGAGAGCTCCGCGATCCGCCGGCTGCAGTACGGCGGGATCCTCCGGGACGCGGTGCGGAGCGCGCTGCTCACCGTGATCGGCCTTGCCGGCGCGTGGGCCGCCGAGCGTTGGCTCACCCTGGATCGCCGCACCGCCGTCGCGCTCACCCTGGTCGTGATCGGGGCCGGCCTGGCTGCCGCAGTCGGCGGCGCGCTGCGCAGCGCGGGACGCGGCCGCCGCCGTTCCTGGCTGGCGGCCGGCCTCGCCGTCGGCGCGGCAGTGGCGGTGTTCCGATGAACGGGGTAGGCCGCGCGCTGCTGCGATTGTTCGCGGTGCAGGGGGCCTGGAATTACGAGCGGATGCTGGGCGTCGGCATGGGCTACGCGGCGGAGCCGCTGCTGGACGACTTGAAGGCCGCCGATCCCCAGCGCCATTCGGAGGCGGTGGTGCGCTCGGCCGAGTTCTTCAACTGCAACCCGAACCTCGCCGGCCTTGCGTTGGGTGCCTCGGTGCGAGCCGAATACGAAGCCGCGCCAGGCGTGCAGATCGCCCGGCTCCGGACCGCCCTCTGCAGCCCGCTGGGTGCGCTGGGCGATCAGCTGTTCTGGGCCGGCCTGCTGCCCGCCCTGGTGGGGGCGGCGCTCGTCGCCGTGGAGTTGGGAGCCGGCTGGTGGGCCATCATCGGCTTCCTGCTCGCGTACAACGTGATCCACGTCTGGACGGCAGGCTGGGCCCTCCGGACCGGGCTCGCGGCTGGGATGGGCGTCGGCGCCGCGATCGGCAGCTCCTGGGTCCCGCGCGCGATCCCCCGGGTCGGTCTCGCGGCGGGCTTCCTCGTGGGGCTCGCGGCACCGATGGTCGCCGGCTGGTACCTGCGCCCGTTCGGCCCGCTGAGCGCGGTCGCCGTGGTGCTGGTCGCCGGGCTCGGGATTGCCAGCGGCCGGCTGTTTGGTCCCCGGATGACCGGCGGGCGCTTCGCGCTGGTCGCCGTGCTCTTGACCCTACTCTGCCGCCTGGTGCTCGGATGATGACCGGGCCAGCCACGGAGCGGGAGGCCAGGATCGTGAATCCGCTGGGGCTGCACGCGCGGCCGGCGGCGCAGCTGGTGCGCCTCGCGAGCACGTTTGGCGCCGACATCTCCTTCAACAAGGACGGGGTGGAGGTGAACGGAAAGAGCATCATGGGGGTGATGATGCTCGCCGCCGAGTGCGGGAGCAGCATCATCATCCGCGCCACGGGGGCCGACGCAGACCGCGCGGTCCAGGCGCTGGCCGAGCTGGTGGCCACCGGCTTCGGGGAGATGTGATCATGACTGCCCCGCACGTGATCCGCGGCGTCGGCGTCTCGCCGGGCGTAGCATGCGCTCCGGCAGTGGTCATCCGGCTCGACTTTCCCGACGTGCCCGATCGCGCCGTGCCCCCCTCGCAGGTCGAACACGAGATCCGCCGGCTCCGGGAGGCGGTGGACTCGGTCGCCAACTCGCTCCGCGAGCTGGGCCAGCGGGTGCTGCAGCGCGCCGGACCGGAAGAGTCGCGGATCTTCGACGCCCAGATCGAGATGGCCAAGGATGAGTACTTCCTGCAGTCGGTGGAGCAGCTCATCCGGAACAACCTGCTGGCCGCAGAGAGCGCGTATGAGTTCAAGGCCCTGGAGATCCGCAACCTCTGGTCCCATTCGCCGAGCGCGCGGCTGCGCGATCGGCTGGCAGATCTGCACGCGATTCAAATGCGGATGCTCCACCGGCTCACCGGACAGAAGCTGGACGAGCTCAAGGACGTGTCGCCGGACGAGCAGGTAATCGTGATTGCGCGCGAGCTGTCGCCCGGGCTCACGGTTCAGCTCGATCGCGAGCACGTGGTGGGCCTGGTCAGCGAGGAAGGCACCCGGACCTCCCACGCCGCGATTCTGGCCCACTCGCTCGGCATTCCCGCCGTGATGGGAGCGGTCGGAGCGATGACCTGGATTGTCGACGGGCGCATGCTGCTGCTCGACGGCCATGCCGGCACCATCCTGCTGGAGCCGACCCGCGACGAGCTGGAGGAAGCCAAGGTTCAGGTGAGCCGGCGGCACCGCCTCGAGCTGGAGCTCGAGACCGTCACCGGCCAGCC
Source organism: Gemmatimonadales bacterium (assembly GCA_044866195.1). Taxonomy (GTDB): domain Bacteria; phylum Gemmatimonadota; class Gemmatimonadetes; order Gemmatimonadales; family GWC2-71-9; genus DASQPE01. Next base: position 11,818 of record JBIOTT010000210.1, read on the forward strand.
ACCGGTGACCCCGGAGGGCACCCCGGTCCTGCTGATGGGCAACGTCGACCTGCCGGAAGAGATCGAGCCGGCCCTCCGGTTCGGGGCGCAGGGCGTGGGACTCCTCCGCACCGAGTTTCTGCTCACCGGCCGCACCAGCCTCCCCACCGAGGACGAGCAGACCGAGTATTTCCGCCGCGTCGCGCACGCCTTCCCGGAGCAAACCGTCATCCTCCGGTCGTTCGATCTCGGGGGAGACAAGTTCCCGGCCTCCTTCCAGGCGCCGGCCGAGGCCAATCCGTTTCTGGGCTGGCGCTCCATCCGGGTATGCCTGGACCAGCCGGAAGTCTTCCGAACTCAGCTTCGGGCCGTGCTGCGGGCCGCCCTCGACCGCGACGTGCAGCTGATGCTGCCGCTGGTGACCCGGGTCGAAGAAGTCCTCCGTGCCAAGGAGTTGCTCGCGGAGGAGGCGGAGGCGTTGAAGCAGTCAGGGGTCCGCGCTGCCGCGTCCGTGCCCGTCGGGGTCATGATCGAGACGCCCGCCGCGGTCGTGATCGCCGACCGGCTGGCCGAAGTGAGCGCGTTCTTCAGCGTTGGCACCAACGACCTCACCCAGTACACCCTGGCGGTGGATCGGGGCAATGCTCGGCTCGCCGAACGATTCACACCCCACCATCCGGCGGTGGTACGCCAGCTCAAGCAGATCATCGACGTCGGCACGGCCGCCGGCCTGCCGGTGAGCGTCTGCGGCGAGATGGCGTCCGAGCCGCTGGCGGTGGTCCTGCTTCTCGGGCTGGGCTACCGCACCCTGAGCGTCGGGCCGCCGGCGCTGCCGCTGGTGAAATGGGTGGTGCGCACGGTGCCGGAAGCCGCGGCGCGTGAAGCGGCCGAGGCGTCGCTGCGCGCCGCCACTGCCGATGACGTGCTCGAGGCGCTGCGGGCTGCGGTGTCCCGCTACGTCGACCTCCGGCTGCTGGACCCTCACGCGGCGTTGCCGGGCCGTGCACGGGTGGCTAGCTTGCCTCCCGGCTCCCCGCTTCCCTGACGCGGCATATTTTCTTCTCTCACGCGCATATCATGGCCCTCTCCAAGCGTCACGTCTTCACCTCCGAGTCCGTCACCGAAGGCCATCCCGACAAGGTCGCAGATCAGATCTCGGATGCAGTGCTCGATGCCATTATCGCCAAGGATCCGCAGGGCCGGGTGGCCTGCGAGACGCTGGTGACCACGGGCATGGCCGTGGTGGCGGGCGAGATCAGCACCAAGACCTACGTGCACATTCCGGACATCGTGCGGCGCACCGTGGAAGCCATCGGATATACCGATGCATCGTACGGCTTCGACTGCCGCACCTGCGCGGTGCTCGCCTCGATCGATCGCCAGTCGCCGGACATCGCACGCGGGGTAGACGAGGGCTACCACCGGCAGCAGGGCGCCGGCGACCAGGGCATGATGTTTGGCTACGCGACCAGTGAGACCCGGGAGCGAATGCCGCTGCCGATCCTGCTGGCGCACCGGATCACCGAACGCCTGGCCAAAGCGCGGAAGGGTCTCGACGGCGCGCGGAAGATCGATTGGCTCCGCCCTGACGGCAAATCGCAGGTGTCGGTCGAATACGAAGGCGATCGCCCGGTCGCGGTGCGCACGGTTGTGGTGTCCACCCAGCACGCCGAGCGGCACGCCGGTCGCACTCTCGCCAACGGCACCATCCGGGAGGCGATCATCGACGAAGTCATCCGCCCGGTGCTCGACTCGACCCAGCTCGATCACGAGCGGGCCAAGATCCTGATCAACCCAACCGGCAGGTTCGTAGTGGGCGGGCCGCACGGCGACGCGGGGCTCACCGGCCGCAAGATCATCGTTGACACCTACGGCGGCATGGCCCGCCACGGGGGCGGTGCCTTCAGCGGCAAGGACCCGTCGAAGGTCGACCGCTCGGCCGCATATGCCACCCGGTGGGTGGCCAAGAACATCGTGGAAGCCAAACTCGCCCGCCGCTGCGAAGTGCAGGTGGCCTATGCCATCGGCGTTGCCGAGCCGGTCTCGATTCTGGTGGATACCTTCGGCACCGGCGCGTTGCCGGACCGGCGGCTCGAGCAGATCGTCCGCGAGATCTTCGATCTCACCCCCCGCGGCATCATTGACACTCTCAAGCTGAAGCGCCCAATTTTCGGCGCGACCGCCAGTTACGGTCACTTCGGCCGCCGGCCGAAGGCCGCCAAGTACGACGGCCGGACCGTCCAGCTGTTCACCTGGGAAGAGACCAATCGCGTGAAGGAGCTCCAGGCCGCCGCGCGCTGAGGACTCGCAATTTTCGAGCATGATCGAAGTCACTGTGGCGCACCTGGGGCTCGATCGGACCACAAACACGCCGGTGGTGATCCTCCGCGAAAAGGACGGCTCCCGGGTGTTGCCCATCTGGATCGGGCCGGCCGAGGCGAGCGCCATCGCGATGGAGCTGCAGGGCATGAAGGCCCAGCGCCCCCTCACCCACGACTTGCTCAAGCAGGTGATCGTAGGGCTGGGCGGCGAGCTTCGCCGAGTCGTCATCAGCGCCGTCAAGGAAAACACCTACTTCGCCGAGTTGCTTATCCGGCGCGACGACCACGTGTTCCAAGTGGACGCGCGTCCGTCCGACAGTATTGCGCTGGCACTGCGGCTGCACGCCCCGATCTTCACCAGCGACCATCTGCTCGATCAGTCCGGAGTCGAGACCGACGAGCCCTCTCCCGATCCGGGCCTCGAGGCCGACAAGCTCAAGCAGTACCTCGAGAAGATGGATCCCCAGGATTTCGGGAAGTTCAATCCCTAGGGCGGGAGCGGGCGGGAGCAGGCGGGAGCGGGCGGGAGCGGTGACATCGCGCCGGCTCGCAGCTGTGCTCTCCCGTCTGCTCCCGTCTGCTCCCGTCTGCTCCCGTGCGCTCCCGCCCGCTCCCGTCCGCTCCCGTCCGCTCCCGTTCACTCCCGCCCTGCTGCTGCTGGTGACCTCGCTTAGCGCTCAGGTGCCCGTGCCGGTGGCAGGTCGCGTCGTCCGGACCGTGAACGACGACTCCGTCCCCGTGCCCCTCGCCCGGGTTCTCCTCCACCGGGTCGGCCGCTCGGCCCAGGGGCCGGTGGACTCCGTGGTCGCCGACCGGGCCGGCCGCTTTCGCTTCCGGTTCGTCCCGGACACCGCCGCCGTGTATCTCGCAAGCACGCGTTACGCCGGCATCGAATACTTCTCGCCGGCCATCCACACCAACCCAGCGCTCCCGGACACGGCGCTCGCGATCGTGGTGTCCGATACCTCCAGCGCCGCCCCGGTCGGGCTCGAGGCGCGCCATCTGGTGGTGGCGGAGCCGGGTCAGGACGGGAACCGCGGAGTGCTGGATCTCATCATTCTGCGCAATCAGGGCGATCGCACCCGGGTCGCGGACGACTCGACCCACCCGTCCTGGTCTGCTCCGCTTCCGAGCGGGACCTTCGGGTTCGAGCCCGGCGAGGGCGACGTCTCACCCGACGCACTCAGGCGGGTGGGCAACCGGCTCGAGCTCATCGCTCCGATCGCGCCCGGCGAGAAGCAGCTCATCATCCAGTACGGATTGCCGGCGAGCAACCGGAGCATGGAGCTTCCCTTCGAGGAGCCCGCCGGCCTGGTCAACGTGCTGGTGGCGGACCGCGGCGCGCGGGTGAGCGGCGGGGCGCTCGTTCCGGCGGACACCGAAGTCATTCAGGGCCGGACCTACCACCGGTGGATGGGCGCCGTGCCTGCCGGCGCCACGGTCCGGATCCGGCTGGCCGGCCCGGGGCAGGCGCCGCGCTGGGTTCTCCCGGTGCTGGTGGCGGCGCTTGCCGTTGTGCTCCTGGTTGGCGCCCTTCGGGTGCTCGATGCGCGGCCGCAGCCGGAGGCGGTGCCCGGGAGCGCGGGTGCGGTCGATGCCGACACCCTGCTCGAGCGCCTGGCTCAGCTCGACGCCCACTACGCCGGCCGCGAGCCCGACACTGAGCCGGCCGAGTGGCGGCAGTACCGGGCCGAACGGGAGAGACTCAAGGCCGAGCTGGAGGCGATTCTTGCGGCGCGATCCAGTGAGGCCTAACATCCGGCCCGCCATGGCACGCCTCCTCCTGGTCGCGGCGCTGGCGGTGCTCGTCGGCTGCCGGCCCGCACCTCCGGCACGGATCGGCACTCGCATCACCGATGACGCCGGCGACACCGTCACCCTGGCGCTGCCTGCGCGCCGAATTGTGTCGCTCAATCCGGCGGCGACCGAGCTCCTCTTTGCACTGGGGGCGGGCAACGCCGTCATAGGGCGGACCGCCTGGTGCGACTATCCGCCCGAGGCGAAGGCGGTGCCCAGCCTGGGTGACGGGATCAGCCCCAACCTCGAGGCCATCATTGCCCGGAAACCCGATCTCGTCCTCCTCTATACCTCCGGGCAGAACGTCGAAGCCGTGCGCCGGCTTGCCCAGCTCGGCATTCCCGCGCTGCGGCTTCGAACCGATTCGCTCAGCGACGTGCCCCGGCTCGCCCGGCTGCTCGGCCGTCTCACCAGCCGGGAATCGGCCGCTGATTCGCTGATGCGCGCGTTCGGCGAAGATCTCGCGCGAGCGACCACCCAGCCAGCCGGTCATCGGCCCACCGTGTTTCTACTCGTATGGGACCAGCCCCCAATGACGGTGGGCCGAGGCAGCTTTCTCACCGAGCTGCTCGAGCGGGCCGGCGCCGAGAATCTCTTCGCTGACGTGGCGGGCTCGTCGGCACCCGTGAGCATCGAGGCCGTCGCCGCCCGCAATCCGGACGTGATTCTCGCGCTCGGCGCCGAGCCGCCCGCCTTCCTCGACCGCCCCGAATGGCAGGCGGTGCCGGCCGTGCGCGAGCGCCGCCTGGTCCGCGAAGACGGATCGGAGTTCAGCCGCCCGAGCCCGCGGGCACCGGCAGCGATCCGGGAATTCCGGGCCGCGCTCGAGGAGGTAATGCAGTGAAACGGCTGGTCTTGCTGCTGGTGGTTCCAGTGAGCCTTCTGGTCGGCCTGTGGGCGGGGCCGGTAACCTTCTCGCCGCTGGAGCTGTGGGAGGGGCTGCTCCATCGCCATGCGGAGTCGGCGGCAATTGTTCGCGAGCTTAGGGTACCGCGCGTGCTCCTTGCCTTTCTGGTCGGCGGAAGCCTGAGTGTCACGGGCGCATCGCTCCAGGCGCTGCTCCGCAACCCCCTGGCCGACCCGTACCTCCTGGGCCTCTCCGGTGGCGCGGGCCTAGGGGCCGTGCTCGCAATTGCTCTCAACCCCAACTGGCCCTGGGCTGTGCCGGCCGCCGCCTTCGCCGGGGCGGCCGGCGCGGTGGCGCTGGTGTACCGGCTGAGCGTGGTATCAGGGCGCCGGCTCGACCCGCGGGTCCTGCTCCTGGCGGGGGTGGTGGTGGGGTCGTTCGCCGGCGCGATCATGACCACCGTAATCTCGCTGTCGGAAGCGGCAGAGCTTCGCCGGGCGTTTCTCTGGCTGTTGGGGGGCTTCGGTGGCTCCTCCTGGCGCGCCGTTTCGGTCTTCTCCGCGTATGCGGCGGTGCCGCTGGTGCTGCTGCTCCTGAGCGGCCGGGCGCTCGACCTGCTGTCGCTGGGCGAGGAGAGCGCCAAGCACCTGGGCGCCGATGTCGAGCGAAACAAGCGGATTGTCTATCTCGCCACGTCCCTGCTCACGGCCGCGAGCGTCGCCGTGTGCGGCATCGTCGGTTTTGTTGGACTGGTCGTCCCCCACGCTATCCGGCGTCTCTGGACGCCGATGCATCGGGAGCTCCTGCCGGCGGCGTTCGCAGCCGGTGGCGCGTTCCTGGTGCTGGCGGACGCGCTGGCGCGCACCATTGTCCGTCCGCTGGAGCTGCCGGTCGGCGCGGTGACGGCCATCGTCGGCGTGCCGCTCTTTGCTCTTCTGCTGCGGCGGAACTACACATGATCCTGGCCGCACGGAACCTCACGGTCCGCTATCCGGGCACCCGCACCCGCGCCCTCGACGGCGTGAGTCTGGATCTCGAGCCCAAGCGGTTGGTAGCGGTTACGGGGCCCAACGGGAGCGGTAAGACGACCCTGGTCCGCGCGTTGCTCGGTCTGCTTCCGCTGGAGCGCGGATCGGCGCAGCTCGAGGGCAAGCCGGTGAGCGAATGGCGGCGAGGCTCACTGGCCAAAGTCGTGGGCGTCGTGGCTCAGCGCGAGGAAGTGGTTTTCCCGCTCACGGTTTCCCAGACCGTGATCCTCGGCCGCTATCCGCATCTCGGCCCGCTCGCTCCCATCGGCTTTCACGATCGCGAGGCCACCATCAAGGCGCTCCGCCGCTGTGACATCGAAGAGCTCGCCCAGCGGCGGGTGGACACCCTGTCGGGCGGGGAGTGGCAGCGGGTCAGGGTCGCCCGCGCGCTCGCGCAGCAGCCGCGCATCCTGGTGCTCGACGAACCCACCGCCTCGCTCGACGTCCGGCACCAGATGGAGGTGTTCGAGCTGGTGCGAACGCTGGTCAAGGACGGGCTGGCCGGGCTGGTGGTGACCCATGAGCTCAACCTTGCGGCCCGCTTTGCCGACCGCGTCGTGTTGCTCAACGAGGGCAAGGTTGTGGCGGACGGCACGCCCGGCGAGGTGTTCCGGCGCGACATCCTCAGCGAAGTGTTTGAGTGGCCGGTGGCCGTCACTACCTGGTGCGACGGGTCACCTCAGGTCATTCCTCTTCGGGTCGGCGAGGAGCCGGATGCCCAGCCAGGGAAGGCCTGAGGCAGCAGGGCGGCTGCGAGGCGCTCCAGGCTGTCCACCAGGCGGGGTCCCGGCCGGCTGAACAGTCCCACACCATCGAACACCTCGATCCGCTGCTCCTGCACGCAGGCCAGGTCACCCACGCCGGGTTGATGTAGCAGGAGCGGGAGGTCGGCCCGGGTCCGCTCCTCGGTGAAGCCGCAGCAGGCGAGGCAGAGCACGTCCGGCCGGCTCGCAACCACGTCGCCCCAGCTGACCGTCCGGCTCGGCGCGCCGGCAATGCCGAGGACATCCAGACCCCCCGCGAGCTCGACCAGCTCCGGGTTCCAGTGCCCGCCCACGATCGGTGGGTCGATCCATTCCAGAAATACTACCCGCGGTCGTCGGCTGAGCGCCCGGGCCTTGGCGGCTACCCGAGCGACCCGCGCCTCGAGCCCGGCAATGAGGCACCTGGCCTCTTCCGCTCGCCCGGTAGCTTGAGCCACTGCCCGAATGCTGTCCCAGGTCTCGGCCACCGTGCGCGGCCCGAGGGTGAGGACCGCTGGCGCCAGGCACGCCGCGCGGAGCGCGGTCGTCACCTCTGCCTCGCCGACCGCGCATACGTCGCAGAGATCTTGGGTGAGCACCAGGTCGGGCTTCAAAACCCGCAGCAGCTCCGCCTCGACCTCATACAGCGAGGCGCCCCGCTCGCGCGCCGCCCGAACCGCAGAGTCGATCGTCCGGGGCGCAGTTGGCGGAATGGCGGTCCGGGTCACCCGCGGCAGCTCGGCGAGTGCAGGCGCATCGCACGAGTGACTGATGCCCACCAGCTCGGAGTCGAGTCCCAGCGCGCAGGCTATCTCCGTGGCGCTCGGCAGCAAAGAGACGATTCTCACGATCTGCGCCCTTCTCCGACCGACTCCCGCGGCACCCAGGCCGCAACCCGGGCAAGCACTCGAGCCCGTACTGCCGGATCGAGCTGCGCCCAAGTGGCGATCTCGGCGATGGTCCGCCCGCAGCCGTCGCAAACCTGATCCGGGCCCAGGCGGCAGATGCTCCTGCAGGGGCTCAGGACCGGCGGCCGCTCAGTCATCAGCCTGCCGCGGGAGCAGGTCGGCGTACACGAATCCGTCGCGTTCGACCACATCCCCCGGAGCCACCAGGATTGGCGCGGCGAGCATCGGGCCCGCCGTGACGAAGGTGTGGAACTCTCCCCGCTCACCACACGGATCGACCCCAGGGGGAAGCTCGGCAGCAAGCCCCGTATCGAGCTCACGGCCGGCGAACTGGCGATCGAGCTGCTTGGGATCCAGGCAGACAATCCGGGCGCGAAGCCCGGCAGCGAGCATGGCGCGGAGCAGCTCGCCGGTCGGGCGGTGCCAGAGAGGGAAGAGTGGGTCGAGCCCGCTGCCCTCGAGTAGCCGCTCACGATAGGCGCGGATGTCTGCCAGGAACAGGTCGCCGAACGCGATGTGCGTGATGCCCCAGGCGTCGCGTGCGCCGGCCAGCCCGGCGCGAAAGGCGGCTTCATAGTGCGCGTTGGAGCAGGGCCAGGGGAGCGGCACCTCGAGCAGCGGCAACCCCGCCGAATGGGCCTGCAGCCGGATCAGTTCGAGCCGCACGCCGTGCATGGCGCTCCGTTCGAGCTCCGGCACCACCGACGTGATGAGGCCCACTACCTCCGACCGGGCGCTGTTGCGGAGCTCGTGAAGCGCCCATGCTGCGTCCTTGCCGCCGCTCCACGAGAGGAGAATGCGCCGGGCGGCCGCCACGTCAGCGGATCCCGGATGAGACGCCCACGATGACCGTTCGCCCCGGAGAGAGAAAGTTGGCGACTTGCTGGTACTGCTCATCAAGGAGGTTCTCGATGCGTGCGTGGAGCGCAAATCCCGGCGCGAGGCCGCGCGGCTCGAGCAGCGTGACCCGGCCGGAAATGTCCACCGTCGCGTAGCTCGGCAAGGTGATCCGCCGAGTCGGATCGGGGAACTGGGCAAACCGAAGATCGTCCCGGCTGCCGATGACGTTCAGCACGGCTCCCAGCTGAAGCCGTGGATGCGGGGCTCCGCTAAGCCGCACCGTCACTGCATGTTCCGGGCGGCGGATCAGTCGTTGCTGGTCCACGAACTGCGCGTCGGGTCCGGTATCGAACCCGGCGTCCGTGACCTTGGTGCGGAGCCAGCTGTACCAGGCGCTCGCGTCGATCGGGCCGAGCTGCCGCACGGCGATCCCGGTCTCGATGCCGGACGCATTGGCCGCGGCGATATTGAAGAAATTGGGATCGCCCGGGACTGCAGGAGCGGCAGCGAATTGGATCAGATCCCGAAACCGCTGGGTGAACCCGGTCAGCGAGAGCGTCACGTGTCCCGCAACGAGGTCCTGCTCGATACCGGCCTCGAGATTCCGGGATCGCTCCGGTCGGAGATTGGGATTGCCCCTGGCAAACGGGCTGGTCGAGTACGTGTCGAAGAAGGCCGGCTCCTTGAACCCCTTGCCGGCGGACGCCCGAAGGCGGGTCGTGGAGGTGAGAAAGGCGAGCGCCGCGACCCGGTAGGTCCAGAAGGTGCCGAACCGCTCGTTATCATCGGCTCGGCCCCCGGCGGTGACTTGGAGTTGGCGGACTGGCTGGACGGTACCCTGGAGATAAACGCCCCAGTTGGTGCGCCTGGCCTCGAACGAGTCGCTCGAGGGGCCGAAGGGCCCGTCCGAACGGGAAAAGTCCTGCTCGTGCTCGTCATCGAAGACCACTCCCGAGAGCAGCGTCGTGCCGGGAAGCCCGGTATACAACAGGCGTCCGTCAACCGTGCTGCGCTGGATGGATGCCTCGCTGGTGCTGAACGCGGTCGAGCCCGATCCCGGTGGCGGGGCGTCGTCGAAGCCGCGGGTGGTCTCGTTCCGGCCGAGCAGCAACTCCGCCCTGAGGGCGGCGGGAAGCGCCTGGGCCAGGTTGAGCGAGATCGTGGTCAGGCGCTGGGTACTGAACTGATTGGAGTCGACCGGCGCGCCGGTGAAATCGGTGGGAAAGTGGAACGTCCCGTCCTGGTAGCGCACGGCGAGTGATGCCTGCGTTGTCGGGCCGGCCCGGGCCCTGAGCAGCGCGCTCGCCACGGTGTTGCGATACTGATTGTTGAACTGGTAGATCCCGTCGCTGGTGAGCCGCGACAACGAGGCCGACCAGCCCACCCCGTCGCTCCCGCCTCGGGCCGCCCCGGCCCAGCGGACGGTGCCGTAGGTTCCCGCTTCTATGGACGCGTCGGCCGCCGCAGGTCCGCTGCCGCGCCGGGTGATAATCTGCACCACCCCCGTCATGGCATCGGAGCCGTAGAGCACGCTGGCCGGCCCGCGGAGAATCTCGATCCGCTCGATGTTGTCCGTGGTGAGCGAGCCGAAGTCAAACGCCCCGCCCGGATCGTTCACCGCCACGCCGTCGATCAGCACCTTGGTGTAGTCGCTCTCGCCGCCTCGCACGAAGAGCGATGTGGCGGCGCCGAACCCGCCACCCTGCACGATCTGGACACCGGGGACCTGTCGCAGGGCATCTCCCACAAATCGGAGTCCCTGCGACCGGATCTCGTCGCCGCGCAGCACGGTCAGCGTCGCCGAGACCGATTCCGGGGGAACCGGGTAGCGCGTCGCCGTCACCACCACCTCCGGGAGCGCCACCGTATCGCGGAGGTCCTGAGCCACCACCGGCCCAGCGCCGAGTGTGAGCACCAGAAGCGGGCCGGCCAGACAGGGCGCCGGGCTCGAGCGAGCGCGTATCATCGGGCGATCTCCAGAGATGATGAAAGGGCTATGCGCGCGAGACGCACGCGGAGCGGAACGACGGCGGCGAGCGCCCGCGGGGTCGGACGCACGAGGGCAGGGTCATTCAGCGCGAGCACCCGTCCCTCGCGAACCGCCCGCACCACCCGCCACTCGGGGCGGCGGATGAGGGTGGTGCGGGTGTCGCCCACTGCCAGAATCAGGTCGGGATCGCGGGCGGCGATCGCTTCCAGACTGACTGGGGCCGATGCCCGAGCCACGTCGCCGAAGACATTGCGGGCGCCGGCCAGCTCGACCACCTGGTGGAGATAGCTGCCGGTTCCGAGAACGAGCGGGGGAGCATCCCAGGCGAGGATAGCGACCCGTTGCCCGCTGCTTCCCCCCGGCAAGGCGGCTCGGCCGGCAGTGAGGGCGCGCTCGATGGTGGCAGCGAGCGAGTCACCCGCGCGACTTCGCCCCGTGACGGCTCCCAGTATCCGGGCCGCTCGAGCCAGGTCCTCGAGCCGGTCCGTGCGGAGCAGCAGGAGCGGGACGCCAAGTTCCCGCAGCTGCCCAAAGGCCCGATCGCTGGCGCCCGTGGGGTAGGCCACCACCAGGTCCGGCCGCCGCCCCAGGACCGCTTCGACATTGGGCGGGAAGCCGTCGCCCACGCTGGGAACTCGCGAGGCGTCCAGCGGCCAGTCGCACCAGCGGGTGCGGCCTATCACCGCCCCGCCGGCACCAATGGCGAAGAGCAGCTCGGTGGTGCTCGGGTTCAAGGAGACGATGCGGCGCGCGGGCTCGGCCAGACGCAGGCTCCGCCCGCCGTCGTCGGAGACAGCGACGACGCGCCGCGCCGGGCTTGCCGGACACGCGGCGACGAGACTCGCGACACCGAGGGTGAGCGGGAAAGTCCGGAGCAGGCCGGTCAATCAAACCGCCCATCCTCGGGGCGCTGAGGATGGGCGGACACCGGCCGACGACGAGGCCTGAGTCGCCACCGCTCCCTCCCCCGAGGGTTAACGTGGTGGCACGAGAGCAGAGGTCTCCTGGCTTCGGGCCCTCACTCGCCTTCCCGGTTGCCCAGTGGCGTCGTGAGCGAGGTAGTAGCGCCCGTTACAGTGGCGGGGCCGCGCCGGATTCACACCGGCTTCCGAGCGTCCGCGCTCGTGGATGTGGGCACATGATAGGGGAGCGGGTGGTTAGGGGCAAGAGCTCGGGGCGCTATCCGCTATCCGTGGCTATCCGCAGATAAGCATCTTTGCCGATAGCGGATAGCGGATAGCTGATAGCTTTCAGTCATGGCCCTCGTTTCCACCCCGGCTATCATCCTCGCCACTCTCCGCTACAGCGAGACCTCCAAGGTCGTGCGGCTCGCCACCCGGGAGCTTGGGGTCCAGAGCGCGATCGCCAAAGGCGCGCTCCGCCCCAAGAGCCGCTTCGGTGCCGCCCTCCAGGTGCTGAGCGATGGTCAGGCGCAGCTCTACGTGAAGGACACGCGGGAGTTGCACACCCTCGCAGCCTTCGATGTGGCTCACGTGCGCGTGGGACTCGCCGCCGACCTCGACCGCTATGCCGTCGCCTCGGCGCTGGCGGAGGTGATGCTCCGGTTCGCACCGCCCGACGCCCATCCCGATAGCTTCGCCTTGCTGCTCGATGCGCTGACCGAGCTCGAGTGCGCCACGTCGGCCGAACTTCCGGGCACCGGCCTGCGGGCCATGTGGCGCCTGGTGGGCGTGCTCGGGTTCTCGCCGTCGCTCGACGCATGCGTCCTGTGCGGCACGTTGGCGCCGCCCAGCGGCGATGTCGCCTTCAGCACCGCCGAGGGCGGCTTCCTGTGCGGCAACTGTGCGGGCCCACGCTCGGCGACCCGACTGCCCGAACGAGCCCGCTGGGATCTCGCGGCGCTGATCGACGCAACCTGCCCCCTGCCACTGCTGGACAGTCCCCATTTCGCCGCACACCAACGCCTCCTCGCGCGCTACGTGCGCTACCATCTCGGCGAGGGAATCGAGCTGCCGGCGCTCGACTTCTGGACCCGCCGCCCCTGGACCGCGCCGTGATCGTTGGCACGGCCGGGCACATTGATCACGGCAAGTCCGCCCTCGTCACAGCGCTCACCGGCCACCCGGTGGACCGACTGGCCGAAGAGCGGCGGCGCGGGATCACCATCGATCTCAACTTTGCCCCACTCGAGCTGGGCGGCGGCGTGGTCGGCGGCGTGGTGGACGTGCCCGGGCACGAGGACTTCGTCCGCACCATGGTCGCGGGAGCGTCGGGCTTCGACCTGGCGCTCTTGGTCGTGGCTGCGGACGAGGGGATCATGCCGCAGACCGAGGAGCACCTCGCCATCCTGGAGCAGCTCGGCATTCCGCTCGGCGTGCCGGTGGTAACCAAGGCCGATCTGGTCGAGTCCGACTGGCTCGACCTGGTCGTGGGGGAGCTGAGCGAGCGGCTGCAGCGTTCTCCCATCGCGTTCGACGCTCCGATGGCCGTTTCGGCGGTAACTGGGCAGGGGCTCGAGGCACTTCGCAGCCGGCTCCGCGAGCACGCCGGGCGGATCGCGCCGCGCGCTCGCGCCGACGCATTCCGGCTACCGGTAGATCGGGCCTTCTCAGTAGCCGGAGTTGGAACCGTGGTCACCGGCACCGCCTGGTCGGGCTCCATCGCGATCGGCGAGCCGGTCCGGCTGCTGCCCGGTGAGCTCGAGGGCCGGCTGCGCTCGATCGAGAGCCATGGCCGTGCCGTCGAGCGCACCGAGCCCGGAGCGCGCATCGCGCTCGGTATTGCCGGACTGGAACGGTCAGAGGTCCGTCGCGGGCATGTCGTCGTGACGCCCGAGCTGCCCTGGGCCGCCACCGGCGTGCTCGATGTCGAGCTCGAGTTGCTGCCTGCGGGCGGTCGGCCTCTTGCGCCCCGCACCCGGGTCCGGCTGCATCTGGGCACCGCGGAGGTGATGGCGCGGGTGCTGCCGCGCACCCCGATCGGCCCCGGTGGTCGCGGTCTCGCTCGGCTTAAACTCGAGACCCCGGTGGTCGCCCGAGGGGGCGATCGTTTCGTCCTGCGGAGCTTCAGCCCGGTGACCACCATCGGCGGTGGACGGGTATTGGACCCGCTCCCGCCGTTGCGCCGAAGCTCCTGGCCGGCGGAGCTGTCCGCCGCGGAGCCTGATCGCCGGCTGCGGGCCCTGGTCGAGCGCCGGGCGTTTGGACTCGAGCTGGCGGCTATTCCGATAGTCGCCGGGCCGGGCGCCGCTGGTCTCGATCCGCGACCCGGCGAGGGCCTCCGGGCGGTCGCGGGACGCCTCGTTTCGGCCGCAGTGCTGCAGCGGGCGACCGAGGGCGCGGTGAACCTGGTGGAGGATTTCCATCGGCACCACCCGGCTGACCGGGGGATGCCGCTCGAGACCTTGCGGAGGGGCCTCCGCGTGCCCGAGTGGGTTGCCGAGACCGCAATCGATGCCGCAGCTCGTCGCCGCCGGCTGGTCGTAGAGAGCGGGATCGTCCGGGCTGGAGGCTTCGAGCCTAGAGTCGAAGGGGGTGAACCGGAACTGCAGCGGGTTGTACGGATCCTGCAGGGCGCCGGCTTGAAGCCGCCGAGCGTTGCCGAGCTCGAGCGGGAGACGGGGCGCCGCGATATTGCGGCCGCGCTCCGACTTGCTGCCGGTCGCGGGCTGGTCGAAGCGGTCGAGCGCGACCGATATTACGCCATCGAGGCGCTCCACCAGTTCGCCGAGACCGTACGTGAAATCGGACGCGCCGGCGACATCCAGCCGACCGCCGTCCGCGAGCGCCTCGGCATCAGCCGCAAGTACTTGATCCCGCTGCTCGAGTGGGCAGACGCCCGCGGCATCACCGTCCGCGCGGGTGAAATCCGACGGCTTGCCCGCGGGGCGCAGTGACGCTGCAGCCCATCCGCGTTCATGTCGTTTTCCTTGACAGGGCACTTCGCGCGTGGGCATATTCCGCGACCCTCACGTCACGAAGATCTCGGTTAGATCCCCATTAGCCCGGAGGTGCTGCCACCGGTCAACCCTTGGTTCGACAGGAGTCTCCATGGTCCGCTTCAGGTGGGCGGGGTGGTGGCTCGGTCTGATGGTGGGTGCAGGCTCGCGAGTGGCCGCTCAGGTGTTAGCTCCTGCGCCGAAGGTCGAGCTGGAGGACTTCTACCCCAATCCGTTGGGCGCGGCGACAACGATTCCGTTCAAGATCAACCCGGAGGTATGCGTTCGAGGTCATCAGCCGGTCGTCAGCCTGCGAATCTTCAACTCTCTGGTACAAACCGTCGCAATCCCGGTGCTTGCCTCGGGTAATGGACAGCCCATCGACTTTGTGCGCTTGATGTGCGGTGAGCACCGAGCCTACTGGGACGGGAAATACAGCGACGGCAAACGGGAAGCGGGCGCGGGCGTGTACTACTATCAGTTGACCGTGGACGGGGAGCGGTATACCCGGAAGATGGTGGTCTTGAGGCGCATCACGCCGCCCCATTGAAAAAGCGTGAACGGTGAACAGTGAACAGTGAACGGGGGGCGCCGATCCAGGGAGCCTCCCGTTTACCGTTTACCGTTCACCGCTTACGCAGTTCATGCCATTTTGGCAGTTCTTCCGGTACACCCCTTGCCAATCGCCAGTCCGGATTCAATGGTAACTGTCCTTCCCGGCGCGGCCGCGCCGATGCAGGACGAGGAGCTCAATGATTCGACCCGAACGCCTGACCATCAAAGCCCAGGAGGCCTTCCGAGACGCCGGTGAGGATGCCCGGCGGCGGGGCAATCCTGTCATCAACGACGCGCACCTCTTCGCGGCCCTGCTGGCGCAAGACGAAGGCGTAGTCCAGCCACTGCTTCAGAAGGCGGGGCTCAACGTCACCCAGCTGCGCGACGCCGCCGAGCGCGAGATTGCCCGCTTTCCGACCCAGTCCGGTGGCGCCGAGCCCACGTTTAGCCGGGAGGTCAACCGGGTCTTCGACCGCGCCGAGCAGGAGGCCAAGGCCCTGGGCGACGCCTACATATCGACTGAGCACCTGCTGCTCGCGTTGCTGGAAGAGAAGGGAACCACTGCCCGGGGACTGTTGAGCGCGCAGAAGGTTTCCGCGGACGACCTCCGGGCCGCTCTCGAGGCAGTGCGCGGGTCCCACCGCGTCACCGACCAGGCGCCGGAGACCCAGTACCAGGCGCTCGAGCGCTACACGCGCAACCTCACCGACCAGGCGCGGAAGGGGAAGCTCGATCCGGTGATCGGACGGGACGAAGAGATCCGCCGGGTGATGCAGGTCCTTTCTCGCCGCACCAAGAACAACCCGGTGCTGATCGGCGAGCCGGGCGTCGGCAAGACCGCGATCGTCGAGGGTCTGGCCCAGCGCATCGTGAATGGCGACGTGCCCGATTCCCTCCGCAACAAGGAGCTGGTCGCCCTGGACATCGGGCAGTTGCTCGCCGGCGCCAAGTACCGCGGAGAGTTCGAGGAGCGGCTCAAGGCGGTGGTCAAGGAGCTGACCTCGAGCGAGGGCCGCTACATCACCTTCATCGACGAGCTCCACACCATCGTCGGCGCGGGCGCGGCCGAGGGCGCGGTGGACGCGAGCAACATGCTCAAGCCACCGCTGGCCCGTGGTGAGCTGCACGTCGTCGGGGCGACCACCCTCGATGAATACCGGAAGCACGTAGAGAAGGACCCGGCCCTCGAGCGCCGGTTCCAGCCGGTGCTGGTGGGTGAGCCCAGCGTCACCGATACGGTCGCGATCCTGCGCGGGCTCAAGGAGAAGTACGAGGTCCACCACGGCGTCCGGATCACCGACAACGCGCTGGTGGCCGCCGCAACCCTCTCCGACCGCTACATCGGCGACCGCTTCCTCCCCGACAAGGCGATCGACCTGGTGGACGAGGCGGCGAGCCGGCTGCGTATCGAGATCGACAGCCTCCCCCTGGAGATCGACGAGGTGGAGCGGCGGATCCTCCAGCTCGAGATCGAGCGGCAGGCGCTGCTGAAAGAAAAGGACAGGGCCGCCGTCGAGCGCCGCCAGGGGCTCGAGCAGCAGATCGCGGAGCTCAAGGAGCAGAGCGCGGGGATGAAGGCCCAGTGGCAGTCCGAGAAGGCCGCCATCCAGGAGATCCAGACCCGCAAGGCTGAGGTCGAGCAGCTGCGCAACGAGGCCGAGCAAGCGACCCGGAAGGGCGACCTCCAGCGGGCCGCCGAGCTTCGCTACGGCAGGATCCCCGAGCTCGAGCGCGAGCTCGAGACCCGGGAGAAGCGGCTGCAGGACGTTCAGGCCAAGGCGAAGTACCTGAAGGAGGAGGTCGACGCAGAGGATATTGCGGAAATCGTGGCCAAGTGGACCGGCATCCCGGTGTCGAAGATGCTCGAATCCGAGCGGGAGCGGCTCACCAAGCTGGAAGCCGAGCTGGCCCGCCGGGTCGTGGGCCAGGAGGCGGCGGTGACCGCGGTGGCGAACGCCGTCCGCCGGAGCCGCGCCGGGCTGCAAGATCCCAATCGTCCGACCGGTTCGTTCATCTTCCTCGGGCCCACCGGCGTGGGCAAGACGGAGACCGCCCGGGCCCTGGCCGAGTTCCTGTTCGACGACGAGCGCGCGCTGGTTCGGCTCGACATGTCGGAGTACATGGAAAAGCACTCGGTGGCACGTATGATCGGCGCGCCGCCGGGTTACGTCGGCTACGAGGAAGGCGGGCAGCTTACCGAGGCGATCCGCCGCCGGCCCTACAGCGTGGTCCTGTTCGACGAGATCGAGAAGGCCCACCCGGACGTCTTCAACGTCCTGCTCCAGATTCTCGATGACGGTCGGCTGACCGACAGCCAGGGGCGGGTGGTCGACTTCCGCAACACGGTCATCATCATGACCAGCAACATCGGCAGCCAGATCATCGTCGGGGCGGGCGCGGTCAGCGCAGAGGGCTGGGAGCGCGTGGAGCAACGGGTTCGCGACGAGCTGTCGAATCACTTCCGCCCCGAGTTC
>JBIOTT010000211.1:0-16574 GCA_044866195.1 Gemmatimonadales bacterium
CTCGAGCACCGAGGTCGAGCGGCCGGCCGGCGTCGACCCGGTGCCGCTGGCCGAGCGATCGCGCTGGGGCCGAAAGCTGGCGGCCGGCGAGCTGGTGGCCAGCGTGGAGCTGGTGCCGCCGCGAGGCTGGCACGCGGGCGAGCTGCTGGAGCATTGCCGGGTCCTCAAGGAGGCCGGCATCGATGCGGTGCACGTGCTCGACAGCCCGCGGGCGCAGTCGCGCATGGGCGTGCTGCCGGCCGCCCTCATCATCGAGCGCGAGGTGGGGATCGAGACCGTCTTCCACTACAGTTGCCGCGACCGCAACATGCTCGGCATGCTGAGCGACCTGCTCGGTGCCGCCGCCGGTGGACTGCGCAACATCCTCATCGTCACCGGCGATCCGCCGGTTGCCGGCCCCTACCCCGACGCGACCGCGGTCTTCGACATCGACAGCATCGGGCTCACCAACGTCGTCCGGCAGCTCAACCGGGGACTCGATCCCGGCGGCAACTCGATCGGCGATCCGACCCGCTTCGTCATCGGGGTCGGCCTCAATCAAGGCGCAGTCGAGCCGGAACAGGAGCTGGAGCGTTTCGCCTGGAAGGTCGAGGCCGGGGCCGAGTTCGCCGTGACCCAGCCGGTGTTCGATCCGGAGGCGTTGGCGCGGGTCGTGGATCGGGCGCGGCAGTGGCGCATTCCCGTGATCGCCTCGCTCTGGCCGCTGACGTCGCTCCGCAACGCTGAGTTCCTCGCCAACGAGGTTCCCGGACTGCACGTGCCCGAGCCGGTGATCGATCGCATGCGGCAGGCGCAGGCACGCGGAGCCGAAACCGCTCAGGCAGAAGGGGTCCGCATTTCGCAGGAAATGTTCGAGGCGGTGCGCGGCATCGTGCAGGGCGTGCAGGTGAGCGCGCCCTTCGGCCGGGTGGCTCAGGCGCTCGAGGTGCTCGAGGTGCTCTCGCCGGCCGACCCGCTCAGCTGATCAGGTCGACGATCCGCCGGTAGCGAGCATCCGGCCGATCGAAGCCGAGATTGCTCAGGTAGACTTTGTCCACGCCGATCTCGCGCAGCGCGCAGATGGTGCGGGCGCAGATCTCCTCGGGCGACAGCCCCGCCTCGAAGTCACGTGTCACCCCCTCCGCTGGCACCGGAAAGAAGTCACCCAGCTGGGCCAGGGTACGCGGATTCGCGCTCCGGTAGAGGAAGACGCCAAACACGCCGGGATGGGACACCCGGCGCCTCCGGGCTTCGGCTAGAAAGCGTTCGATCCGGTCCACGTGATGGTGGGACACGATCTGGGTGAGGTAGTAGTCCGCCTCGAACTCGGCGTCGAGCAGGAAGTCGACTTGGCGTTCGGGATCGGCGTGGGGGTTGACCCAGCCGCCGAGGTTGAGGCGGGGGACCCAGCGCCGCATGAGGCGACGGAGCTGATAAGCGTGGGGCACGGCGCGACCGATCACTCCGGACTGGTCACCACCCACCACGGTCAAGGCCTCAAAGCCGTGGGAGGCAGCGCGGGCCGCGTAGAGCTGGATGTACTCGAGCGAGTGCTTACAGGTGAGAAACGGCACCAGCCGAGCGGCGGGCAGCTCGCCGGCCAGGTTGGCGGTCAAATGGGCCAGATTCTCCTCTTCCGAGCGCCCGATCGCGTTGTCGGTGAGAAAGATCAGGGTGTCCTGCCGGGCCAGGCGGCGGATCGAGTGGTACATGTCGATCCAGGCGTCGACGCTCTCGGCGTAGGACATGCCGCTGCGGGGCGGGCGGAGCTCGACCGCGAGGAGGGGCCGGTCTTCGCGCAGGCGGCGAAGGACGGAGGTGAGGGGCGGCGAGGGCGGAGTCGGCATGGGTCGTGGCCGGGAAACGTAACAGGACCGGGGCCGAGGGCGAACGAAATGTGCTCTGGGTCGCGGCGGACCGCTGACGCGCCGGCTACGTTGTGAACAACCAGAATCCATGGTTGCGTGGGGTGAGCAATGACTCCCCGACGGCTGGGATTGGTGGTGCTGTTGCTGACCGGCTGCGGTGGCTTGGCGAAGCTCGGGGCGCCGGCCGTTCCCTACCAGACTGAGACGCCTGCTGTAGGGGAGGTACCGGAGGGGCTCCTGATGGACGTGATCCGCGACGGTAATCTGATCGTCTTAGGAACGCCGGTCGACCGGGTATCGGAGGCCGGTTTTTTCACGCCCAAGTTCCAGCTGGGAAGCCGGGAGACCTGGTACAACGTGAAGATCCTGGTGGACTCCGTCGCCAAAGGGAACCTCCGTCGCGCCCGCAAAGTCGATCTCGGCGGCGTCCCCATCTGGCTCCGACCCGCTCCCCCGTTCCCCTCGCTGGCGGCCAACGAGATCGTCGTGCAGTACCCCGAGGTGGAGTCAGCCAAGACCCACTGGGGTTTGGCGCCTGTGCTCAACGTCGGGGAGCAGGCGGTGTTCATCTTCAAGAAATGCTGGAACTGCCTGCCGGTCACCGGGCTTCCCAATCCGCGCGGCCCCTATTACGTGGCGCACCCCTGGGTCGCGATGACCTGGGGAAGCAAGCTGCGGCCCGGCGAGTGGTCGAGGGTCGTGCGGCTGGTGGGGGAGTTACAGGCCAGGCGGTCGGACCAGCCCGTCGCGGCCCGCTCGCCGTTCAATTGAACCGGGCCGGTCAATTCAGCCCCACCGTCCCCCGCACCGAGGCAATCAGCTTCTCGGGGTCGTAGCCGATCCCATCCTTGAAAACCAGCTCCACGTTCTCGATGTCCGTGATGTTCCCAGATGGATCACCCCGCACGACGATCAGATCCGCCTGCTTGCCAGCCGCCACGGTCCCGACCTGCTTCTCCCGGCCGAGATAGCGGGCGCCGTTCTGGGTCGCGATGCGGATCGCCTCCAACGGGGTAAACCCGGCTTCCACCAGCAGCTCGACCTCGCGCTGGTTGGAGAACCCCGCAACCACACCACCGTAGCCGGTCGGATCGGTGCCGGCCAGCAGCAGCCCGCCCGCCGCCACGAACGCGCGCTCGAACGCCATCTCCTTCTTGAACAGCACCGCCCAGGCCGTGTCGACCTGATCGGCGATGCGCGCCCGCCGCCGCAGATATGCGATTCTCGCGTCGGCCGTCAGCACCTCCAGCACCCGGTCGGGGAGCGGCAGGCGATGGGGTCCGAAGGTCTCGAACACGGGCAGCGTGGACGTGATTGCCACCTTGCGCGCGACCAGCTCGCGGATCAGGGTCCGCACCGGCTCACCGGCGATGTCGAGCGCCAGGATCGAGGGTCCGACCGCCGTATCGGGGCATTCATCGAGCCTCTTCCCGGCGACGAAGTCGCTGGCGACCACCAGCCCGTGCTCGAGATTGTCGATGCCCAACCCGGCAGCCTCGCGGAAGGTGACCGAGCAGAGATGGCCGGTGACCTTGAGGCCGCGCGCATGGGCCGCACGAATGGCCGCGGCCAGCTCGTCGCGGGTGATGTTGGTGTAGGCCTTGAACGACGTGGCCCCCAGCCCGGCCCAGTACTCGACCGTCCTGCGGGCGTCGTCTGCCCCCGACAGAACGTGCATCTGATAGAAGAGTGGAAGCCCCGGTCCCTGCAGGTACGGGCCGGTGACGTCCATCTTGGGCCCGGGCACCCGGCCGGAATCGATGGCGGCCTTGAGCTCGAGGTCGGTGTAGGGCTCGAGGCTCCCGCCGGTCCGCACGGTCGTCGCGCCGCCGGCGAGATAGAGCCGGGGAAAGCTGAACCCCTGCTCGTTCGCGAAATAGCCGCCGGGCCAGCGAGCGCCAGGGTAGAACATGTGCTCGTGCACCATCACGAACCCGGGAAGCACGGTCCGGCCGGCGAGGTCGAGCACCCGGGCGTTGGCAGGGATGGTCGCCTGCGCAGAGTCTCCCACAGCCCGAATCAGGCCCCGTTCCACCACGATGACCTGACCGATCCGCGGCTCGGCGCCAGTGCCGTCGATCACGCGCGCGTGGACCAGAGCCAACGCCGGTGCATCCACCTTCACAAACGCACGGGTTTCCGGGGAGAGCGAGGGACGCTGGGCCAACGCCCCTCGGGTGGCGAGGCACCCGGCGGCGAGCGTGATGGCCAGGCTGGTTCGCAGCGTCATGTGGACGCGGAGCTTATCCCTGCCCGCGGAGTCTGTCAAAACTCGCATTGAACCCGTTTCCTCGTGCCGATATCTTCCCGCAGCGAAACGACCTCGAGCCCGAGCCGACCATGACCCAGACCATATCTGCCTTCCCTCCTCTGACCCTGTTGAGCGAGGAGGAGGAGTTGTTCCGGAGCACCGTCCGCGAGTTCGCAGAAGCCGAGATCGGGCCCCACGTGAGCGCGATGGACGAGGCGGCCCAGTTCCGACCCGAGCTCATTCCCAAGTTCTTCGAGCTGGGCCTTATGGGGATCGGAGTGCCGGAACGGTTCGGCGGAGCCGGCGGCACGATTTTCATGGCGACCCTGGCGATCGAGGAGCTGGCCCGGGTGGATGCCTCCGCCGCGATCTACGTCGATGTCCACAACACGCTGGTCAACAACGCGCTCGACCGCTGGGGTACCGAGGAGCAGAAGGCGCGCTATTTCCCTCGCCTCAATGCCGATCTGCTGGGCGCGTTTGCGCTTTCCGAGCCGGCCAGCGGGAGCGACGCGTTCGCGCTCGAGACCAGGGCGGCACCGGTCGACGGCGGCTGGGCGCTCACCGGGCGCAAATTCTGGATTACCAACGGAGCCGAGGCCGGCTTCTTCGTCATTTTTGCCAACACCGATTTTGCCAAGGGCTACAAGGGTATCACCGGCTTCCTGGTAGAGCGGGATTTTCCCGGCTTCGCCATCGGCAAGAAGGAGAACAAGCTCGGCATCCGCGCGTCCAGCACGGTCGAGCTCATTCTGGAAGACTGCCGCGTGCCGGAAGCCAACGTGCTGGGTCCGGTGGGACAGGGCTACAAGATTGCCATCGAGACGCTGAACGAAGGGCGCATCGGGATCGGGGCCCAGATGATCGGCGTCGCCACCGGCGCGCTCGACGCGGCCACGGCGTATGTCAAGGAGCGGCGACAGTTCGGCAAGCCGATCGCCGAATTCCAGGGGGTGCAGTTTCAGCTGGCGCAAATGGCGACGGAGCTCGAGGCAGCGCGGCTCACCGTGTACAACGCCGCTCGACTCAAGGACAGCGGCCGGCCCTTCGCACGGGAGGCCGCCATGGCCAAGCTCTTCAGCTCGCAGGTGGCCGACCGGACGACCTCCCGCTGCCTCGAGCTGTTCGGGGGGTACGGCTACTCGAAAGAGTACCCCGCGGAAAAGTTCTATCGCGACGCGAAGATCGGCACGATCTATGAGGGAACGACCAATATGCAGTTGCAGACCATCGCGAAAATGATGCTGAGGTAGCTGGTGACATTTGGCTATTGTCCACGGGCGCTTGACTATACGCGAGCGGGCCGGAGCCTGGGGCGACTCGGGCTCCTGTTGCTCGCAGTCCACAGTGTACCCGCTTGGGCTCAGGCACCGGGGCAGGACTGGCTCGACCAGCGAATGGGGGCCTGGTACGGCGCGGCCTTCAAGGCTGCCCCAGGGCACTGGGGCATCGCCGTCGCGGACCAGGACGGCCAGCTCCTCTGGAGTCTCAATCCCGATGATGCCCTGATCCCCGCCTCGACTGTGAAGGTCTTTACCACGGGTTTCGCCCGATCCGTTCTCGGCGGCACGGCACGGCGACCGACCCGGGTGGTGGGCGCCGGCACGGTCGACCCGGCGACCGGCGAATGGATCGGGAGCTGGAGCCTCGAGCTCAACGGCGATCCGTCGCTCGAGCGGGGGCCGGGAGCAGGCCCCACTCTCTATGACCTGGCGCTTCAGCTCGCGAGCAGCGGCGTCCGCAAGCTCACCGGGCCGCTCAACGTGCAGACCATCGACGGGGCGGCCGACGCGGTCTATCCCACGGCTTGGTCCCGCCACCATTTTGGGCGGCTGTTCGCACCCTTGATCGGACCGATCACCCTCAACGAGAACCTGGTTTGGATTGTTGTGCAGCCCGGCAAGAAGCCGGGGGCCCGCCCTCGGATGGTAGACCAGTCTCCGGAGGGCATTGGCGACCTGGTGACGATCAAGGCCACCACCCGCTCGGGTCGGCGCTCGAGCCTCGCGCTGCGACCCCGGGGCGACGGCGGCTGGGTCGTCACCGGCAAGATCGGCGTCAGGGCCAAGCCGCGGCGCCTCGCGGCCGCCGCTCCGGACCCGCGGATCGTCCTGGGAGCCGCCTGGAGCCGGGCGCTGCAGAAGGCGGGAATCACCTGGAACCCCGCCTCGTTCATCGGAGCGCCGCCGAGCGCGGCCCCGCGCGTGCTGGCCGAGGTGTCCTCGCCTCCGCTCGACTCGTTGGCCAGCGAGATCAATCGGCGGAGCCTCAACTATGGGGCGGAGCTCTTGCTGCAGTGGGCCGGCGGCCGCGAGACTCCCGCTTCCCGGCTGATGCAGCACGTCCAGCAAGTCACGGGAACCATCGCCGGGCTCGAGCTGGTGGACGGAAGCGGCCTGTCCTACGACGACCGGGTGACAGCGCGCACCTTCATCTCATATCTCGCCAAGTTCCCGGCCACCCCGGAAGGTCGCAACTTCCCCCAGCTGCTGCCGGCCAACGGCACCGGCACCCTGTACCGGCTCGCCTCGGGGCTGCCGAGCGAGGGCGTGGTGCGGGCCAAAACAGGGACCTTGGCGCAGGTGGCCAACGTGGTGGGCTATCTGGGCCGCGACGACGGCGTGTTGCTGGTCGCCCTCCTCTATAACGGATCGCGGCCCTGGGCGGCGCGAAAGGCCGAGTGGAAGCTGTTCCGCGAGCTGGGAGCGCATGGGGTCGTGATCCCGAGCGACACCCTGCCTGAATCGGTTCTGCCTCACCTCGGCGGAGAAGCCGAGAGCGACTTCGTGCCGGCGTGGAAGGCCGACTCGGCCGACACGACGGTCGAAACCGACGCCATCCCCACTCCGGCATCGGATTCCCTGTCCCCCAACTGAAACCGCAGAGACGCAGAGAACGCAGAGGGGGACGTCCACATCGACGCCTTCCTGTCAGAACTGCACGTGCGCCAGCTCCAGCCCCCGCGGCTCGGGAGACTGGTTCACCATGGACTCGACCGTGAGCGCGGCGCCCATCACGGGACCGGGCGTCTTGGGCATGTCGAGGGTGGCGAAGGCGGGCCGGTTGTCCTCGCACCGCAGCTCGACCGAGCGCACCATCCCGCTCCGGGTGATGAACCAGAACTGATAGACCGAGCCCGCCGGCGCCGGCGGCATCCCGTGCATAACCACGTTCCACCGGTGGGTGATCGGGTCATCGAAGATCAGAAGTCCGCCCTTGTGGTTTCCCATCGCGATGTCGCGCTGTACCACCCGCTGGGCCTCGCGCATGATCGAGAGCGTATCCCGCAGCGCGGACAGCTGCCGTTCGCGGTCGGCCAGCGCCGTCTGGAGCGCCGACCGGCTCTCGCGCTCGCGCAACCCGAACCCGACAGCGAGGATCAGGGCCGCGGCTGCGGCCAGGGCCGGGATGGTGCGGCGCCACCACTCGCGCCGGGCGAGGATCGCGGTCGCCAGCTGGTGGGTGAGACCGGGTCGCGGGGTGGCGGGCGTGGTCGCCATGGCGAGCGCCCCCAACTCGCGCTCCAAGCGGGCCACCTCGCGGCGGCACTCGTCGCAGCGGCGGAGGTGATCGGCGAAGACCCGCTCCTCCTCCGGCTCCAGGGTCCGGGCGACGAACGCGGCCCGGTTCTCGACATACCAGTCGTGCGAGCTCATCTCACCCAGTCCTCGATTGGCGCGAGGGCCACGCGAAGCTTGTCGAACGCAAGCCGCAGGCGGGTCTTCACCGTCCCCATCGGGATCCCCAGTTCCCGGGCGATTTCCGAGTGGGTGCGCCCGGCGAAGTAAGCCAGCCGGACGACCTGCCGTTGCTCCTCGGGGAGCGCCTGCAGGGCGGCGTGCACCGATTCGTGTACGTGCCACCCGGGTTGGGCCGACTCGTCCGGCTCCTGAAACGGAACGGTGGGGGGCCCGATGGCGCCCAGCGTCTCCGCCCGCGCGGCCTTCCGCCGCCAGCGTCCGCGGCGGCGGAGCCGGTCGATCGCGCGGTTCCGGGCCACCCGGAGCAGCCAGGGCATGAGCCCTTCGTGCTCGTCCCCCAGCGCCGCGACCCGGTCCCACGCGATGCGGAAGGTTTCAAGCACCACCTCCTCGGCCTCGTCCTGGTCCTGCAGCATGCCCTGGACGAGGCCGAGCAGCCAGGGCGTCGCCGTCTCGATCAGCTCGACCAGCGCCCGCTCATCGCGCGCCACCAGCCGCTCACGAAGCGAGGCCTGGCTGGTGAGCGCGAGCGGCGCGGGAGGCCTCGCGGACGCGGTCTCCTGGGGTAGGCTCTTGGGGTCGCGCGGAGGGACCACGCCCTAGTTATGCATCCTGGCGCCGCCGGCCGCCAGCGTCGGGGCCAACCTGGCGAGACACAGCCTATCAACGCCGCCCGGCGGGACCTGGTTCTCCACCGCTGAGCTCAGCGAGTCTTGCGGCTGTTCGCGACGATGAGGGCGATGTCGCCGAGGATGCCGAAGCTGGTGGCAATCGCCACTGCGGCCTTCCACGTCCAAGTCAGTTCATGCTGGGCACACAGGCGAAACGGCCCGCCGCGGGGTGGGCCGTTTCGTGGTTACCGAAGCTGTTCGGTCGGTTCAGGGCGTTGCGGCAAGCTCCGCAACGCGGCTGAGGGTTTGCTCTCTAGCTGGGGTTTGCGATCCAGGCCTGCACCTCAGCCCGGTCGACCCGGTACTCGAAGCCAACGCCCACGCAGTTGGCGTTAAAGCCGAACGATGTGAGGGCCACAATCTGCCCCTGGTAGAGGAGCGGGCCGCCCGAGTCGCCGCTGCAGAAGCCACCGCGGTTATTCCCCGGACTGTTGCTCGTCTGCACGTTGAACCCATCGGTCAGCGCGCTGGTCAGGTTGACGAGCTTCGACTCGGCCGTCAGTCGCTCGCGGAAGGAGAGCGTCTTCGGTTGCCCCCGGGATAGGCCGTACCCGGAAAGCACGAACGTAACGTCCTGCTGCCCACGCCGGTTGGCAAGCCCGTCCAGGGTCCCGGCCGGCGCGAGCCGGCCGAAGCCGATCGTCGTGACCGGCTCGTCGAGGATCACGACCCCGGCGTCATGCGTGTTCGGAAACCCGGCGAAGTTGTTGAAACCGTAGTTGAACATCTCATGAGAGGTCACACACGGCGCCGCCTGCGGGAGGCAGGTGTCCGGGTACCCGCTGACGGGGTCGAACTCGGTCGCCGGGTCGAAGTGCACGCCCGCATCCTGCGCGAACCAGATGCGAGCCGAGTTGACACCGGCCGTGCAGTGGCCGGCGGTCAGGAACTTCGTCGACGAGATCAGCGAGCCGGAGCAGCGATGGCTGAACTCGCCGTTCGCGTCGTAGAAGACGATCAGGCCGACCCAGGTGTGAACGTTGTCGTCCGAGAAGTGGCCTGTGATGAAAGAAGGCCGCGGTGCCTCGGTGGTGCTAGTCGGCGCGTCATTACAGGCCATGCACAGAGCTGAGGCAATCAAGAGCAGATGGCTGCTACGCATAAACTCTCCCGAGGATGGGGCGATGATGACCCGTGTGGGGGCGCCGTCTTGGTCGTTGCTGCGCCTATGCCCCAAGAAGACGAGCGCCAGGCTACCCGTTCGCTAGCCGCGCTGGTCTGGGGTCCTTCGTGGCGTCAGTATCTGGTCAATGGCCGGCGTCGTGGAAGAGGCAAGCACCCGTGGCTTCGCGGCCCCGGCTTTGGCCCGGTGTCCATTTGCGACCGCCGGAGGTGGAGACCACGTTATGCGCCGGCACACGCGTGTGAAGAGCGTCGCGAGCGCAGCGAGCGCGAGGGCCGACCGAGTTCTGCGTGGCATAAGAGCCCGCGCCTCGAGAGCGACCGGATGGCTCGAGCAGACTCCCAATCCCGGGCGCGGGGGGAGCCGGAGGTCGGCTCGAGTCCTGAAATGGAACGATCAGTTGAGAAGCCGAAGACCCGGCCGCAAAATCGAGGCCCGCTGATGCGCCGGAGCATCTACGCAGAACCATCAGCGCCCCAAGGGCCCTTCCGGGCACCCTCGTCGCCGCCGTCGGCTCTATGGTGGGCCCGTCACAACGGAGGGTAACGCCCGCGCCACAACTGGACGCCCCCGGTGCGGCGGCTCTACACTTCTCCGTCCGTCACCACACCCTCCAACCCGGATCCTGCATGGCGACCGCCGCCCCGCCTCGCGCCCACGCCGAGGCTCCCACGTATCAGCCGTACGTGAGCGCCGCCCAGCGCCCCGCCGAGCTGACTCTCCGCGCCCTCATCCTCGGCGCCCTGCTCGGCATCGTGTTCGCGGCATCGAGCGTCTACCTCGCGCTCAAGATCGGGCTCACCGTGTCGGCCTCGATCCCGATCGCCGTGCTGGCGGTTGCCTTCTTCCGCACGTTGGGTCGCTCGACCATCCTCGAGAACAACATCGTCCAGACGACCGGCTCGTCCGGTGAGTCGATTGCGGCAGGCATCGTGTTCACGATCCCCGCCATCCTGCTCATGGGATACGACCTGAGCGTGGCCAAGGTCGGGGTGATCGCGCTGGTGGGTGGCGTCCTCGGCGCCCTTCTCATGATCCCCCTTCGGCGGGCTCTCATCGTGAAGGAGCATGGAAACCTGGTCTATCCCGAGGGCACCGCCTGCGCGAAAGTGCTCGTGGCCGGCGAGGTGGGAGGACTCCAGGCGAAGCTTCTATTTCAGGCATTCGGCCTCGCGTTCGTCTACAAGTTTCTGATGGCCGGGCTCAAGCTGTGGAAGGACGTGGCGGGCAAGGTGTTCCCGGGATACCAGGGCGCGACGGTCGCAGCGGAGGTCTCGCCCGAGCTGCTGGGGGTGGGCTATATCATCGGGCCCCGGATCTCCGGGTTTCTCTTCGCGGGCGGCACGCTGGCGTACCTGGTGCTGGTGCCGGCCATCAAGCTGTTCGGGTCCGGCCTGGCCGAGCCGATCTTCCCGGCAACCACGCTGATCAAGGGCATGAGCGCGAGTGAAGTGCGGGCCAACTACGTCTTCTACATCGGCGCCGGGGCCGTGGCCTCCGCCGGCATCATCGCGCTGATCCGGGCGCTGCCCACCATCGCCAGCGCCTTTCGCTCCGGCTTCGCCGACCTCCGCGGCTCTCTGGGAGAGGCGACATCCCGGCTCCGCACCGAGCAGGATCTTCCGATCTGGCTCACGGTGGGCGGCTCGCTGGTCCTGGCGCTGCTGTTGTCCGTGCTCCCCCAGGTGGGCGTCAATCTGCTCGGCGCCGCGCTCATCGTGGTCTTCGGGTTCTTCTTCGTGACCGTGTCGTCGCGGATCACCGGCGAGATCGGGGTGAGCGCCAATCCGATCTCGGGCATGACCATCGCCGCGTTGATCGGCACGACGCTGATCTTTCTGATCATCGGCTGGACCGGGGTCGACCACCGCGTGGCGGCGATCTCGATCGCCGCGGTGATCGCGGTCGCCGCCGCCAACGCGGGCGCCACCAGCCAGGACCTGAAGACCGGGTTCCTGGTCGGGGCGACCCCCCGGAGCCAGCAACTCGCCGTTCTGGTCGGCACCGTCACCTCCGCCCTCGCCATCGGGTTCACGCTGACCCTGCTCAACGCGAGCTACACCAACGTGGTGCCGGACCAGCACCCGGGAGTCCGGCTGGAAGCCTCCCGCGATGCGGCGGATCGGGCGGTGACCACGCTGGGCGAAAGCACGGAGTATGGCGGCAAGAGCTGGGACGTGATGCGGGTAAACGTGCCCACCCAAGGGGTGGCGCCCGGGAAGTATCTGGTCGACCCTGCTACGAAAGAGATCGGCTATCTGGTCGACCCCGGGATCGGCGGCCGGATCCACGAGCTCAATGGCCGGCCGATTACCAAGCTCGACTCTCCCAAGGCCACGATCATGGCGCTCGTGACCGATGGCATCCTGACCCAGAAGCTGCCCTGGGGGCTCGTCCTGCTGGGCGTGTTCATCACCCTGGCCATCGAGCTGATGGGGCTCCAGTCGCTCCCAGTTGCGGTGGGCGTCTATCTGCCCATCTCGACCTCGTCCGCCATGTTCATCGGCGGCGCCGTGCGCTGGCTGGCGGAGCGGCGGCTGGCCGGCCGGGGCCAGGACGCAGGCGCCGAGTCGGGACCGGGGGTTCTGTTCTCCAGCGGACTGATCGCGGGCGGCGCCATTGCCGGGATTGCAGTGGCAGCGCTAGCCGCGCTCTTCGCCAAGCGGGCCGACCTGGCCCAGGTGCCGGCAGCCGACTACCTGGCGCATCTCGCGGGCCTGCAACGCGCGTTCGGGCCGATCGCCGAAAGCGACGTGTTTGCCCTGCTCATCTTCCTCGGGCTCGGCGCCGTGCTGTATCGGGTGGCGAATCGCTGACATGGTCACGCAAGCGTCACGCTCCCTGACTGCCCGAATCGTTCATGCAGCAATCATGCTGGGCGTGATCATGATGGCAGCCATCGCGGTCGGCCTTCGGATAAGCCGGACCTTCATCGGGCAGACCCGCGGCTCGGCGGTCCTGGGCATCGGCCTGGTCGCCGGCGCGGTGGGCTGCCTTGCCGGCGCGGTGATCACGCGGCGCACGCTGGTCGCTCGCGGGACCGAGGAGTCCCTCGATGCCTGGTGGGCGACAAATCTGGGCCGCGCGATTGTGATCTGGGCCCTGGTCGAGTCGGGCGCGGTGATCGGGCTGGTGCTTTACCTGCTACAGGGTACGCTGGTCGGGCTGGTCCTTGGCGGGGCCGGACTTGCGGGGCTCGCGCTCGTCACGCCCCGGCGCCTCGAAAATGCCTAGTCGGCGGGTCGTGACGCTGCTCCCCGCGGGCACCGAGATCGTCGCCGCGCTGGGGGCCGGCGGGAACCTGGTCGGGGTATCCCATGAGTGCGACTACCCCGAGTGGGTGAGCGAGCTGCCGCGGCTCACCGCCACTCCGGTCGACCAGAGCGCGCCCGCCGCCCGCATCGACGAGGAGGTCCGCCGGCTGCGGGCGGAGGGACGCCCAGTAATCGGCGTAGATGCCGGGGCGCTCCGCCGGCTGGCGCCCGATCTGATCGTAACCCAGGGACTCTGCGAGGTATGCGCCGTGGCCGACGGCGAGGTTCATCGCCTGGCAGGCTTGCTCGACCCTCCACCCGAGATCATCTCCCTGGCCGCCACCAACCTCGCGGGCATCTGGGCCGACATTCGCCGGCTGGGCGACGCGCTCGACCTGACAGCCGAGGCCGATGACCTGGTGGACGGTCTGGAGCACCGACTGGCGCAGCTCGCGAGCGAGCGACGAGCTGCCACTCCTCCCCGGGCGATCTGCATCGAGTGGCTCGACCCGCTCTACCTCGCCGGCCACTGGGTGCCGGAGCTGGTGCAGGCGGCAGGGGCCCACGACGCCGGCGCCGAGCCGGGGGCGCATTCCACGGTCCGCGACTGGGCCGAGATAGCCGCCCTCGAGCCCGAGATCGTGCTGGTGATGCTTTGCGGGTTCGGGGTGGACCGGGCTGCGCGCGATCTGGACGCCCTCAGGAACCCGGCTGCTGCCACTCTGCTCGATGCCGTCCCCGTCTGGGTGCTGGAGGGCAACGCCTACACCTCCCGGCCTGGGCCGCGAGTGGTGGAGGGAGCGGAGCGGATCCGGGCCGCGCTCGAGAGCCGCGAGCTGCCGGGCCTGCGCCGTTGGAGACGGGTGGGAACCGCGGCATGATCCCGCAGCTCCACGGGGTGGAGCTGGTAACGCTCCTGTTCATCGCCGTCATCGGCTTCAGCGCCCTGGCCCGCCGGCTGGTCCTGCCGTACCCGATCCTCCTCGTCATTGGCGGCCTGCTGCTGGCCCTCGTACCCGGCCTGCCGCCCGTCCGGCTGGATCCCGAGATCGTGTTCTTCCTGTTCTTGCCGCCGATCCTCTGGGCCGCTGCCTATTTCACCTCGTTCCGCGACTTCCGGGCGAACACCCGGCCGATCGCGCTGCTCGCGATCGGGCTGGTCCTGGCCACTACGGCGGCGGTGGCTGCTATCGCCCACACCCTCGTGCCCGGCTTGAGCTGGGCGGGCGCCGCCGCTTTGGGGGCCATCGTCTCGCCGCCGGACGCCGTGGCCGCCGTCGCGATTCTTCGGCGGCTCCGGCTTCCCCGGCGGCTGCTGGTGATTCTCGAGGGCGAGAGCCTGGTCAACGACGCGACGGCACTGGTGCTGTATCGGACCGCGGTTGGCGCTATGGTGACCGGCACGTTCAGCCTGGTCGATGCTGTCGGCCAGTTCGTCATCGCGGCCATCGGCGGGGTAGCGATCGGCCTGGGGGTGGCGGTCGTTGCCGGGCTCGCCATCCGGTGGGCTCGCGACAGCCTGACCGAGATTGCGATCACATTGCTCGCGCCCTACATCGCGTGGTCGCTGGGCGAGCGGGCCCACGCGTCGGCCGTGCTCGCGTGCGTGGCCGGTGGCCTTCTATTGCGCCGGTCGTTCAGCTCGGCTGTCCCACCCGCGACCCGGCTGCAAGCGCGAGCGGTCTGGGACCTGCTGATCTTCGCGCTCAACGGCGTGATCTTCATCCTGATCGGCCTTCAGCTCCGCACGTTGGCCGAGTCGGTGCCCCCGGCGGAGTTGCGCGCGCTCGTCTGGCAGGGACTGCTGGTCAGCCTCGCGGCCATCGTTACCCGGCTGGTCTGGGTCCCCATCGCCACCTGGCTCCCTCGGCGGATACCCAGCGTCCGCGCCCGTGATCCCATGCCGCCCTGGAATTCGGTGGCGGTCATCGCCTGGGCCGCCATGCGCGGCATTGTGACCCTGGCTGCTGCGCTGGCGTTGCCGCTCGCCACCGCCGACGGCCGGCCCTTGCCCTTCCGCGAGCACATCATCCTGCTCGCGTTCGTGGTGATCCTGGTGACGCTGGTCCTGCAAGGCCTTTCGCTCGGTCCGCTGGTCCGCCGACTCCGGATCCCGGACGACCTGACGGCCGAGCGGGAGGAAATCCACGCCCGCGAGCGCGGGGTACGGGCCGCACTCGATCGGCTGACCCAGGTCGAGCGGCAGGTCGAAGGGGCTGAAGAACAGTTGGCCGACCTCCGGCGCCATTACGAGGACCGCGCACGGCTTATCGGCGAGCGGCAGGCTGGGCTGCCCCCCAGCTCCTCGCTGGCGGAAGCCGCCTTCAAGCGAGCCCGCCATGCGACGCTCAACGCCGAGCGGCTGGCGCTCATTCAGCTCCGGGATGAGGGGGAGATCAGCGACGAGGTGCTGCTCGAGCTGGAGCGTGAGCTCGACGTCGAGGCGGCGACACATGGGCTCGCCGACCTCCGGGAGACCTAGCGTTCCGCTGCCCGAGCCGGCCCCGTCTATCTTCCTCAGCCATGAACGAAGGCTCCCGTCGCTTCCTCGAGGCGCTGCTCGACGCCCCCGGCCCCAGCGGGTTCGAGACCGGCCCTGCCCGGGTGTGGCGGGCCGAGGCCGGCGGCTTCGCCGACCGGGTCGGGGCCGACGTGGGAGGCAATTCGCTCGCGACGGTGAACCCGGAAGGCCGTCCCCGGGTCATGTTCGCGGGCCACATCGATGAGATCGGGCTGATGGTGGTCTACATCGATGACGACGGATACCTCCACTTCGAGCCGATCGGCGGCTGGGATCATCAGGTCTTCGTGGGGCAGCGGGTCGTGCTGCTGGGCCGCGACGGACCGGTGGCCGGCGTGATCGGCAAGCCCGCCGTGCACCTGCAGGAGAAAGAGGATCGGGAGAAAGTCTCCAAGCCATCGGATCTGTGGATCGACATTGGCGCCGCCAGCCGGGCCGACGCCGAGGGCCGCTTGCGGGTCGGGGATGCCGGCGTGCTCGCTTCCACCGTGCAGCGGCTGCCCAACGGACGCATCGTGAGCCGGAGCCTGGATAACCGGATCGGGGCCTTCGTGGTGCTCGAGGCGCTCCGGCTGCTGGCGGCGGAGCGGCCCCGGGCTTCGGTGACGGCGGTCGCGACCACGCAGGAAGAGATCGCCTATGCCACGGGCGGCGGGGCCCGCACCTCCGCCGTCGGGCTCGATGCCCAGGTGGCCATCGTGGTCGACGTGACCCACGCGACCGATCACCCGGGCGCGGACAAAAAGCGCCATGGCGACATCAAGCTGGGTGGGGGCGTGGTGCTGTCGCGCGGCTCGGCCGTCAACCCGGCGGTGTTCGAGCGTCTGGCTGCAGCCGCAGAGGGCGAAGGGATCCCGTACAGCATCCAGGCGGCGCCGAGGTCAACCGGCACCGACGCAGACGCGATCTACCCCGCCCACCGCGGCATCGCCACGGGACTGGTCTCGGTGCCCAACCGGTACATGCACAGCCCGAACGAAATGGTGGCCCTCGAGGACCTCGAGCGGGCAGCTCGGCTGCTGGCGGCGTTTGCCCGGGGCGTCGAGCCGGATGCCGACTTCGTCCCGCGTTAGAACCGAAGCCCCACCGGCATGACCGCGTTCCGGCTTTGCGTCCTGCTCGCGCTGCTGCCCGTCGGATGGCTCGGAACCCCGGCAGGGGCCGTCGTCCAGCAGGCGCCGGGTCGCGGGCGTCTGGGCGACGGCC
>JBIOTT010000212.1:0-13397 GCA_044866195.1 Gemmatimonadales bacterium
ACGAACCTGGCCCGATTCAGCCGCACCCTCCAGGGCCAGCGCGATCTGGCGGCCGTCTCGCGGCTGATTCTCTCCGATCTGGCGCCGCTGGTGCAAGCTCAACAGGGGCTGTTCTATCTCGTGGACAGCTCAGGAGAGGAGCCGACCCTCAACCTGCTGGCGAGCTATGCCCACACCGACCGGGAACCGAGCACGACCCGGTTCCGGCTGGGCGAGGGGCTCATCGGGCAGTGCGCCCAGGACCGTCGCCTGCTCCATCTGAAGGACCTCCCTCCCGACTATATCAAGCTCCATTCCGGCCTCGGCGAGGCGCCGCCGCGCGATCTGGTGGTGCTTCCGGTGCTCTTCGAGGGCGACGTCAAGGCCATGCTGGAGCTGGCCAGCTTCGATCGGTTCGACGAGATCCGGCTCACCTTCCTCGAGCAATTGGCGGAGAGCATCGGCATCGTGCTGAACACGATCGAGGCCAACATGCGAACCGAGGGGCTGCTGCAGCAGTCCCAGGCGCTGACCGAAAGCCTGCAGGCTCAGCAGGAGGCGCTCACCGAGACCAACAAGCGGCTCGAGCAGCAGACCCGTTCGCTCCAGCAGTCGGAAGAGCTGCTCAAGAAGCAACAGGATGAGCTGCAGCAGACCAATCTGGAGCTGGAAGACAAGGCGCAGCTCCTGTCCAGCCAGAAAGCAGAGTTGGAGCAGAAGAACTCGGAGATCGAGCAGGCCCGCGTCGCCCTGGAAGAGAAGGCGGAGCAGCTCGCGCTCATCTCCAAGTACAAGTCGGAGTTCCTGGCGCGGATGTCGCACGAGCTCCGCACCCCGCTCAACAGCCTGCTCATCCTGTCCCAGATTCTGACGGAGAACTCCGAAGGCAACCTCACCCCCAAGCAGGTGGGGTTCGCTCAGACCATCCACTCCTCCGGGTCGGATCTGCTCGATCTCATCAACGACATTCTCGACCTGTCGAAGATCGAATCGGGCACCATGGCGATCGATATCAGCCCGGTGCCGTTTACCGAGATCCGGAAGTTCGTCGACAGCGCTTTTCGCCAGGTCGCGGACGTGCGGGGACTCACTTTCGAGGTCGAGCTGGACGCCGCGCTGCCGCCGGCGATGCAGACCGACAGCAAGCGACTCCAGCAGGTCCTCAAGAACCTGCTCTCCAATGCCTTCAAGTTCACCGAGCGCGGTCGGGTGACCTTGCGAGCCGGGGTGGCAACCTCCGGATGGAACCCGGAGCAGGACATCCTGAACACGGCGCATACGGTGGTCGCGTTCACGGTCAGCGATACCGGCATCGGCATCCCCAAGGACAAGCACGCCGCCATCTTCGAAGCTTTCCAGCAGGGCGACGGGACCACCAGCCGGAAGTACGGCGGCACCGGTCTCGGCCTGTCGATCAGCCGGCAGATTACCCGACTCCTGGGCGGCGAGATCCGGCTGCAGAGCGCGCCGGGCGAGGGGAGCAGCTTCACTCTCTACCTGCCGCTCACCTATCCCAGCCATTCGGTGGAGGTGCCGCTGCCTGGCGCCCTGCCGGACGCCGCCGGTGCGGGCGCCGAGCCCGGCTTCAAGGTCGGGTCACCCTCGTCTCGCGCCATGCTCGCCCCGGTGGTCGAGCGCGCCGTCAACGACGACCGGGGCTCGATCAAGCCAGGGGACCGAGTCCTCCTCATCGTCGAGGACGACTCCCACTTCGCCGAGATCCTGCTCGACCTCGCCCGGCAGCAGGGGTTCAAGGGCCTGGTAACTCATCGGGCGGACAAAGCCCTGGTTCTGGCACGGGAGTATCTCCCCAGCGCCATCACCCTCGACCTCCGGCTGCCGGATGCGGACGGCTGGACCGTACTCGACCGCCTGAAGCACGACTGGACCACGCGTCACCTCCCGGTGCACGTCATGTCGGTCGACGAGGATTGGCAGCGGGGGCTCCGGCTCGGCGCGGTCGACTTCCTCACCAAGCCGGTGAGCAAGGATTCACTCTCGGGCGCGCTCGCCAGCCTGCATGCGTTCATCGATCGCCCTGCCAAGCGCCTGCTGGTAGTGGAGGACGACGAAGCCCAGCGCCAGAGCATCGCCGAGCTGCTCGGCGGTCCCGACGTGGAGCTCACCGGCGTGGCCACCGGCGCCGCGGCCATCGAGCTGCTGCACTCCGCCGGCTTCGACTGCATGGTTCTCGATCTGGGTCTGCCGGACATGACCGGGTTCGAGCTGATCCAGCGGGTGAAGAGCGAGGTCGGGCTGCGCAAGCTGCCGACCATCGTCTACACCGGCAAGGCCCTGACGGCAAAGGAGGATCAGGAGCTCCGGCGCCTGGCGGAGTCGGTCGTCATCAAGGATGCCCGCTCACCCGAGCGGCTGCTGGACGAGACCGCGCTCTTTCTGCACCGCGCCGCCGTGGAGCTGGCCGAGCCCAAGCGGCACATGCTGGAGCGGCTGCACAAGGCGAACCCCGGGCTCGCGGGCCGCCGAGTGCTCATCGTCGACGATGACGTGCGCAACATCTTTGCGCTTACCACGTTCCTGGAGCAGAGCCGGATGGAGGTGTCCTACGCGGAGAGCGGCCGGGAAGGCATTGCCCGCCTGCGGGAGACGCCGGGAATCGAGGCGGTGCTCATGGACGTCATGATGCCCGAGATGGACGGCTACGAGACCATCCGCACGATTCGCGAAATGTCCCAGTTCAGGCTGCTGCCAATCATCGCCGTAACCGCGAAGGCCATGAAGGGCGATCGCGAGAAGTGCATCGAGGCCGGAGCCACCGACTATATCCCCAAGCCGGTGGACCGGGACCACCTGCTGTCGCTGCTGCGCGTGTGGCTGACCCGATAGCGCCGGCCGCGGCCGGCCCGGAGCGCGTCGACATCCTCCTGGTGGATGATCAGACGCCCAACCTCCTCGCCCTCGAGGCGATGCTCGAGCGCCTGGGTCAGAACCTGGTCCAGGTGCGCTCCGGCCGTGAGGCGCTCAAGTGGTTGCTCGCCCACGATGCGGCCGTCATCCTGCTCGACGTCGCCATGCCGGAGATGGACGGGTTCGAGACCGCGACGCTCATTCGCGAGCGGGAGCGTTCCCGGCACACCCCGATCATCTTCTTGACGGCTGCCGCCCAGTATCAGACCGAGGCGCTCCGCGGCTATGAGTTGGGGGCGGTGGACTACCTGCTGAAGCCGGTCGTTCCGGAGGTCGTGCGATCGAAGGTGGTGGTGTTCGTCGAGTTGGCAAAGCAGCGATCCCTGCTTGCCCGGCAGGCCGATCTCCTCCGGGCCGGGGAGCAGGAAGCCCGCCAACTGGCCGAGGCCCGCGCCGCCCTGGTCAGCGATCTGGAATTCAAGAACCGTGAGCTCGAGAGCTTCAGCTACGCGATCTCGCACGACCTGCGGGCGCCGCTGCGGCGCATCGACGGCTTTGCCAGAGCGCTGAGCGAGACACAAGGCGCGGGGTGGGACCCCAGATCCGGGCGCTACCTGGCGCGGATCCAGGAATCGGCCGCTCAGATGCTGCAACTGATCGACGACGTTCTCCATCTCTCACGCGTGACCTGCGCGGAGATGTGCTGCCGCGAGCTCGATTTGAGCAGCATGGTGCTGGCCATCGCCGACCGCCTGCGGCAGGACCAGCCCGAGCGGCAGGTCGAGGTGCGGGTTCGTCCGGGTGTGCACGTCATGGCCGACCCGGCGCTGCTGCGCATTGCGCTCGAGAATCTGCTCGAGAACGCATGGAAGTTCACCTCGAAGGTGGCCGCCGGGGGCATCGAGTTCGGGCTGCAGCAAGCGGAGGGGCAATCCATCTACTTCCTGCGGGACAACGGCGCCGGATTCGACATGGCCGACGCGCACCGCCTGTTTCGTCCATTTCAGCGGCTGCATCTGATGAGCGAGTATCCGGGCACGGGGATTGGCCTCGCAACCGTCCGCCGTATCATCCACCGCCATGGTGGCGCGATCTGGGCCGAGTCGACCCCGGGCCAGGGCGCCTCCTTCTACTTCACGCTCGGCCAGGGCGCCGCCCGCGAGCCGGACCCGCCAGCACCCCCGCTTGCGGAGGCCCACGACCTCTGCCACTCACCGATTACCGGCTGATCTCCCCCCGCTCGAACACGCGGCCCAGCCACCGCACCAGTGCCAACGTTTGGAATCCGAACATTCCCAGACCGGCTGCAACCGCCAGCCCGGCGGCCCACCCCGGTCCGAGCCTCTCGAGCGCCGTGAACGCCACCGCGGCGATGGCGGCCGGCGCCGCCAGTGCCAGGCCGAGCACCAGCCACAGCGCCGTCGTGCTCAGCAGCTGCTGGCCCAGGGCTTCTATTCCCGCTGCAGGGCCACCCACCCGCACCCAGCCGGGGAACAATAGGGCCGCCGCGTTCTGGAGCAGCATCGCCATCAGGTTGAGCAGCGGGATCAGCAACACCGCCGCGCCCAGCAGCAGGCTGCGGTCCGCCAGGGTGAGCTCGAGCGTCCGATCTTGCAGGAAGGCGAGGAAGGCGATGGTTGCGAGCGCGAGCTCGAGCAGCGTCAGGACGATGGTGGACGCACTCGCTTCCATGATGACGATGGCCCAGCCGCGCAGCGGGTAACTTCGCAGCAGATCCGCGTGAAGCAGGTCTCGCCGCAGGTCGTTGCGGATCCATTGCGGTCCGAGGACCACGGTAAACCCGAGCCAGGTCAGTGCCAGCCCGCCGGTCAGCTGGGCCAGCGTGCTGTCGGCGTCGCCGGACGCGATTGCGATGATCCCGCCGCCCAACACGAGCCCCACCGCCGCGTTCAGCGCCCGGCGCCGGCGGAGGACCGCCGCCAGGTTTTTCCAGAGCAGCGCGGTAGCGGGCCAACCGCCGGAGGACAGCTGGAACAGCGGGGGCGAGGGCGCTCGGCGGCTCGGCTCGAGCCCCGTTCCGGCACCCCCGGAGACGGCGTGACGCCGAGCCCGTGCCAGCGAGGCCTCGGTCGCGGCCTCCTCGAACGCAGCGTCCGATCGCAGGACCCATATGTAGTGGAAAACCAGCAGTCCCACGGCAGGGAGCACGGCGGCCTGCCAGTCTGCCAGGCTGGCGGCGCCGAGCGGACGTACCAGCACCCGAAGCGGCCAAAGCACGGCGGCGAGGCCGGGCTGATTCACGGCGCGGTCCAGCGCTTCACGCAGAGCCGTGGCGCCACCGCTGGCACCGGCTACCAGACCGGGCCAGACGTCCCAGAGCCCCCACCCGAGCGCCGCCAGCGCGGCCGTGGCCAGCCCGACCGAGACGATCCGGTGTCTCAGCCCGAACCGCCCATGCTCTGCCACGCTGCTTCGCACCAGCGCCGCCGCGAGCCGGTGGAGCGCCAGCGTCGTGATCAGCAGCCAGAAGCTTGCTGCCCGGAGCCAGATCGACACGCCGGGCTGTTGGCCGCTCGCGAGAGCCGTCCAGATGACGACGTTGACCAGGACCACGAGCTGGGTGCGCAGCAGCTTGTAGTGAATCAGCCCGCGACGGGTGATCGGCGCCGGAAACAGGAAGGTGACCTCGGCCGGCGAGAAGGCCAGCACGCGCGCATCGGGACTGCCCAGCCAGGCCCAGCCCACCAGCAGCAGGACACCCAGTGCTGCGGCCAGCTCGATCCAGGGCCCGCCTGGTTGTGCGCTGGAGGGCGCGGGAGCACGGTGCCACAAGACCACGCCCAGCCAGGCGCAACCGAGCAGCAGGGCCAGGGCGTAGCGCGGATTGCGGACCCGGGCGGCCTGCCGCTTGAGCCGGTTTACCACGCTTCGCTGGGTCAGGTAGACCAGGGCTTCGGTCATGGCTCGGCCCCGCGCCCGATCAGCCGGAGAAACACTTCTTCCAGCGGCCGGCCGGTGAGGTCGGGCCGGCCGGCCACGATCTCCTCCATGCTGCCGAAGGCCGCCATCCGTCCCTCCACCAGCACCAGCACGCGGGTGCAGACCTCCTCGACGAGGTGCAGCAGGTGGGAGCTCAACAGCACCGCCGACCCCGCCTGAGCCCGCCGCACGATCGTCGCCCGCATCTTCCTGATCCCCACCGGGTCGAGCCCGGTGAGCGGCTCGTCCAGCAGCAGGGCATGCGGCTCGTGCAGCAGGCCGCAGGCGATCGCGAGCTTCTGCCGCATTCCGCGCGAGAGCTCTCCGGGCAGCACGTCCCGCTTGCCGGTGAGCTCCAGCTCGTCCAGCAGGGCGGGGATCCGTGCCTGCGCCTGCGGGACCCCGTAGAGCCGGCCCACGAAGCGGAGGTGCTCCTCGGTCGTGAGGTACTCGAAGAGCTGCGGCTCGTCAGGAATGAACGCGAGCTCCCGCTTCGCGGCCACTGGGTCCCGGGCTAGATCGTGGCCGGCCACCCGGATGGTGCCCTCGGTCGGCCGCACGATGCCCGCTATACTGCGCAGCGTGGTGGTCTTGCCCGCGCCATTGGGACCGACCAGGCCCACCACCTCGCCGCCTCGGACGCTGAACGACAGGCTCTGGACTGCCCGGACGTCCCCGTACAGCTTTGATAAGGACTCGACTTCGATCACAATGGCGCTCGATGCGTAATTACTGGCTCAAGATCGTTCTGGGTGCACTGGCCGTCTTCGCGGTGGGAATGGCGTTCAGGGCCGCGTTCCTCGCCACCAGGGCGAGGGTCAAGGCGATCGCAGCCTCCAGTGCCCCGATCTCCATTCCGCTGGCCTTCGTGCCGTTTCGGCTCGATGGCGACCGGGTGGGGACGTTCGACCGGGCGGTCGTGATCCGCAAGTCGCCCCGCCAGGTTTCGGGCCTTCGACTCGGGGTGAAGCTGTCCGACTCCACCGCCGCGGCTCGGCTGAGCGGGTGCGATCTGCTGGCCAACCTCGGGCCGGCGCGCCGTGGCAGCGGCACTGAGTTCACCGACGCCAATTTTGCGTGCGTCAAGGGCGATTCCGTCGCGGCGCATGGGGCCGAGCGGTTCGGCGAGGTCGGCTTCGAGCCCGGGAGCTTGAGCGTTGCCCTCTACGTTCCCGCCGAGGTGGCCCGGAACCTTCGGCACGAGATGGTCCGGAGGGTGGACATTCGGGCGGACGTGGCCGGCGACTCCATTGCGGCCGCGGCCGAGCGGATGGGCGATTCCATCGGTGAAGCCGCTGCCCGCTTCGGCGACTCTGTGGCCCGGGTGCACCAGCTACGCGGCGATTCTATTCGGGACGCCGCCTTGCGCCGGGCCGATTCCGCGCGAGCCCGGGCGCGGCACCTTCGCGACTCGCTGCGGGCGGCATACCGTTCTCGCTGACGTCCATGCTCCTCGTCCTCGACAACTACGACAGCTTCACCTACAACCTGGTCCAGTACGCCGGGGAGCTGGGGGCCGATCCGGTGGTCTACCGGAACGACGCCCTCACCCCCGACGCTGCTCTCGCGCTCGGCCCGGAGGCGATCATCGTCTCCCCCGGTCCCTGCACCCCGAGGGAGGCCGGCATCTCGGTCGAGCTCGTTCGCGCCGCTGCGGGGCGGATCCCCCTCCTGGGGGTCTGCCTAGGCCATCAGGCGATCGGCGAGGCGTTCGGCGGAGCGGTGGTGCGGGCCGACCGGATTATGCACGGCAAGACGACCGACGTGATTCACGATGGACGGGGGCTCTTCGCCGGGCTTCC
This sequence comes from Gemmatimonadales bacterium, assembly GCA_044866195.1. Classification (GTDB taxonomy): domain Bacteria; phylum Gemmatimonadota; class Gemmatimonadetes; order Gemmatimonadales; family GWC2-71-9; genus DASQPE01. The sequence goes on from JBIOTT010000212.1 coordinate 7,590, forward strand.
GTCGCCGCTTCGGGCCATGCGCTATCACTCCCTGGTCGTCTCGCCGCGAGGATTCCCGGCCGAGCTCGAGGTGACCGGCTGGGCGAGCGATCGGCCGCCGGGGCAGGAGATCATGGCCCTACGCCACCGGCACCATCCCATCTTCGGGGTACAGTTTCATCCGGAATCGATTGGGACGGAGCAGGGAAGAACGATCTTGCGGAACTTCCTGGAGCTGGCCCGGGCTCAAGCTGTAGCGACTCCGGCGCTCGGGCCCTAAGCTGCCAAATGTCAAGCGGATAGCGGATAGCGGATAGCGGATAGCGAGTCCGGCACACATTTTGACTGCCGCTGCTCCGCCTATTACCTTTCCTCATGCGCGACCGAAGCACCTTCTCGGCTCGACCCGTTTCCCCCTCAAGCCTGCCCTTTTCGTAAGAGGGAGCCCTCATGCCCACCGGCACCAACGCGACCAAGTATATCTTCGTCACCGGCGGCGTCGTCTCTTCTCTCGGGAAAGGGATCGCCGCCGCTTCGTTGGGGCGCCTGCTGGTCGAGCGCGGCCTGAGCATCACGATGCAGAAGTTCGACCCCTACATCAACGTCGATCCGGGGACCATGTCGCCCTTTCAGCACGGCGAGGTCTTCGTCACCGACGACGGCGCCGAAACCGATCTCGACCTGGGCCATTACGAACGGTTCATCGATCGCTCCCTCTCGCAGCAGAACAACGTCACCACCGGTCGGATCTATCAGACCGTCATCAACAAAGAACGCCGCGGCGAGTACCTCGGCTCCACCGTCCAGGTCATCCCCCACATCACCGACGAGATCAAGAACGCCATCCGGCGCACTGCGCCGGGCCATGACGTGGTGATCACCGAGATCGGTGGCACCGTGGGTGACATCGAGTCGCTGCCCTTCCTCGAGGCCATCCGCCAGTTCCGCCAGGAAGTGGGCCGGGACAACGCGCTGTTCATCCACCTCACCCTGGTGCCGTTCATCGCCGCCGCCGGCGAGCTCAAGACCAAGCCGACCCAGCACTCGGTGCGGGAGCTGATGCAGATCGGAATTCAGCCGGACATCCTGGTGTGCCGCAGCGAGCAGCCGATCTCGGCGGACATCAAGCGGAAGATCGCGCTCTTCTGCAATGTCGATTTCGAGTGCGTGGTGGAGAGCCCCGACGTGCGCTCGATCTACGAGATCCCGCTCCGCTTCCACGATCAGGGGCTGGACCGGGTGGTGTGCGAGCGCCTCCGCCTGACCACACCGGAGCCGGACCTCCGCCCCTGGAAGGAGATCACCCAGCGGATTCTGAGTCCGACCAACCGGGTGCGGATCGCGGTGGTGGGGAAGTACACCGACCTCCACGACGCCTACAAGTCGGTTCAGGAAGCGCTGATTCACGGGGGCATCGCGCACGACGCGGGCGTGGAGATTCAGTGGCTCTCGAGCGATCAGTTCGTCGACGCGGCCGGCGCCGGCCGGGTGCTGGAGAGCTTCGACGGGCTGCTGATCCCGGGCGGTTTCGGGATTCGCGGGGTCGAGGGCATGATCGAGGCGATCCGCTGGGCCCGGGAGCATGACCTGCCGTTCTTCGGCATCTGCCTCGGCCTCCAGGTCGCCATCATCGAGTTTGCCCGCGACGTCTGCCGCTTGCCGGATTCCAACAGTACCGAGTTCGCGCCGGAGTGCGAGTCTCCGGTCATCTCGCTCATGCCTTCCCAACGCGATGTCGCCAACCTGGGCGGCTCCATGCGGCTGGGCGCGTACACCGCAAAGCTCCGCCCCGGCTCCAAGGTGGCCCAGGCCTACGGCGCCGCCGAGATCAGCGAACGCCACCGGCACCGCTGGGAGGTGAGCAACGCCTACCGCGACGTGCTGGCCGAGTACGGGCTCCGGCTCTCCGGCCAGTCGCCCGACGGCGGGCTGGTCGAGACCATCGAGCTGCCGGACCATCCCTGGTTCATCGGGTGCCAGTTCCACCCCGAGCTCAAGTCGCGGCCCACCAGGCCGCACCCGCTCTTCGCCGGCTTCGTCGGCGCCGCGCTCAAGCGGCGGCGGGGTGGGGCCCCGGTTGACGCCAAGGAGCTGGCCGGCGTCGCACGCTGATGGGCCCCAGTCGCCGGGTAGGTGCGCGTTGCCTGGCGGGCCTGGTGGCCGTCCTCGCGGGTGCGGGCGGAAGCGGGTGCGAGAGCGGGGGTGCGCGGCCGACGGCGACCGTCGAAGCTGCCGACACGGCCGACCAGGTGCTGGAAGGCTTCTCGCACTACGTGACGGCGGACGGAATCCGAAAGAGCCGGATCGAAGCCGACACCGCGTACTTCTACGAGGCCACCCAGCTCGCCCAGCTGCGCAAGCTGCGGGCAACCTTCTACGACGCCAAGGGGGCGGAATCGTCCAGGCTCACGGCCAATCGCGGCACCTATCGCTGGCAGGATGGGTCGATGCAGGCAGACGGCAAGGTTGTGGTCATCGCGACGGATGGACGGAAGCTCGAGACCGAGACGCTGAAGTTCGACCCGAAAAAGAATGAGATCTCGACCGACCAGGCGTTCCGGTTCGAGCACGACAACGAGTTCATCCGGGGCACCAGCTTCACTTCGGATCCGGACTTCAAGAACGTCGTGACCAATCGCCCGCACGGCGTGGCCGGCAAGGGTGTGCTCCTTCCGGGTCAGCAATGAGATGGTTGGCCGGTCTGGGCGGCCTGCTGGTCGCCGCTGCTCCCCTCGCCGGGCAGAGCTCGGAGCGGTGCACCCTGCAGATCGACAACGTGGACCGGCAGGGTATCGCGGTGGAGACCACCGGAGGCGTCAACTACTTCGCGGGCGGTAACGTTCGGCTCAGCTGCCGGGGCACCAAGATCACCATGTTCAGCGACAGCGTCGCCTCCTATGCCGGCAACACGGTGCAGTTCACCGGCCACGTGCGCTACCGCGACACCACGCTGGCGTTGGACACCGATTTTGGCACCTATTTTCGTTCGGCCGAGCGGTGGGAAGCGCGGCGCAACGTGAAGACCCGGAATCTCAAGACCGGTTCGACCCTGGTCGGCCCTTCGCTCGATTACTACCGGGCGGTGCAGGGCGTGCGGGACACGACCGAGATGTACGCCGTGGGGCGGCCCCGGATCGAGTACTTCGCGAAAGACTCGGTCCGGGGCGACTCGGCGGCGACCGACTCGGCGGGCAAGCCCCGCGAGCCGTATGTCATCGTGGCCGACCGGGTGCGGATCAAGGGAGACGACCGCATTTGGGGCGGCGGTAAGGTCACCGTGGATCGCAGCGACTTCGCCGCCCGAGGGGACTCCCTCCGGCTCGATACCGGCCCGGCCAACGACGGGACGCTGCTCGGAACCCGGCCCGAGCTCCACGGTCTGGGGGCGGACAGCTTCAACCTCACCGGCACCCGCCTGGACTTCCGGCTCAAGGACCGTGACCTCGAGCGGGTCATCGCCAAGGGCGACGGCAAGGCGGTGAATAAGGACTGGACCCTGGTTGCCGATACTATCGTGCACGATCTGGTCGACCGGAAGCTGGCACACACCGAGGCGTGGGGCGATAGCATCCGCCCCCACGCGACGTCGCCCAAGTACGAGATCCGGGCCGATTCGATGGCGCTCGATTCGCCCGGCCAGCAGTTGCGGGAGGCGCGAGCCTACGGCAAGGCCTGGCTCGGAGGTCAGGTGGACTCCGCCACCAAGGAGCGCGACTGGCTCACCGGTGACACGGTCATCGCGAGCTTCGAGACCCACGACTCGGCCGGCAGCACCCGGCCGGTGCTCACCCGGCTGGTGGCTCGCGGCTCGGCCCGGTCCTACCACCTCGAGTCGAATGAGAAGCAGAAACCGGGCGAGCGGCCCACGATCAACTATGCCCGGGGCAACGAGATCGTGATCACGATGAAGCCCGACGGATCGGAGACGGTCCAGCTGGTCGAGGTCAGGGGCAATGCCGACGGCGTGCAGCTCGAGCCATCGGCCGAGAAGGCCGCGGTCAAGGATACCTCGCAGGCGCCGCCATGACCCAGCCGCCCTGGCTCGCGCGCCTCGATGGCGCGGATCCGTCGCTGCCGCTTGCCCTGGCCGCGTTGGTCGCGGCGGCGGATGCCGAGGGCCGCGCCAGCCTGGCGAGCCTGCTGCTGGGGTACCGGGAGGGCTATCTCCGGCTCTATCAGCCGGCCGTGGGACTGGGCGAGTCGGTCCGGGGGCACGTGACGACGTCGGTGCTGCCCCGACTGGCGCTCGATGGATGGATCGCCGACGGCGCCGGCGCCGACTGGGCCGAGATCCAGGCGGCGACTCCGTGGTGGACCGACGCCGTCAGAGACCGCGCTGCGGCGGGTGCGGCGCTCCTGGCCGCCGCGCGGCGGGCCAGTGGGCTCCCCGCTCCCGAGCCGCCTCCGCCGCCGGCCGGCAGCGTGCTCGAGGGGCGCGAGCTGACCAAGAGCTATCGCGGCCGCCGGGTGGTCGATCAGGTGACGCTCAAGCTCGAGCAGGGAGAGATCGTCGGGCTGTTGGGGCCGAACGGCGCCGGCAAGACCACGACCTTCTACATCCTGACCGGGCTGATCCGGCCCGAGTCCGGACGGGTGATCCTCGACGGGAAGGACCTGACCAAGGCACCGATGTTCCGCCGCGCCCGGATCGGCATCGGCTACCTGGCCCAGGAGCCCTCGGTCTTTCGTCGGATGACCGTCGAGGAGAACATTCTGGCAATCCTGGAGACCCGGAAGCTCAAGCGGGCCGAGCGGCAGCGGGCGCTGGAGCAGATGCTCGATGAGCTGGGGATCCGTCACCTGCGGAAGGTGAAGGCCTACGCGCTGAGCGGGGGCGAGCGGCGCCGGCTCGAGATCACCCGGGCGCTGGTGACCGATCCCAAGTTCATGCTGCTGGACGAGCCGTTTGCAGGAGTCGATCCGATTGCCGTGCATGACATCCAGACCATCGTCGCCGGGCTCCGCCACCGCGGAATCGGCGTGCTGATCACCGATCACAACGTGGAGCAGACCCTGGACATCGTCGATCGCGCCTACATCATGTTCGAAGGGAAGGTTCAGGCCGCGGGCACCGTCCGCGAGCTGGTCTATGACGAGCGCGTGGCGGAGCGCTACCTCGGACCCACCCTGACGACGCGCCTGCGGGCCCGTCTGGAGCACGCCGCGTGAGCCTTCGCGCCGGACTCTCCCAGCAGACCAGCCTGCGGCAGGAGCTGCGGGTCAATCCCCGGCTCTACCAGGCCATGGACATGCTGTACATGCCCATGATGGACCTGCAGCAGCACTTGAAGCAGGAGCTGCTGGCGAATCCCTTCCTGGAGCTGCTCGAGCCGGAGGACGAGGAGAGCGCCGAGCAGGACAAGCAGCAGGATCAGGACAAGGAGAAGGAGCAGCAGCAGAAGGACGAGGAGATGGACTGGGAGGAGATTCTGCTCAACGGCTTCGATGTTGGCGGCACCCGGGAACAGTTCGAGGTGCAGGAATACACCGAGCCGGTGACCGTCGAAACCCGGAATCTCACCGATCACCTCCGCGACCAGCTGCAGATGATGGAGCTCAGTCCCCGCCAGCGCCTCCTGGCCGAAGAGTTTCTCGGCAACATGACCGAAGACGGCTACCTCGCCGCCTCGCTCGAGGAGCTGATCGGGTCGGTGAATCAGATGGTCGCCGGCCACTTCGAGGCAGACCGGCAGGCCGGCGGACCGGACGGAGTCGACGAAGAAGGCGACATCGATGCGGAGACCGGCGCCATGGAGGCTGACCACCCGTCCGCCGGTCCGCCGGACCGCCTGCTGTACGCGCTGGCCGAAGCCGAGGAGATGCTGGCCA
>JBIOTT010000213.1:0-3470 GCA_044866195.1 Gemmatimonadales bacterium
CTCGAGATGGTGGCCAGCGGCCACATCGCTGCCTCGTCTTCCCACGCGCATCCTCCCGCGCCTGCTCCCGCAGCCATCAAGGTCGCCCAGCCGGAGCCGGTAGATCCGGAGCCGGTCGCGCCGGAACCAGTGGAGCCCGAGCCCGAGCCGGTCGCGCTCGCGTCCGAGATGGTGGAGTCCGAGCCAGCGCCCGAACCAGAGCCGGACGCCGAGCCGATGTCGGCTTCGCCGCCGCCTGATTTCGTCTTCGCGGCTGCCCGGTCCCGCGAGATCCGGTTCATTCCCCTCGACCCACCGACGCCGCTCTCCCGCATGCCGCTGGCACCCGCCGACCACTTTGCTGCGCCGCCGGCGGATCTGCTCGAGGAGCTGGTTGCCGAGCCGGCCGACGCGAGCGTGGTTGAGCCCGCCCCGCACCCCAGCGAGACCCTGGACTTCGGCCCGGAGGCTTCCGGGCGCCCGATGTTCCGCCCTCGGTTCCGGCTCGCCGTATCGGGCAATCTCCGGCGTCCGATCCTCCTGGCGATCGGCGGTGTCGCGCTGATCTTCTCGACCCACGTCGGTCTGTCAGTGGCGGCGAGTCCGTGGAACCAGGGTCTGATGGGTATCGGCTTCCCCAGCCTCCCGTTCCTGAGCCGGGAATCGGCCGCCGGCCGGGCCGCCGAATCAGCCCCGCTGCTCAGCGAGACTCAGGCGGGGGCTCGGTTGCCCCGCGATCCCGGACCGCAGGGAAGCCCCAGCTTTGGCGCCAGCAGCGCGTTTCCCGCAGCCTCGCGGGGTGGGTCGCAGGCGGACCCGAAGCACTCCGGCGTCACTGGCCCGAACGGGGCACCCGTTCCGCCCGACCAGCCCGAGTCCCAGGGCCGCGCCGATTCGATCGTTCGGGTCGTGACTCGCGAGATCGCGATCGCAGCGCCCAAGATTGCCGGCCTGCCTGGCGCGACCAATGGCAAGCTGACGCCCGCCGTTCTGGTGTCACACTACGAGGAAGCTTACGCGGCTGCACGGGCGGAGCTCGAAACCGGCTTTCGCACTTCGGGCTTTGCCAACGTCTTCGCGCCCGAACACCTGAGCTCGTCTCAAGGCGTGCGGGCTGCGCGCCTGAGCGCGGGCACCGCTTCGGCCTACGTCGCCAAGTACCGCCGCCGCGAGGCGGAGATCGAGGCCGCATACGCCGACTCCGCGGCTGCGCTGGCCAAGGCGCCCGCCGACCACCAGGTATGGGAAAGCCGGACGGTGCTGCAGGAGAGCCCCGAGGTCGCCAAGCTCGCTGGGTTCTTGCTTGCGGAGGTCGACAGCGTTTTCGGGGTGCTGGCGTCGCAGGATACGGCGTACGACATCAAGGACGGCACGATCACGTTCCAGGATGCGGCCGCGGCGCGGGCGTACAGCGAACTCCGCCCTTGGCTCGACCGGAACGCCCACAAGTGGGCGGACACGGCCGCTGGTCCGCCGAGCAGCGCCGCGCGGGTGCTGCGCGCGATCGGCTCGACCAGGCTACCCGAAGGCGGGGCGTTCTAAGGCTGGAGCTGCCCGATCAGTGGGTCGCGCGCAACGACGGCGCCATCGCCCGCTCGATCTCGAAGTCAGACGCATTCGGGTTGTTGTGGTAGAGCTTGATCAGGCCGCTGACATTGACGGAGGAGCGCCAGAGCTCCTCCTCGGTGCCGGCCGCACGGTCGTTGTCGCCCTGGCGGCGGGCATACATCTCGCTGAACAACAGGCGTGCCTGCCGGAGAAACTTCATCTTCCGGCCGGTCTCCCGAATCACAATCGACAGAGCTGAGTCTATTGCGGCCCGTCCACCAGCCGGGTTCGCGATGAGCAGCTCCTGGGCGACGGCCTCGGTGTTCTGGAAGAAGAGCTTGCGCTGTGCCTCAGTGAGGCCCAGCATCTCGGCGGCGGCGATAGCGGAAGAATCGTGTGCCGCATCGAATTCCGCGGCGTCGGCAACCGAGGCGGTGGTGATTGAGGAAGACGGCGAGTCGGCGGACTGCGCGTGGCCCCGAAGCGGAGCCACCAGCGCCAGTAGAAGCCCCGCCGACGAGCCGAGGAATGAGCGAATCATCTCGGCCTCCGGGCGGGATCGGGGCTGCATCCCTACTATACAACATTCCCGGCCGGACGCGAGGCCCCGCTTCACCCCTGCCGCGTGATTAGTGGCGCACCCAATCCCAGCCGCGATGGTCCCGTGGGATCACTTCGCCCCGGCCTGGAATGCACTGATCGTCGCCGATGACGATCCAGGGCCCCCGCATCGCGCGCTCGGTCGATACATCGCTCGTCGGGAGCGGAGCGGAACCCGCCCCACTTGAAGCGGGAATCACGGTTACGGTCTGACCGGGATCGAGCGGCGTTCCGGCGCCGGCGTGAGCCACGTTGCGTGGCCCGGGCGCGGTTGAGGTCGGCGCGGGCTCGGCCTCCGGAGCAGGAACGGGCGCGACCCTCGAGCTGTTGGCAGACCGGTGCGCCTTCCGGGCGGGCACCCGGGCAGGCACCGGCTTGGGGGCGCTCGCCGTGGACGAATTGGCGAGCTGCGGATCGGCCGGGCGGAGGTCCAGCTCGCGAGCGGACGCCACCGCGCCGGTGGCCGACTCAGCCGAGGGGAGGAGCGTGAGGTCGCGGGGTGTCGATTCGGAACGCTCGGTGCTGCACGATGCCACCACGAGCGCAGCCGGAAAGAGGAGATAGACGTGCGGGACGCGCATGGAGCCGGGCCTCCGGAACGGCGGGAGCAAGACCTTGTCCAGAATACTCAATAGACGTTGGGAGCGAAAGACGGAGCACAGGACGAAACTGCGTGAAAGGTGAACGGTAAACGGTAAACGGGGTCCATTCTGCAGCAGAGCCCCCGTTCACCGTTCACCGTTTACCGTTCACGCCTTTCCCACTCATTTGGCCCGTTCCAAGTACACGCCCTCCCGGGGGTTCACGCGGACCCGCTCGCCCTCGCCGATGAATTCCGGCACCTGGATGGTCACGCCATTGCTCAGCTTGGCCGGTTTGGTGCTCGCCGTTTTGGTGGCCGTCCGCATGATCGGCGCGGTCTCGACGATCTCCAGCTCCACTACGGAGGGCAGCTCGATCGCGATCGGCCGGCCGTTCAGCCACTCGGCGATGAAGGTCATCCCTGACTCGAGCCACGATCCCGCGTCGCCCACCAGCTCCTCGTCCAGGGTGTACTGCTCGTAGGAGTCGTTGTCCATCACGTGCACGCCGTTCGTGTCGCGATAGAGGACCTGAAGCTCCTTGGTGTCCAGCCGGGCCTCATCCACGAACTCCGTCGCGCTCAGGCGGGTGTCGAACGTGTTTCCCGAGTTCAGATTGCGGAGCCGCACCTGGACGAAAGCCCGCAGATTGCCCGGGGTCCGGTGCTGGAAATCCATCACCCGGCAGGGCGCGCCGTCGATGATCAGCACGTGGCCGCGGCGGATGTCGGAAGCCTTCATGTCATACTCCTCGAGCCAATG
>JBIOTT010000214.1:0-2499 GCA_044866195.1 Gemmatimonadales bacterium
CCTGGGCGGGATCCTGATGGGCCGCCTCGCCGATCGCTTCGGCATCGTGGTCCCGCTCTTCGTGGCGTCGATCGCCCTCAGCCTCGGCTACCTGCTGGCGGCGAGGGCCCCCGGCATCGAGCAGTTCGCGCTCGCCCAGGGGCTGGCCATCGGGCTGCTCGGCAGCTCCGTCACGTTCGGCCCGCTGGTGGCGGACGTGTCGCACTGGTTCACCCGCCATCGCGGGATGGCCGTCTCGATCTGTGCCAGCGGCAACTACCTGGCCGGAACCGTCTGGCCTCCGGTCCTCCAGCACTTCACCGCGACGCGGGGGTGGCGGCCGACGATGGTCGGCGTTGGCCTCTTCTGCGCCGTGACCATGCTGCCGTTGACCATCGCGCTCCGCCGGCGCTCACCGGTCGCCCACGGGCCCACATCGATCGCGGTCGCCATGGCCCACGCCGACCGGCCGCACGTCTCGCCCGGGCGTCTGCAGGCGCTGCTCATGGTCGCGGGCATGTCGTGCTGCGTCGCCATGTCGATGCCGCAGGTGCACATCGTGGCCTACGCGAGCGACCTCGGCCACGGCGTGGCGCACGGTGCCGTGCTGCTCTCCCTGATGCTGGGCCTCGGTGTCGTCAGCCGGCTCGCCTCCGGCTGGATCGCCGACCACATCGGCGGGGTGCGGACCCTGCTTATTGGATCGGCGCTCCAATGCCTGACGCTGGCCCTCTATCTGCCCTTCGACAGCCTCGTCTCGCTGTACGTCGTCTCCGCGCTGTTCGGCCTGTCCCAGGGGGGAATCGTGCCGAGCTATGCCATCATCGTGCGCGAGTCCTTCGCCCCTCAGGAAGCCGGGGCACGAATCGGCGCCGTGGTCATGGCGACCATCGTCGGCATGGCGCTCGGTGGCTGGATGTCGGGGGCGATCTTCGACCTGACCGGCTCGTACCGCTCCGCGTTCGTCAACGGCATCATCTGGAACCTGCTCAACCTCGCGATCGCGCTCTGGCTGCTCGGCCAGCCGCGCCGGATCGCCGCGGTGGCGTGAGCCCCTGCTCCACCCGAGCGCGGTGGAGCCGTCGATCCGATTTCCGGGGACGGGACACGCGGCTCGAGCGGGCTCCGGCGGCCGGGGCCGCCGGTGGCGTCGTCAGCCGTCCACGGTCGCCGGATCGCCGGCGGTGAACTCTGCCAGGACCGGATTGTGGTCGCTCAGGCGCTTCCAGCGAGAGCCGGTGACCACGCGGCAGGATGCCAGACACTTGGCCCAGCCGGAGGGCACGAAGATGCCGTCGCAGTGATAGGGCGCGGCCCGATTGGCGGACCACCGGAGCGTCTGGGCCAGCCGTCGTCCCGGGTTGGCGGCCTGCCAGCAGCTGATGAGATCGAACTCCACGGCCAGCCGATCCAGGATCCCCCGCTCTCCGCGACTGACCCCGATCCGTTCACCGGGCTGCCGGTTTCCGACGACCACGTTGAAGTCGCCACCCAGGATGAGGTCGGCGTCGCCGCGCAGTCGCGCGACTCGATCCAGGATCTGGTGCATCGTCTGCACGTATCCGCGCTCGCCGGCCGGGCAGTGGATGCTGAAGACCCGGAGCCGACGGCCCTGCGACCAGGACGGTCCCGCGAGCTCCGCGCCCACCACCCAGCCCGCGAAGCCCGGCACCTTCAGGGGCGTCGCCGGGAGGGCGCGGAGCAGGATGGCGCTTCCCCAGCGGCGCGCTGCGGCGGGCGCCCACAGGAGCGTGTCCCCTTTCCCGGACCGAAACGTCTCGGCCGACGAATCCTGGGGCGGCCGGCATTCCTGCGCGAGCACGATGTCGGGGGCGAAGCGCGCGCGGATGCGTGACCAGTGGCCGGCGCGCCGCGGGCTCCCGCCGCTCAGGAAGTTGTACGCCACGACCCGGAGTGAGGTCGTCACACGCGGGCCCGGGCGCGGCGGTAACCGTCCCACGCGGACGACCGGGTCCGGTCTTTGATCCAGCCGGCCACGGAGGCGTGAGCTCGGGTCCGTCGTCGAGCCATCAGCCGACCGCGTGGCGCGACACCGGGCCGCTGAGAGTGTCCGCGCCAATTGACACATAGAGATCGCGATCGCTGACGGACACGCTCCACGCCATACGCCGTTCGAGACGCGCCGCCAGCGCGCCGATCAGGTCACGGTCGATCGCATACAACTCGAGCGCCTCGACGCGGTGGATCCGTTCGCTCGCCAGCCGAGCGACCAGTTGCGCCGGATCCTTGTGCGTGTACACCGCGACGCGCGGCACCGCCTTGCTGGCCCTGTGCAGGCGTGCCGCCTCGGGCGCGCCGATGTCGATCCACGACTGGATCACGCCGGTCAGGTCGCGTATCGCGATCGCTGGCTCGTCAGGCTCCGACAGCCCCCGCGAGAACTCGATGCCTTCCGTGAACTCCAGCGTGTAGGCGAGGACACGCGTCAGCAAATACTCTTCGGATTCGGACGGGTGCCGAGCGACCCTCAGCGCCAGTGATTCGTAGACCTGGCGATCC
>JBIOTT010000215.1:0-13723 GCA_044866195.1 Gemmatimonadales bacterium
AACTTAGCCCCCGTTGGTCGGTGGGTCAATCTGGCGCAGGACGCCCCCCTCTTCCCGATACCCGGCCCCGCAGCTCGGGCATCGGGCGCGCCCGTCGGACAGGTCCAGGCGCACCCCGCACTGGCACATCCAGCCCACCCGCCGAGCCGGAACGCCGAGCATCAGCCCGAAAGCCGGGACATCGGCCGTGACGACCGCGCCGGCGCCAATGAAGCAGTACTCCCCCAGGGTCGTCCCGCAGACCACCGTCGCGTTGGCCCCGATGGTGGCGCCCCGCCGAACCAGGGTCGGCTGGTACTCATGCTTGCGGGAGATGTGGCTGCGCGGGTTGAGCACGTTGGTGAAGACGCAGCTGGGGCCGCAGAAAACGTCGTCCTCGAGGGTGACCCCCTCGTATACCGAGACGTTGTTCTGGATCTTCACGTTGTTGCCGATGCGGGTGCCGGACATGACCACCACGTTCTGGCCCAGATTGCAGCGCGCACCGATCACGGCGCCCGGCATCACGTGACAGAAATGCCAGATCTTGGTCCCCTGGCCGATGATGGCGCCGGAATCCACGTAAGCCGATTCGTGTACGAAAAAGTCGGTCATAGGAACTGCGTAAGGAGCTGCGTAAACGGTGAACGGTAAACGGTAAACGGGGGGTTCCCGTTCGCAGGAGCCTCCCGTTCACCGTTCACCGTTCACCGTTCACGCTGTTAAGGTATGCCCCCGTCGACGAGATCAGCTTCACTTCGGTCTCCAACCGCACGCCATACTTTTGCTCCACCACCCGCTGCACGTGCGCAATCAGGCCCCGTACGTCCGCGGCCGTCGCCTCGCCGACGTTGACGAAGTAGTTGGCGTGCATGCGCGACACCTCGGCTCCGCCGAGCCGAAACCCTTTGAGTCCGGCCGCCTCGATCAGCTGGCCGGCAGTTCGCGGCCCGGCTGCCCGCTTCCAGCTCGGGCCCCCCGGATTCTGGAAGACACTTCCGCAGCACGGCTGATTGAACGGCGTTCCCTCCTGCCGCCAGCGGAACAACTCGCCCAGCTCGGCGCTGAGGGCCTTCGGATCTTCCGGCCGGAGCGCGACCGTGGTCTCAACCACGATGCGGCTGTCGAGCCCGCTCCGGCGGTAGGAGAATGGGATTTCGCCACGCTCGACCACCCGGAGATCGCCATCTGGGTCTACCACGGTCACCTGCTCAACGACCTCCGACCAGTCGCCGCCGTGACACCCGGCGTTCATGTATACGCCGCCCCCCACGGTCCCGGGCACGCCGACGAACTTGTGGAGCCCGGCCTGGCCCGCCTCGGCGGTCCGCCGCGCGGCCAGCGGAGCCGGAAGCCCGGCGCCGATTCGCCAGCGGGTGCCGTCCCGCACCAGCTGGTCGAGCCCCTTGCCCAGCCGGATCACCACCGCATCGAGGCCTTCGTCCGGCAGCAGCAGGTTGGAGCCAAGCCCGAGGACGAACCAGGGAATTCCTTCAGCTGCCGCCAGCCGCACGGCCGTGCCCACGTCGTCGATATGGGCTGGAAGCAGCACGGTGGCCGGACCACCGATCCGATAGGTGGAGTATCGGGCGAGCGCTTCGGCTTCACGAACCTCGCCCCGGACCCGGCTTCGGAGTGCCGCAGCAAACGCCGGGTCGCGAGCGGTCATCCGGTCCATTCCGCCGACATCTCACGGGCCAGCGCGTGCCACTCCTGGAGCGACCGGACCTCGCCAGTGCGGCTCCGCAGCGCGATGATGGCGTCGCACGCGGCGGAGGCAGCCGAGAGTGTGGTGGTGTACGGGAGCCGGTGCTGGAGGGCGGCGCGCCGGATGGCATAGTCGTCCTGCTGGGTGAGCTTGCCCAATGGCGTGTTGATGAGCAGCTGAACCGCTCCGGAGACGATCAGGTCGATGGCGTTGGGCCGCCCTTCGTACACCTTGAGTACCCGCTCGGCCGGGATACCACGGGCCCGGAGGTGCCGCGCCGTACCTTCCGTCGCGAGGATCTTGAAGCCGAGCCCGTGGAGGCGGCGTACGATCGGCACGACGTTGTTCTTGTCGTGGTCGTTCACGGTGACGAACACGGCCCCGGAGAGCGGCAGGGCGCCGTCGGCCGCGTGCTGCGCCTTGGCGAAGGCCATTCCGAACGAGTCCGCGATCCCCATGACCTCTCCGGTCGACCGCATCTCGGGGCCGAGAATCGAGTCCACGCCTGGCAGCTTGGTGAACGGGAACACCGCCTCCTTCACCGAGACGTACGGGTGGAGCACGTCGTCGTGGAGGCCCAGCTCGTCGAGCATCTTCCCCACCATCACGGCCGCAGCCAGACTGGCGAGCGGCACGCCAGTGGTCTTCGAGACGAAGGGAACCGTGCGCGAGCCCCGGGGGTTGACCTCGAGCACGTGCACCACCCCGTTCTGGATCGCGTACTGGGCGTTGATCAGTCCCACTACGCCGAGCCGCTCGGCGAAGGCGCGGGTGTGGCGCCGCATCTCCTCGACCTGATTGTCCGTGATCAGGTAGGGAGGCAGGACGCAGGCGGAATCGCCCGAGTGGATCCCGGCATCCTCGATGTGCTGCATCACCCCGCCGATCACGCAGCGCATCCCGTCGGCGATGGCGTCCACGTCGGCCTCGAAGGCGTCCTCCAAAAACCGATCGATCAGCACCGGATGCTCCGGCGCGACCCGGGCCGCCTTGGTGAAGTAGCTGCGGAGCGAGGGCTCGTCGTACACGATCTCCATCGCCCGGCCCCCCAGGACATACGAGGGGCGGACCAGCGCCGGGTAGCCCACTCGACCCGCGACCCGCACCGCTTCCTCCACCGAGGTTGCGGTGCCGCTGGGCGGCTGCTCCACTCCGAGCTCGCGGGCCAGCGCCTCGAACCGCTTGCGATCTTCGGCGGCGTCGATGGCGTCGGAGGAGGTCCCCAGAATCCGCACGCCTTCCTTGGCCAGCGCGCGGGCCAGGCGGAGCGGCGTCTGGCCGCCGAGCTGAACCACCACGCCGAGGGGACGCTCCAGCTGCACGATCTCGAGCACGTCCTCCAGCGTGAGCGGCCCGAAGTAGAGGGCGTCGGAAATGTCGAAATCGGTGGAGACGGTTTCCGGATTGGAGTTGACCATCACGGTGCGGTAGTCCATCTCCCGGAAGGCCATCGCGGCCCGCACACACATATAGTCGAATTCGACGCCCTGGCCGATCCGGTTCGGCCCGCTTCCCAGGATCACCACGGTCCGGTCGCCGACCGGACCCGACTCGTTCTCCTCGTCGTAGCTCGAGTAGAGATAGGGTGTGGAGGAGGGAAACTCGCCGGCACAGGTGTCCACCGTCTTATATGCCGGCCGGATACCCAACGCGTGCCGCCGCGCGCGGATTTCACCTTCGGGCACACCGATCAGATCCCCCAGCTGGCGATCGGAAAACCCGAGCCGCTTCATCTTCCGCAGCAGTGCCCGCTCGTCGTTGTCACCGTCCGCCCGTCCGCCTGTCCGCCTGTCCGCCTGCCCGCCTGCTCCCGTCCATTCCCCCTCCGCTTCCAGGAGCTCCGCCAGCTGCCAGAGAAACCAGGGATCGATGCCGCTCCGCTCGGCGATGGCCTCGACCTCGATGCCGGCCCGAAGCGCGTGCTTGATCTGAAAGATCCGCTCCGGGGTCGGGGTGCGGAGCGCCGCCAGCAGGGTCTCCCGATCGGTATCGTCGAGCCGGTCGTCGGCCAGCGTCTGGCCCAGCACCCAGCCGGCCCGATCCGCCTCGAGCCCGCGGAGGCCTTTCTGGAGCGCCTCCTTGAAGGTCCGGCCGATCGCCATCACCTCGCCCACCGATTTCATCTGCGTGGTGAGCCGGGGGTCGGCGCTGGGGAACTTCTCGAAGGCGAATCGGGGAATCTTCACCACCACGTAGTCGAGCACCGGCTCGAACGAGGCGGGCGTCGTCCGGGTGATGTCGTTGGGCAGCTCGTCGAGCCGGTAGCCGACCGCCACCTTGGTCCCGATCCGCGCAATGGGAAACCCGGTCGCCTTGGAGGCGAGCGCTGACGAGCGGGAAACCCGCGGGTTCATCTCGATCACCAGCTGCTCGCCGTCGGCCGGGTTCACGGCGAACTGGATATTACAGCCGCCAGCCGCAACGCCGACCTCACGAATGACTGCGATGGCGCCGTCGCGCATCCGCTGATACTCGCGGTCGGTCAGCGTCATGGCCGGCGCCACGGTGATCGAGTCGCCGGTATGGACGCCCATAGGGTCGAAATTCTCGATCGAGCAGACGATCACCACGTTGTCGGCCCCGTCCCGCATCACCTCGAGCTCGAACTCCTTCCACCCGATGATGCTGTGCTCGACCAGCACCGAACCGACCGGCGAGAGCTCGAGCCCCCGCCGGATCAGCTCTTCGAACTCGTCTTTGTTGTAGGCAATCCCGCCGCCGGTGCCACCCAGGGTGAACGAAGGCCGGCAGATCGCCGGATAGCCGGTCGTTTCCACCGCTTCCCGCGCCTGCTCCAGGCTGCGGACTACCCGACCCTCCGGCGTCGCGAGCCCGATGCGCCGCATCGCCTGGGCAAACTCCTCCCGATCTTCGGCGATCCGGATGGCCCGCTCGGTGGCCCCGATCAGCTCCACTCCGTGCCGGGCCAGGGTACCGTCGCGATTGAGCGCCATCGCGACGTTGAGCGCGGTCTGGCCGCCCATCGTGGGAAGCAGCGCCTCCGGCCGTTCGCGCTCGATCACCTTGGCCACCCAATCGGGCGTCACCGGTTCGATGTAGGTCCGGTCGGCCAGCTCGGGATCGGTCATGATCGTCGCGGGATTCGAGTTGACCAGGACTACCCGATACCCCTCCTCCTTGAGCGCTCGGACCGCCTGAGTGCCCGAATAGTCGAACTCGGCCCCCTGCCCGATCACGATCGGGCCGGAACCAATGAGAAGGATGGTCTCGAGATCAGTCCGCTTCGGCATCGACCACTCCCCGCAACGTCTCGTCCAGCGTGATAGTCGGGCGCCATCCGGTGGCGCGTTCCAGTTTGGCGGGATCTCCCACCAGGTGCGGAATGTCCCTTGTTCGTACCAACGCCGGGTCCACTTCCGGCACTGCGTCTACACCGAGCAGCCGAGCCAACCGCTCAAACAACGCGCGCACGGCGATCCCACTTCCCCGCGCAACGTTGTAGACCTGGCCCGCGATCCCCCGCTCGAGCAGGGCGAGATACGCGGTCACGACGTCCGCCACATCGAGCAGGTCCCGCACCGGCTCGAGGTTGCCGGTCGGCACGGTGCGAGCCCCACGGCGGCGCGCCTCCTTGAGCCGCTCGACAAATCCGGGCACGACGAACCGGGGTGACTGCCCCGCCCCGGTGTGGGGAAACGCCCGGGCGATCATCACCCCGAGTCCGGTGCGGCGCCAGCACTCGAGCCCCGCCAGCTCAGCCGCCGCCTTGGTCGCGGCGTAGGGCGCCACCGGCGCGACCGGGTCGGTCTCGCGCCGGGGACGTGGCTCGCCAGCGCCGTAAACCTCTCCGCTCGAGACCAGCAGCACCCGCGGGTCTTCTCCGCTGTCGCGCCGGGCCGCCAGCGCCTCCAGTAGACGCACGGTGCCGACGACGTTCACCTCCCAGGCGTTGACCGGGTCGCTCCGGGCATCGGCACCGGAGCTCACCGCCGCCAGGTGAACCACCGCCTCCAGCGGTTCCGGCCCGAGCGGCACCGGCTTCGACTCGGCCAGCTCGAGCGGGATGCAGCGGACCCGACCGGCATCGGTGCCGAGCCATGCGCTGGGCTCCGGGCCCCCGGGGCGGCAGGCGGCCAGGACATCGTCCCGCCGGCCCAGCAGCGCGCGTACCAACCGGCGCCCTACGAAGCCGTCGGCGCCGGTCACCAGAACTCTCACACCCGCTCGGCGAGCCGGCCGAGATCGGCGTCCACCATCGTGCGCACCAAGCGTTCGAAGGTCATTTCCGGCGCCCACCCCAGCTCGGCCCGCGCTTTTGACGGGTCGGCCAGCAGCAGGTCGACCTCCGCCGGCCGGAGAAATCGGGGGTCGACCGTGACGTGCTTCTGCCAGTCGAGCCCGACGTGATCGAAAGCGATCTCGACCAGTTGCCGCACGCTGTGGGCGACGCCGGTGCCGATCACGTAGTCCTGCGGGGCCGGCTGCTGGAGCATGCGCCACATGGCATCCACGTAGTCGCCGGCGTAGCCCCAGTCCCGCTTGGCGTCGAGATTCCCCAGCCGAAGCTCGCTTGCAAGCCCCAGCTTGATACGGGCAACGCCATCGGACACCTTGCGGGTGACGAACTCGATCCCTCGCCGCGGCGACTCGTGGTTGAACAGCAGCCCGCTCACGGCATAGAGCCCGTACGACTCGCGGTAGTTCACCGTGATCCAGTGGGCGTAGACCTTCGCGACACCATAGGGCGACCGGGGGTAAAATGGCGTGGTCTCGCGCTGGGGTGACTCGCGCACCTTGCCGAACATCTCCGACGAGCTCGCCTGGTAGAACTTGGCGCCGGGGTGGGCCAGCCGAATCGCCTCCAGAATCCGGGTCACGCCGAGCGCGGTAAACTCGCCGGTCAGCACCGGCTGGGTCCACGAGGTCGGGACGTAGCTCTGAGCGGCGAGGTTGTACACCTCGTCGGGTTGGGTCTCCTGCAGCACCACGGTGAGCGAATGCTGGTCGAGAAGATCCGCCGCGACGATCTCGATCCGGTCGAGCAGGTGCTCGATGCGCTCGTAGCTGTGATGGCTGGTCCGGCGCACTACACCGAAGACCCGATAGCCCTTGGCGAGGAGGTGTTCGGCGAGATACGACCCGTCCTGGCCGGTGATGCCGGTAATGAGCGCGGTCGGCACTGATCAGGCTCGCGAGGGTTGCAGAAGACAAGTGAGGTACATATCGTTCATCGCTTTCCGGGTTTCCGGGCACCGATCTTCAAGAGGACCACACGATGGCACGGGTGTGCGCCGTTTGCGCCAAAGGGCCGATCACCGGCCATAACGTGAGCCACGCCAAGAACCGCACCAACCGGCGCTGGTATCCCAACCTCCAGACCGTCAGGGTGCTGGTGGACGGGGCGCCCAAACGGATCCGGGTCTGCACGCAGTGCATCAAGAGTAATCGGATCACCAAGGCCACCTGACCGGCTCGAAAGACGCCGCCAGCCCAAGAAAAGGGGACCCGAGGGTCCCCTTTTTGTTGTCTCGGAGATCAGGGCGGCGATCACGCCTCGAGCAACTCGATGCGCGCGATGTCCGCGCCATCGCCGGGACGATGTCCCAGCTTGAGGATGCGGGTGTAGCCGCCCGGCCGGGCGGCGAACCGCGGGCCGATCTCGGTGAACAGCTTGGCGAGTGCGTCGCGATCCTTGATTCGCCGGCCCGCCAGACGGCGGGCGTGGAGATCCCCTCGGCGCGCCAGGGTGACGAGCTTCTCGGCGAAGGGCCGCAGCTCCTTGGCTTTGGCCTCGGTCGTCACGATCCGGCCATGGACGAACAGGCTGGTGGCCATGTTGTTCAACAAGGCCCGCTTGTGCGTCGCGGTGCGGGAGAGCTGCCGCCCCTTGGCGCGATGCCGCATGCTACTGCCCCTCGCCGGCCGGCGCGGGGTGCGGCGAGGGGGGCGTGCCCGGATTGCTGATCCGGAGGTCGCCGTCGGCCTCTTCGAACCGCATGGCGAAGTTGAGGCCCTCCCGCTGGAGCAGGTCGGCGATCTCCTGGATTGCCTTCTCGCCCACGTTCTTCACCTTGAGCAGGTCGTCCTCGCTGAACTCGACCAGATCCCGGAGGGTCCGGATGTTCGAGTTCTTGAGCGAGTTGAGCGACCGGACCGAGAGACCGAAATCGTCGATCAGCCGGTTGAGCCGCTGGCGGAGGCTGCCCGGGGTGGGCGCAGCTCCGGCCGAAGCGCCACCCTCTCGCGCAGTCGGCACCTTGCCAAACTCGACGAAATAGCGGAAATGCTCCTGCGCGAGGGCCGCCGCGTAGGCGATGGCATCCTCGGGCGTGATGGTGCCGTTGGTCTCGAGCGTCACCGTCAAGCGATCGTAGTCCGTGCGCTGGCCAACCCGGGTCTCGGCCACGGTGAAGTTGGCGCGGCGGACCGGGTTGTAGATCGCGTCGATGCGAACCAGGTCGACCGGCAGGGAGCGATCGGCCGGATGCAGCTCGGCCTCGACGTAGCCCCGGCCCTTGTTGACGTAGAGCTCGCCGCTGATCTCGCGGTCATCCTGCAGCGTGAACAGCAGGTGCTCGGGGCTCACGACCCGCACCGAGCCGTGCTCCTGGATGTCGCGGGCGTAGACCGGACCGGCGCCCTCGCGCCGGATATGGAGCACGGCCTCGTCGACATCATCGGCGAGCACGAGCGTGAGCGCCTTGAGCCGCTGAATGATCTGATGGACGTCTTCCAGCACGCCGGGCACGGTCTGATGCTCGTGCACGACGCCATCCAGCCGGAACCCCCAGACCGCGCTCCCTCGGAGGGAGGAGAGCAGCAGCCGGCGGAGCGAGTTGCCCAGCGTGTAGCCGAAGCCGCGCTCGAGCGGCTGGAGCCGGAACTCCGCGGCGTTGGGATTGTCGTCCCGCTTCGTCATCTCGACGAGATGGGGACGCACGAGTCCGGTGAGGTCGATCGTCATGGTCACTTCGAGTACAGCTCAACGATGAGCTGCTCCTGAGCGTTGATCGGAATGGTCTCGCGGGTGGGGCGCTCCACCAGCCGGCCGGCCGCCTTGGCCTGGTCGATGGAGAGCCAGGAGACCGGCGCCCCGCGGGACGCGCTCTCCTGCGCCAGCTTGACCGAGACGAGCTCCCGGCTTTCCGGTGCGACCCGGACTTCTTCGCCGGGCACCACCCGGTAGGACGGGATATCCACCCGGTGGCCGTTGACCTGGACGTGTCCGTGCCCGATCAGCTGGCGTGCCGCCTTGCGGCTCGCGGCAAAGCCCAGCCGGTAGACGACGTTGTCGAGCCGGGTCTCGAGCGCGACCAGGAGGTTGGTGCCTTTCACCCCGGGCTCGCGGGTCACGGCATCGAAGGTGTTGCGGAACTGCCGCTCCGAGAGCCCGTACATGCGCTTCACTTTCTGCTTCTCGCGCAGCTGCTTGGCGTACTCGGACGTCTTCCGCTGCCGGCCCTGGCTCTGGCCGTGCTGGCCGGCGGGGTAGGTGCGCCGCTCGACCGGGCACTTCTCGGTCAGACACTTGGTGCCCTTGAGAAACAGCTTGGTGCCCTCTCGGCGGCAGAGGCGGCAGCTGGGACCGATATAGCGCGACATGATCAGACCCGCCGCTTCTTGGGCGGCCGGCACCCATTGTGAGGAATCGGGGTGACGTCGCGGATGGACACGACCCGGAGCCCGACCGATGCGAGCGCCTGAATCGCCGACTCCCGGCCGCTGCCCGGGCCCTGCACCCGGACGTGGACCCGCCGGACGCCCAGGTTCATCGCCTCGCGTCCGCAGTTCTCGGCGGCCACCGTGGCGGCGAACGGGGTGGACTTCTTGGATCCCTTGAACCCGGCCTTGCCCGCGGAGCCCCAGGCGAGGGCGTTGCCCTTCAGGTCGGTGATCGTGATCAGCAGGTTGTTGAACGTGGCTGAGATGTGGGCGATCCCTTCGGATTCGACCACCTTCTTGCCGCGCTTGGCCGCCGCCCGGACCGGCGCCGGCGTGGCGGGCGCGGCGGCAGGAGCCGGAGTCTGCGGTTGAGCCGGAGCCGGAGCAGGAGTAGGAGTCGTCATCTTACTTCTTGGTCACCTTCTTCTTGCCGGCAATGGCCCGGCGGGGGCCTTTCTTGGTCCGGGCGTTGGTGTGGGTGCGCTGTCCGCGAACCGGCAAGCCACGCCGGTGGCGGATGCCGCGGTAGCTGCCGATGTCCATCAGCCGCTTGATATTCATGGCGACTTCGGTGCGCAGCGCGCCTTCGACCTTGACGGTACGCTCGATCATCTGGCGCAGCCGCGCCACCTCCGCGTCCGAGAGATCACGTACCCGCGTATCGGGACTCACCCCGGTCTCCGAGAGGATCCGCCCGCTGGTGGGCCGGCCGATCCCGAAGATGTAGGTGAGCGCGATCTCGACGCGCTTCTCGCGTGGCAGATCCACGCCTGCGATTCGCGCCATGACTCAGCCCTGGCGTTGCTTGTGCTTGGGATTGCGCTTGCAGATGATGCGAACCACGCCGCGTCGGCGGACGACCTTGCAGTGCTCGCAAATCGGCTTGACGCTGGAACGTACCTTCAAATGAAGCCCCCGGCCCGGTTTATAGAATAGCTGCCCATAATAAGCCCGGTGGGGCATCCACGCAAGAGCGGTGGTCCACGCAAGAGATAGCTGGGGGCGACGTTAGACCGCCATCCCGCTATCCGCTATCCGCTAACCGCTGCCCGCTGATCGAACGGCGCTCCGCGCCTACGCAACTGAGGCCCGCTGCACCGGAGACGCGGCCGACGGATAGCAGATGGCGAGCGGGCAGCGGTTAGCGGATAGCGGACAGCGCGTGGCGGAAACGCCCGTCAGGTACTCACACGGAGCTCGACGAGCACCCAGCCGCCGGAGCCCCGCCGGTACGCCAGCAGGAGTGTTTGCGACCGCACCTCCTGGGTCCCGGCGACTCGGTAGCGGCGGTGCAGCTCCACGTAGCCGCGGCCGGGCTCGACCTCCTGGGCCGAGCGCACCGCAGTTTCGACCTCCTGCGCGGGCGCGAGAAAATCGCGCAGCAACGCGGCCGCCTGCGCTTGCCCCAGCGCACCCGACGGATCCGTGCCTGGAAGGCGCACCACCAGCCGGGGAGCGTTGGCGACCAGGCCCGACGCATCGTGTCCGAACCAGGCCCGCCGGGCCCGATCCGCTTCCCGCTCGAGATCACGGTTCTGCCCCTGAAGCGGAGCCGCGACGGCAGCGAGCAGGAGGATCAAGCCCCAGCGCACGCAACCTCCTCGCGCAGCTCGCGGAGCACGGCGGCCGGATCGGCCGCCTCCAGCAGAGGCCGACCCACGATCAGGTGGGTGGCACCGTCCCGGGCCGCGTCTCCCGCGGTGGACACGCGGACTTGGTCTCCTCGCGGATCCGACCGCCGCCGAATGCCTGGCACGACCACGAGGGCGTCGCCCCAGATCCTCCGAACCGCCGCGATCTCACGCGGCGAGCAAACGACGCCCTTGAGCCCCGCCGCCCGGGCCACCGCGGTCAGCCGCTCGGTCTCCCGCTTGAGGTCCTCCGGGGGCCGGCCCGTTGCCGCCGCGTAGGTAGTTTCGTCGTGAGAGGTTAGAACCGTCACCCCAACCAGGGCAACGACCTCGCCCGCAGCCTGCGTGGCTGCTTCGAGCATGCCGAGTCCTCCAAGCGTATGCACAGTGGCCATGGCGACTCCCAATTCCCGCGCCGCCGTCACCGCGCCCGCCACCGTGTTGGGAATGTCGTGCCACTTGAGGTCGAGAAAGACCCGAAGCCCGCGGGACGTGACCTGCCGCACGAATGGGGCCCCTGCCCCGGTCATGAGAACGGAACCGAGCTTCACCCAACGGAGGTCGGGCAACCGATCCAGCGTGTGCAACGCAGCGTCGGCATCCGTGAGGTCCAGCGCGAGCACGATCTCAGCCATCCCCGCTCTCCAGGTCGCGCACGATCCGGCCGGGAAGACCCGGGTCCGCGAGTCCGGCAGTGCCGATTTCCACCAGCGAGGCGCCGGCTCGCAGGTACTGACGGACATCGTCCGCCGTCCGCACTCCCCCCACGCCGATCACCGGCATGCTGCCGGTTCGCTCCACCACTCGGGCCACCGCGAGGATGCCGATGGGAAGCAGGGCCGGCCCGCTTACACCGCCGAATCCATTCCCCAGCCGGGGGGCGCCCCGGGAATCGAACAGCTCGCCAGGCAGCGTGTTCACTACGCTCACGCCGTCGGCGCCCGCGTCCCGGGCAACCATCGCCATACTCCCCGGGTCGGGCAGAACGGGCGAGAGCTTGGCCACCAGCGGCAAGCGGGTCCGCGCCCGGCAGCCGGCAACGATGCCGGCCACGCAAGCCGGGTCGGCACCGAACTCGATGCCACCGGCGCTGGTGTTGGGACAGGAGAGGTTGAGCTCGAACGCGGCGATCCCAGGGGCGCCGTCGAGGCCGCCGACCACGTCGGCATACTCCCCGATCGTGAACCCGACCACGTTGACCAGCACTCTGGCACGCCGAAGCCGCCCGGCCAGCCACGGCAGCTCGTGAGTCCGAACCCGCTCGAGGCCGGGATTGGCGAGACCGACAGAATTGAGCATCCCGGCGCGGAACTCGGCCACCCTGGGCGGAGGGTTGCCCTGCCGTGGGGCGACCGAAACCGCCTTGGTGACGATGCCGCCCAGGCGGTCCAGATCCATGACCCCGTCCAGCTCGCGCCCGAATCCGGCAGTACCGGAGGCGAGGAGCACCGGGTTCTGGAAGCGCTGGCCGAAGAGATCGCGGGCGAGCTCGACCGAGGCCACTAGCGGGCTGTGCCGGAGTCGGCGGCGGCGTCGGTCTTCCGCTCGTACTCCAGCAGGTATTCGACGACAGCGTCGGCGATCGCGCTTGCAATCGAGCGCTGGCCCGGTGTGGACGTGAGGAACTTGCTGTCGTCGCGGTTGGTGCTGTAGCCCATCTCCACCAGAATGGCGGGCCGGCGGGCGGTGGTGAGCACCATGAAGCCCGCCTGCTTGACCCCCAGGTCGGGACCGGTGTGGACCTGTCCCAGATCACCCTGCACCAGCTCTGCCAGACGGGCCGACTCGCGCAGATGCTCGTTGAGCTGCAGGTCTTTCACGATGAAGTCGATCGCTCCGAGCGGGGTCGCCTCGTCGCCCACGCTTTCGAACCGCACCGCCTCGTTCTCCATGCGCGCCACCCGGGCGGCATCCTCGGTCCGAGCCTCGGCGAGGAAGTAGGTCTCGAATCCCCGGATGTCGGTGAAGCCGCGCCTCCGGGGCAGCGAGTTCACGTGGAGGCTCACGAACAGATCGCATTTCTCGGTGCAGTATCCGCCCCGGTCGCCCAGAGCGATGAGAGTGTCGGTCACACGGGTCATCCGGACCGTCACCCCCCGGCGGCGCAGCTCGTCGCGCAGAAGCATCGAGACCGCCAGGGTCACGTCCTTTTCCCGCAGGCCGCGGGGGAAGAACATGCCCGGATTGCCCGGGTCCACACCGCCGTGGCCGGCATCCACCGTCACCAGGTGCCCCCGGCGCAACCCGTTCGCCAGCCGCCCTGCAGCCGGTCGCGCCGCAAGCAAGCGACCCCTTTCCTCGATAAGCCGGGCCGCGCGCCGATCGTACCGATAGCGCTCGGCCAGGAAGGTAGGCAGTGCCTCGGAGATGAACTGGAAGGGGACGTACACGGTGTCGCGAATCAGGAGTACCGGTGCCGCGAGCGCCTGCAGCTGGTTGTTGAAGAGGTAGACCGGCGACCCGAGCAGGAATCGGAACCCTTGCTGGGACAGAGTGACCTCCACCCACGTCTCGCCGACCGTGACGGTGCCACCCAGGGCGGACACCAGCAGCGGAGCCGACACCAGCGGAACCCCGGCCCGGTCCGCCCGGACCGGGATGCGCTGCTCGCCCTGCGGCGTGCTCACCGTGATCGTCCGCGGCGCACCGCCGGTCAGCACGGCGACGATTGCGAGGACGGCGATCACCGCCGCCCCCGGAGCGAGACGGCCCGCGCGGCCTCGCGCTCGGCGATCCGCCGCTTCAGGTCCTCGCGCTTGTCGTGCTGCTTCTTGCCCTTCCC
>JBIOTT010000216.1:0-21193 GCA_044866195.1 Gemmatimonadales bacterium
GCAGCGTGTCTCCGGCCAAGCTCGAGGCGCTGCGATCGCGCAACGCTCGTCTGCGGCTGCTGGATGAAGACCCGGGGCTGGTCGAGTCGATCGCCCGGCAGGAGGCGGAAGCCGGCGGCCGGCTGTACGTCTCGCCCTACAACGACCCGCAGATCATCGGGGGCCAGGGGACCATCGCGGTCGAGCTGCTGCGGCAGCTCGACTGGCTGGACGCGTTGTTCGTTCCGGTGGGCGGCGGCGGGCTGCTGGCCGGCATCGCCGCCTGGGTCAAGCAGAGAAGCCCATCGGTCCGGATCGTGGGGTGCCAGCCGGCAGCGTCACCCATCATGGCGGAGAGCGTCAAGGCCGGCCGGCTGCTGGAGCTGCCGAGCAACCCATCGTTGTCCGATGCGACCCTCGGCCTGGTTGAGCCCGGCGCGATCACGTTCCCCCTGTGCCAGGCGCTGGTAGACGAGTGGATCGTGGTGGATGAGCCCGCGATCCGCCGGGCGGTGCGGCTGGTGCTGGAGAGACAGTTCCTGCTGGTGGAAGGCGCGGCGGCGCTCACCGTCGCCGCCCTGGAGGCCACCCGCGAGCGCTGGCAGGGAGCAAGGGTGGTGCTGCTCTTGAGCGGATCCCACCTCGCCCGGCCGGCGCTGGCCGAGATCCTCCGAGGCGCCTGAGCGCCCTATATTCCCCCATGCTCCAGCCCGGGCTGGTCAAGCTCAAGGCGCTCGTTCTCGCGTTCGTGCTGGTCAACGGCGGCGGCGGGATGCCGCTGTTGGACGCCGTGCTCTACCACCGCCACGGAGCCACTCCGACCGCCGCCGTGCGGGCCGGAGCCGGCGACGCCGAACGCGCCCATGCCCAACTGTGCCGCCTGGGCTGGACCCTTCCCCACACACCTGATCGCAGCACCATCGCGCTCGGTCTCGCCGTCGTGGCGCCGGCAGTCCGCCGGTCGCCCGCATCGCCGGTCAAGCCGCCGCGCTCCGCTCCTGCCGGCGGTCTCCCCCACCCGCGCGCACCGCCAGCCGCTCTCGCATAGCAGTGCCGCGGCGGATCGCCGCGGCCTAGTCACTCGGCGCGATCGTCGCGCCAGGCCGGGTGTCGCGAAGGGAGACCGCCATGTCGGGGGCAGTTCGCGCGGCCGCACTACTGGCCGCATTCATTCTCGATCCTCTGGTCGTCGCAGCGCAGCAGCCGGCTGCGCCGGCCGCAGACTCGCTGCATGCGGCGGTGGCTCGGCTCACGGCGCGGCTCGACTCGCTCGAATCCGGAGCCTGCCCATCCGGCCCGCCGGTCGCGGTGCCGGCGCCGGCGGCGCGGCCCGTGTCAGCGCTGGACAGCCTGACTGTCGCCGTGCAGCAGTTGCGGGACCGGATCGAACGGGCCGTCGCTGCCCGCTGCGCGCCCGCGGCGGCGGCCCGACCCCCCGCCGCTGACACGACCAAAGACGAGCTGGCAGCGATCCGCGCGGCAGCAGCCGCCGCAGCTGGGCGGGCTGCTCCCGCGGGCGGGGCCCCGGACACGACCGGCGCGCGGCCCCCGCCCACCCCGGCTCCCACAGCGGCGCCGTCGGGACCCCGGGGCCAGAATCTGCTCAACCCCGAGATCAGCGTAACCGGCGACATCCGGTTGAACGCACGCGACGAGGGACCCCAACGGGACAACGCCGTCGCCCGGGAGTTCGAGTTCGCGTTCCAGTCCGACCTCGACCCCTACTCGAAGACCAAGATCTTCCTCACGTTCGAACAAGAAGAGATCGGGGTGGAGGAGGGCTACATCTACTGGACCGGACTCCCGGGGCACATCCGGCTCGACGTGGGGAAGTTCCGGCAACAGCTCGGCGACCTCAACCGCTGGCACCTGCACGCTCTGCCGGAGACCGAATACCCGCTGGTCTACCAGCGTTTTCTCGGCGAGGAAGGTCTCGCGGCGGTGGGGGCCTCGTTGTACAGCACGCTGCCTTTTTCGCTAGCCGGTGGCACTCACGAAGTCTTCATCCAGGGCACCACGGCAGCGAGCCAGCCGCTTTACGAGGACGGCCACCAGCCGACCCTGCTTGGCCGCCTGCAGAACTTTTGGCAGCTGTCGCGCAGCACATACGGTCAGATCGGCTTCACGGCGACCGGGGGCAACAACAATGACCTGGACCTCCACAGCCGGCTCATGGGACTCGATTTCCGCCTTACCTGGCGGCCGCCCGAGGCGGGCACTCGGCGGGATCTAACGTTGCGGGTCGAGGGATATCGACTCCACGCGAGCGAATTCGGTGTCGCCACCAACCGATATGGCGGATTTATCGATCTCCAGGCCCGCACCACGCGGCGCTGGATCCTGGGTGCCCGCTACGACTATTCCCAATCCCCCCGGGGCACGCAGGACACCCAGTGGGCGCTGATCCCAGCGATCACCTGGTGGCAGAGCGAGTTCGTCTTCCTCCGGCTCCAGGGCGAGCACCGCCACAGCGAGCTCACCGGCAACCAGAACCTGCTCACGTTCCAGGCGGTCTGGGCGATGGGCCCGCACAAACACGAGACGTACTAGAGGTTATCAGATGCTGATCCCGACTTTGCTGATCGCCGCCTGGCTGGGCGGACCCGCGGCACCGCCGGTCAAAGTGGTGACGAGTCTCACGACCTACGGGGCCATTGCGAAGGAGATCGTGGGCGATCGGGGCACGATCACCTCGATCGCTCAGGGCGACGAGGACCCCCATTTCGTGCAGCCCAAGCCGAGCTTCGTCGCCGTGCTGCGCGATGCGGACCTGTTCGTGACCACCGGGCTCGACCTCGAGCTCTGGGTGCCGGCGCTGCTCGATCGGGCCGGCAACCACAAGGTGAGCGAAGGCGGGCCCGGGTACGTCCCCGCCTATCAGGGCATCACGCTGCTGGAGGTGCCGACCAACCTCAGCCGCTCGGCAGGTGACATCCACGTGGATGGGAACCCGCACATCCACACCGACCCGCTCAACGGGATGATCATCGCGCGCAACATCCTGGACGGCCTCAAGCGGGTGTCGCCGGAGAACTCGGCGTACTTCGCTCAGCGCGAACAGGACTTCGAGAAGCGCGTGCTCGAGGCCACGATGGGAGCAGAGTTGGTCGGGATCCTGACCCCGGCCACCGCGTACGACCTGCTCAAGAGCGACCGGCTCCTGGATTTCCTGGCCCAGCAGAAGTATCAGGGCAAGCCGCTGCTGGACCGGCTGGGTGGCTGGCTCAAGCAAGGGCAGGTGCTGCGCGGCAAGGAAGTCGCCTGCTACCACAAGGAGTGGGCCTACTTCAGCCATCGGTTCGGGGTAACCTGCGCGCAGTACATCGAGGCGAAGCCCGGCATCCCGCCCACGCCGCGGCACGTGCAGGAGGTGATCGCCTATATGAAGGAGCACAAGATCCGGGTGCTGTTCGCGTCCAACTACTTCGACCGGAAGCAGATCCAAACGGTGGCGGCACGCACCGGGGCCACCCCCGTCATCGTGCCGGAGAACACGGCCGGTGCGCCGGGCGTCAACACGTACTTCGATCTTTTGAGCACCTGGATCCGCGGTCTCGCCGCGGTGTTCAACGGAGCCTCGTGATGGACTTGAGCCTGTTTCTCCCGCCGCTGGTCGCCTGCCTCGTGATCGTGGCGATCCATTCCTATCTCGGGCTGCACGTGATCGCTCGCGAAGTGATCTTTGTGGACCTCTCGCTGGCACAGATGGCTGCGCTCGGTGGCGCAGTGGCTGTGCTGGCCGGCAGCCAGCCGGACTCGCGGGCCGCGTTCCTCTATTCGTTCGGGTTCACTACGGTGGGCGCCGTGCTGTTCGCACTCAGTCGCACCGAGGCGAAAGGCCGGGTTCCGCAGGAAGCGATTATCGGCATCGTCTACGTGGTTGCCTCGGCGGCCGCCATTCTGGTAGCAGACCGGACGCCGCGGGGCGGCGAAGCAATCAAAGACATCCTGGTGGGGAGCCTGCTCTGGGTCACCTGGCCCACGATCGCGCGGCTCGCGGCGATCTACGCCGGGGTGGGACTTTTCCATTGGCTCTTGCGGCGGCGATTCCTGACCATCTCCTTCGATCCGGACGTCGCGCTCGCCGAGGGATGGCGGATCCGGTGGTGGGACTTTCTCTTCTATTTTTCCTTCGGGCTGGTGATCACCTTTTCGGTCCCGGTGGCCGGTGTGCTGCTTGTCTTCTCGTTTCTGGTGATCCCGGCCGCGATCGCGTTCCAGTTCACCCGCCGACAGGGCATGCTCGCCGCGATCTCGTGGGTCGGCGGAGTGCTCGCATCGGCTGGTGGGCTGTGGATCTCCTTTCGCTACGACCTGCCGACCGGTCCGCTGGTCGTCTGCGCGTTCGGGGTGCTGCTCGTGGCGGCGTACCTCGTGCGCCGAGCGTTCGGGATCCGGGTGGCCGAGGGGCTCGCGCCCCTATCGGAGCGCGGCTGACCGCGCAGCCTGGGACGTCTCGGAGGAAAGGATGCGCCTGATAGGCCTGTGCTGCGCGGCTCTGGGCGCCATGATCATCGCCTGCCATCACGGAACGGCGAGTTCGGGAGGCCGGGGGGACGTCGAAACGATAGACAGCCTCAGGGGCAAGGTTCAGCTGGCGGGGGTGGAAGGGTTGCCGCAGATCACTCTCCTGCCGGAAGAGGGGCGCCCGGCGGTGACCCTGATCGGCCCGCCGTCTCTCAGGCGGGTCGCGGGACTCACGGTGATGGCCATCGGCCGATTGGCCGGCCCCAAGCTCACGGTAAGGCGGTTCACGGTGTTGGCGGCGAGCGGAGTTCCGGCCACCGACGGCCGGCTGGTCGCGGACGGAGCCGTTCTGTATCTCAAAACCACCGACGGCATCCGCCATCGGCTGGTCCAGCCCTCACCCAGGCTGTGGGCCGAAGCAGGAAGGCGGGTGTGGGTCTCGGGCCCGCTGAACCACGAGCCGGTGGCCTACGGAATTATCGAATAGCGGCGGATTGCGGGTCGCGCGGCGTCGCAAGGCGCCGGCGAGCGCACCAGCAGCGAGAAATCCGCGCAGCCCAGTCGGGCAGCGGTGACCAGGCACAGATCCAGGTGGCGAGGAATGGTCGCCGCGCGAACAGCCTGGTCACCGGACGCGCCACGTCGCCTCGCAGCAGCCGGTCGAGAACCGAGAGATCCAGCACGGACCGGTAGAGGTGGTAGTTGAGGTGGCGCTGCCGAATCGGCGATAGAGGAATCGCTCACTCATGGGTCGCTCCCGCCGGAGAGCCGAGGACGACCCGGTACGCGGCCTCGATGAGCTCGATATCGCGCTGGGCTCGCTGGAGGGACATGAGCGGCTCGCTGCCGGTCCTCAGAGCATCGAGGAAGTCGCGAAACATGGCCCGGTAGCCGCTGATGTCGCGAAGGCCGGGAAACACGAGCCGTGGTCGCCCGCCAGTCACCAGCGCGAAGAGCCCGTTCGACTCGAACGCAACCGATCCCCGAGTACCGTAAATGCGCGATATCCTCAGCCCGCGTAGCGGCGAGGGTATCTCCCAGGAGTGGGTGAGGGTGCCGATCGCGCCCTCTTCGTACTCGGCCACCACCAGCATGCTGCTCTCGCCAGACTCCCAGTCGCCGGGCCGGAACCCGTGCACCGTCTCGACCCGGAGCCCGAGGTTGGCGAGCAGGTCGATCCGATGCACGCCTCCCTCAAAGAGCGCTCCCACCGCAGCCGCAGGATCGCTTCGCCAGCCGACGGAGCGCTGGTATTTCACCGCATCCAGGTGAAGGAAGCGGATATCACCCAGCCTGCCGGATGCGACGATCGCGCGGAGCGTGCGCGCGAGCGGCTTGTAGCAGTAGTTCTCCGCAACCAGAACGCGCCGGCGGCTCGCGGCCTCTGCCGCCCGCAGCAGGGGGAACTCCTCCGAACGGAGCACGGCCGGCTTCTCGATGATGACGTCCTTGCCGTGCGCCAATGCGGCGAGGGCGAGATCAAGGTGGGTGTGCGGCGGCGTGGCAACCAGCACGGCATCGATCCGCTCGTCGGCGAGAGCTGCGGCATAGGAGCCGAACGAACCGGCGCCGGCAAACTGATCGGCGAACGCTGACGCGCGCGTCGCGTCGCGGCTGGCATAGAAACGACTGACCTCGGAGCCGAACCCGGCAAGCGTGCGGCTGTGCTTCCAGGTGATGCCGCCGCATCCGAGAAAGGCGAGGTTAGTGGTGGAGCGCTGCATAGTCGCCGGACTCCCTGGGTTGGCGCGGCTGCGCGGTGAGACGATGAGCAGCACGTAAGGCGGTCGCTGCGATGGTGAGGCTGGGGTTTACGCCGGCGGAGGTCGGCATGACGCTCCCGTCCACCACGTAGAGGTTGTCAATGCCGCGGAACCGGCAGTCGGGATCGAGGGCGGAGGTGCGCGGGTCAGCACCCATCCGCACAGTGCCGACCGCGTGGGAGAAGGTTCCGATCCGGTGACGGTAGAAGGCCCAAGCGCCGGCGCGCCGCAGAATCGCCCGGGCGCGCCTGGCGAGTGCGTGCCCGGCCGCGCAGTCGCGCTCGGTGTATCGATGGCTGATTATCAGACGGGGGAGGCCGAACCGATCGGCGGCCCGCTCATCGACTGTCACCCGGTTTTTCGTAATTGGGCTGATCTTCGGCAATCGCCAGCAGGCCCGTCATGCGGCTCACCCACGGCGTGCAGGCGGCCCCGAGCAGCCGGGGCAGTTCGGCTCGCACCAGCGCGACCGGCGGGGTCGCGAGCTGCTGAATGCCGCCGAGCTTGCCCCGGAACCGGCGCACCGACGGATCGCCGAAATAGAAGTCATGGATGGCGAGCTGTTTGTGAAAACCGCCGCCGGGATTCGGCGGCCGGGGGAAGATCCCGAAGACGATCTCGTTGTAGTGGCGCATCATCGCGTTGCGGGCAGGGCCCGACAGGTGGTAGGGCGATTCCGTCGAGTAATGCGTTGTCAGCGGGCCGACCTCGTCCGGCGTCCAGTTGTGCCGGCCCCGGGCTACCCAGTCGCCCCGCTCGAGCATGAGAACCGACCACCCGGCCTCGACCAGAACGTGGGCGGCCATCGCCCCGCCGAAACCACTTCCGATCACGATTGCGTCGTATGGCTCCGGCTGCATGGGGGGC
The DNA here is from genome assembly GCA_044866195.1 of Gemmatimonadales bacterium. GTDB lineage: Bacteria > Gemmatimonadota > Gemmatimonadetes > Gemmatimonadales > GWC2-71-9 > DASQPE01. The sequence goes on from JBIOTT010000216.1 coordinate 7,077, forward strand.
GCTCCCGATTGGGAGCCCAGCCGGATCGGCGGCATGCCGATGCGGACGGCGGCCGGAGCTCGATGGAGCCAAGCTCTCGGCCGCCCGTTGCCTGCCCGTGTGAATCAGCGTGACCTGAGGTCGAGCGCGGAGGTCACGGTCGCCATGTGGCGACTCACCTCGGCGACGACGCCGACGACCGCGACGCCGTCCGGCTTGCCGATCCTATGGGCGGCCCATACGTTGCCAACGTGCCGCCCAGGCGTTGCCCCACCGTCACCTGCGCGTGACCTGCGCTTCGGGCCGCGGCCCATCCCATGGAAACCATGATTCGGTTCCGCACCCTCGGCGTGGTGGATCTGCGCGGGCTCGATGGCGCAGAGGTCCGCGCCGTGCTTCAGCAGCCCAAGCGCCTCGGGTTGCTGGCCTACCTCGCCGTTGCCTCACCGCGGCGGTTTCACCGGCGCGATTCTTTGGTCGCCCTCTTCTGGCCCGAGTTGGACGAGGAGCACGCCCGGGCGGCCTTGCGCCGCTCACTCTACGTTCTGCGGGCCGAGCTCGGTGCAGAGGTCGTGAGCAGTCGGGGCGACGAGGAGGTGGGCGTGGCCACCGAGCTGCTCTGGTGCGACGCCGTGGCGCTCGAGCAAGCGCTGGCCGAGGGCGATCCTGCGCGTGCGCTGGAGCTGTATCGTGGGACGCTGCTCGACGGACTGTACGTGTCCGGCGCTGCGCCGGAGTATCAGGACTGGCTGGATCGGGAACGGCACCGGCTGCGGGATCGCGCGGGCGGGGCGGCGCGGACTCTGAGCGAGCGCGCCGAACGGGACGGGCAACTGAGCGAAGCCGCGGGCTGGGCCCAGCGTGCTCTCGAGCTCAACCCCGACGACGAGTGCGCCCTGCAGCGCCTGCTCACGCTCCTCGACCGCACCGGGGATCGATCCGCGGCACTCCGTGCCTTCGATGGATTTGCTCGCCGCATGGCGCAGGAGTTCGAGCTCACGCCCTCGCCAGAGACCCGCAAGCTGGTCGAGACGCTCAGGGCTCGGGGTGAGCAGGCCGAGCGGCGGGCCGCCGATGCCGCCCCGGCTCCGTCGGACCGCCGCGGGACGCCGGGCACGATCGTCATTCTGCCCTTTTCGGTGCGGGGCGACCCCCGGCTCGCCTATCTGGCCGAGGGCATGGTCGAGCTGCTGGCGGCCAAGCTCGATGGTGCCGGTGGGATCCGAACGGTCGATTCGCGGACCGTACTCCGGTTCCTCGGCACGAGCGGCACGAGCGGCCAACCGACCATCGACGCAGCAGCCGTGGCAGAGCACTTCCAGGCAGGGTGGTACCTGGTGGGCACCATCGTCGAGGCGGGGGGGCGGCTCGAGGCGACCGCCGTCCTCTATGCCATCGACGGGAAGGTGGTCGCCAGCGTGCATGCCGCAGCTGCCAGTGAAGCCGGCCTTTTCGATCTGGTGGACGAGCTGGCGCGCGAGCTGCTCGCGGCCCAGCAGGTCAGCCCGGGCACCCGGCTTACCCGCCTCGCCGTGCTTACGACCGCGTCGCTGCCCGCGCTCAAGGCCTATCTCCTGGGCGAGCGGGAGCTGCGCTCGGGCCGCTACTTCCGTGCGATGGAAGAATTCCAGCAGGCAGTCCAGGCTGATCCGTCATTCGGCCTGGCCTACTATCGGCTGGCCGCGGCGGCCGCCGGGTGCGCCCTTCCCGATCTGGCACGCGAGTTTGCGGACCGCGGCTTCGAACACCGCGGGCGACTTTCACCCCACGACCAGCTGGTGTTCACCGCGCAGCGCGCCTGGCTGCATGGAGCCGCACGTGACGCCGAGTCGGCCTACAACACGATCACCACGACTTATCCCGATGACGTCGAAGCCTGGTTTCACCTGGGTGATCTCCTGTTCCATTGCAACCCGCTCCGCGGCCGCTCGGCCACGGAGGCGCGGGGCCCATTTGAGCGGGTGGCCCGACTCGAGCCCGACCACGTGGCCGCGCTGGTTCACCTGGCCCGGATCTCTGCTATCGAAAATCGCAAAGCGGAGATGCTCGACCTGATCGAGCGGGCGCTGCGGGCCGGACCCGAGAGCGATCAGGCCCTTGCGATGCGCGCCCTGCGGGCCTTCACCGTCGGCGATCAGGCGGCGATGGCAGTCGTGTCGGATGAGCTCCAGCAAGCACGCGCCGTGACCGTGGCCGTGGCTTTCTCCGACGTGGCCCTGTATTCGGGGAACCTGGCCGGCGCGGAGCGCCTCGCACGGGGGTTCATTCAGGTAGCCCGCTCGCCCGAGCTGCGGGCGCTCTGCCACATTCTGGTGGCACACGTGGCCGCCGCCGGGGATCGCTGGCCGGCGGCAGCGGAGGAGTTGCGCCGGGCGGAGTCGCTGGATCCCGTGTGGGGGCTCGAGATCCGGGCCCTGTTCGCCTCGCTGCCTTTCGTGATGGTATCCGCGGCTGAGCTCGACCAGCTGCGCGAGTGGCTGGCCCGATGGGATCCCACCCAGGTTGGCCCGAGCTCGTTCCCCGTGTTTGCAATGCACAACGGGCTGCACCCCGCGATCCGGGCGTATCTGGCAGGGCTGCTGGACGTACGGGCCGGGGATTTGGGCGCGGCCGCGGCGCGTGTGGGGGAGCTGAGCGAGCTGGAGCTACCGGTCGACGGGGTGGTGCGCAGCCTGCTGGTGGAGCTCAGAGCGCGAATTGCGCACGCGGAGGGCCGCACCAAGGAGGCCCTCGGATTACTGGAGCGGGCGCCGCCGGACCTGTGGTTTCAGCTCACCGTTGCGTCGCCCTTTTTCTCACTCGCCTCGCAGCGCTTTCTGCGGGCCGAGTTGCTCCGGGAGCTGGGGAGAGTCGGGGAAGCGGCGGGGTGGTACCGCACGATCGCGGAGCGCTCTCCTTACGAGCTGGTGTACGCGGCGCCGGCCCGGCGGCGCATGGCTGAAATGGTCACAGTGGGCTGACGGCGGCTCGGGACGTAGGAGCTAAACGAACGCCGGCCGGCTCATTTGAGCCGGCCGGCGCTTCTTGCGGTCAGTACCCGGATCCCGGATTACTGGCCCAGCTTGACGACGTTCTCCGCCGCCGGGCCTTTCTGGCCCTGCACGATGTCGAACTCGACCCGCTCGCCCTCGGCGAGCGTCTTGAAGCCCTGAGCCTGAATCGCGGAATGGTGCACGAAGCAGTCCTTCTGGCCGCCCTCGGGGGTGATGAAGCCAAAGCCCTTGGCGTCGTTGAACCACTTGACCGTGCCGGTCGTACGCATTGTTCCTACTCCTTGTGGGTGTGGTAATCGGAGTCCGGACAAGCGCCGTACCGACCGACTACGCTCTGTGCGTGAATTTCACCCTCACGCGGGGCTGCCTGCCGCGGCGCGAACCCGCACCAAGTGAACGGCAGGTAATCAAAAAGGGGCCGGCGCCAACGCCAGCCCCTAGCTAACTCACGTCGGATCACGGGCACAAGATAGCCGGAGCCCCCCTAATTAGCAAGCCGGCAACCGCCCGGGGCCAGACCTGGGCGGCTCCAAGCGTGCCGTGGAGAAACACGTAAATTGGTAGGTGCAATGACTGACCGTCGCTCGCTGGGGCCCGATGGAATCGTGCATGCTGTCCGAGGAATGCTCGATGCCGCGGTGCAGCAGGCCCGGGCCGCCGCCCTTCCCTGGAACTACGCCGCCTTGCTGCACGCTCGCCGACGCCTGGGCGAGCGCGGCTTTGGCGTGATTACCCTGCGCGGCGAAAGCCTTCCCCTCACCCGCGCGCTGCTGGCCGGGCTTGCCGCTGCGCCGATCTGGCTCCCCACTGCTGGCTTCGTGGCGATCGAAGGGGCGACCACAACCGACGACGGCGACGACTCCCCCATCGATCAGCTCGTCCTGCGGGCGGACGATCCGCGACCCATGCCGCCCGCGCTGGCCCAGGCGCTCGCGGCATCCGACGCGGCGAGCCGAGAGCCCGGCGCCGCTCGCGACGAACCGGCCGTGCTGGATCTCCCCACCGTACTCCATTCGGCCACGGTGACTCGGACACTGATCCTGTTATCGGAGGCCCGCCCGCGCGGTTGGCCGGCCTGACCACCGGCTCCGATCCGGCCCCTCCCCCCCGGGCGCCAGGAATGCAGATTAGGAGTGGACGCCCGCAGGGAGGACTCTATGCCGATCAATAAGCTCAAGGAATTTCTCGACGCAGAGCGCATCCAGTATATCGTCATCTCGCACTCGCCCGCTTTCACCGCACAACAGATCGCCGCTTCGGCTCATGTCAAAGGCAGAGAGCTGGCCAAGACCGTCATGGTGAAGATCGACGGCAAGCTGGCCATGACAGTGTTGCCCGCGTCTCAGAAGGTGGATCTCGAGCGGCTGCGCGAAGCGGCGGGCGCTGAGCAGGTGGAGCTGGCGAGCGAGCGGGAGTTCCGGGACCGCTTCCCGGACTGCGCCCTCGGGGCGATGCCGCCGTTCGGCAACCTGTACGGCCTGGACGTGTACGTCGCGGACACCCTGACCGATGACGAGGAAATCGCGTTCAACGCCGGCTCGTTCACCGAGCTGGTGCGCATGGCCTATCGCGACTTCGAGCGGCTGGTGCAACCCACGGTGCTGAGATTTGCCGTGAGTGTGTGAGGGGCCCCGCTATATTGCCCCGATGCCACTCAGCGGTTTCCATCCCGTCGTCGCCCGATGGTTTGCCGAGCGCCTGGGCGAGCCGACGGCGGCCCAGCGACGCGGCTGGGCCGCCATCCGGGACGGCCGGGACACGCTCATCGCCGCACCCACCGGTTCAGGCAAGACCCTCGCTGCATTCCTGATCGAACTGGACCAGCTCCTCCGGGAGGCTCTCGCGGGAACGCTCGGCGAGGAGACCCGGGTCGTCTATGTCTCGCCGCTCAAAGCGCTGAGCGCCGACATCCATCGGAACCTGGCTGAGCCTCGCCGCGAAATCCGGCGGCTGGCCGAGGAGATGGGATTCGGCGCGCCGCGGATCACCGCTGCCGTTCGCTCGGGAGACACGCCGGCTGCCGAGCGAGCCGCGATGCTCAAGGCCCCGCCGCACATCCTGGTAACCACGCCGGAGTCGCTCTACCTCCTGCTCACGGCTGAGCGGAGCCGGGCCATGCTTCGTAGCGTGCGCACCGTGATCGTGGACGAGCTTCACGCGGTGCTCGAGTCGCGACGCGGCGCGCACCTCGCGCTGAGCCTGGAGCGTCTGGCCCACGTCGCAACCGGACCGCTGCAGCGAATCGGGCTGTCGGCGACGGTGGAGCCGATCGAGCAGGCGGCGGCGTGGCTGGCGGGAGCGGGCGGGAGCAGACGGGAGCAGACGGGAGCAGTCGGGAGCGACGCCCTGTCGTTGCGTGCGCTGTCGCCAGCCGCTCCCGCCCGCTCCCGTCCGCTCCCGTCTGCTCCCGTCATCATCAACGAAGGCCACCGCCGCGCGCTCGATCTCGGGCTCGAGCTGCCCAAGTCGCCGCTCGAAGCCGTGATGGCCGGCGAGGTGTGGGTCGAGATCTACGACCGGCTCGCCGACCTGATTCGGGCGCACCAGACCACCCTGGTTTTCGTGAATACCCGACGGCTAGCTGAGCGGGTGGGCCGGCATCTGGCCGACCGGATCGGTGAGGAAGCCGTGACCGCCCATCACGGAAGCCTCGCGAAGGAAACCCGGCTCGATGCCGAAGAGCGACTCAAGGCGGGGAAGCTGCGCGCACTGGTCGCAACCGCCTCACTCGAGCTCGGCATCGATATCGGCCACGTGGACCTGGTCTGTCAGCTGGGCACGCCTCGGCGGATCTCCACGTTTCTCCAGCGGGTGGGACGATCGGGACACACGGTGGTGGGTACGCCCAAAGGGCGTCTGTTTCCCCTCTCCCGGGACGAGCTGGTCGAGTGCACGGCGTTGATTCGTGCCGTGCGGCGGGGCGAGCTCGACCGGCTCACGCTACGGGAAAAGCCCCTCGACGTGCTGGCCCAGCAGATCGTGGCCGAGTCCGCCTGCGAGGACTGGGCGGTGGACGAGCTCTTCGCACTGGTGCGGAGCGCCTATCCGTACCGCGCTCTCGATCGCGCCGAGTTCGACGGCGTGGTAGAAATGCTGGCGCAGGGGTTCACAACCCGCCGGGGGCGCCGGGCTGCGCTGGTCCATCACGACACCGTGAATGGACGGGTGCGGGGTCGTCGGGGCGCACGGCTGCTCGCCATCACCTCGGGCGGCGCCATTCCCGATACGGCCGATTACCGCGTGGTGCTCGAGCCCCAAGGCACCTTCCTCGGAACCGTCAACGAAGACTTCGCGGTCGAGAGCACGGCGGGCGACATCTTCCAGCTTGGCAACCTCTCGTGGCGGATCCTCCGGGTCCAGCAGGGCGTGGTGCGGGTGGAGGACGCGCACGGCCAGCCGCCGGGCCTCCCGTTCTGGCTGGGCGAGGCCCCGGCTCGAAGCGTCGAGCTCTCGGCCGCAGTCTCCGAGCTCCGGCGGGACCTCGACGCGCGGCTCGACGAGCCTGACCAGGCGGTGGAGTGGATCGGATCGTTGGTCGGTCCGACCAACCCGCATCGGCCGGCCGAACCGGGCGGACCGGGAAACGCCCCGGAACAGGTGGTGGCCTACCTGGCCGAAGCCAGGCGCGCGCTGGGCACGTTGCCCACCCAGAATGCCATCGTGGTCGAGCGCTTCTTCGACGAGTCCGGTGGGATGCAGTTGGTCATCCACGCTCCTTTCGGCAGCCGGGTGAATCGGGCCTGGGGTCTCGCCCTTCGGAAGCGCTTCTGCCGCCAGTTCAACTTCGAGCTGCAAGCCGCGGCAACCGAGGACGGACTGCTGCTGTCACTCGGGCCCCAGCACTCGTTTCCGCTGGAGAACGTGTTCCGCTTTCTGCATCCGGACACGGTGCGGGACATTCTGGTGCAAGCGCTGCTCGACGCACCCATGTTCGGCACCCGCTGGCGCTGGAACGCCAGCATTGCGCTCGCCATCCCCCGCAATCGTGGGGGGCGAAAGGTGCCGCCTCAGCTCCAGCGGATGGAGGCCGACGATCTGCTCGCAGCCGCGTTCCCCGATGCCGCGGCCTGCCTCGAAAACATCCCCGGCGACCGGGAGATCCCCGATCACCCCCTGGTGCGCCAGACGATCGACGACTGCGTGCACGAGGCGATGGACCTCGACGGACTGATCGCCATTCTGCACCGCATCGGTGCCGGGGAGATTCGCTGCATCGCGCGGGACCTGCCCGAGCCGTCTCCCCTGGCGCACGAGATCCTGAACGCGCGACCCTACGCTTTCCTGGACGACGCACCGCTGGAGGAGCGCCGGACCCAGGCGGTCTACACCCGCCGCAGTCTGGAGCCTTCGTCCGGCGACGACCTGGGCGCCCTCGACTTCGCAGCGATCGAGCGGGTGCGGGCCGAGGCGTGGCCCGATCCGCGGAATCCCGACGAGCTGCAGGACGCATTGCTCACTTCCGGGTTTTTGACCGAATCAGAGAGCCGGGCGAGTGGAGAGGCGGACTCCTGGAACGGATGGCTCCAGGAGCTGGTCAGGGACGGCCGCGCACGAGTCGTGGCGGCCCCGGGCACGCCCGGGGTCATCCTGTGGGTCGCGGCCGAGCGGCTGGCCGAGATCGAAGCGGTCCACCCGACGGCGGCATCGAGGACCGGTGGAAGCGATGCCCCGGTCTCTCGCGACGTGGCGCTGCGGGAGCTGGTGCGGGGGCGGCTCGGCATCGTCGGCCCGACGACCGCGGCCGCCCTCGCCGAATCCGCCGCCGTCTCCGAGGCGGATGTCCTGGCTGCGCTGGTCGCACTCGAGGGCGAAGGCGTGGTGCTGCGAGGGCGCTTCACCCCTGACGTGACCGGGCTCGAGTGGTGCGACCGCAGCCTGCTCGCCAGAATCCACCGCTATACGCTCAACCGGCTGCGGGCCGAGATCGAGCCGGTGTCGGCCGCGGACTTCATGCGCTTTCTGTTCGTCTGGCAGCGAGCCGACCCGGACCACAACGTTGCCGGCCTTGAGGGGCTCGCCGGGGTGCTGGAGCAACTGGATGGCTTCGAGGTGCCGGCGGGCGCCTGGGAGGCGGACGTGCTCTCGACCCGTTGCGAGCAGTACGATCCGGCACTGCTCGACACGTTGTGTCTCACCGGGCGCATCGCGTGGGGACGAATAGGCGGACAGGCGGATGGGCGGACAGGCGGACGGGCGGACGGGCGGACAGCAGGCCCGATTCGCGCCACGCCTATCGCACTGTTTCTCCGGGAGCACGCGGAGCACTGGCTCCCGGCCGGACCTGTGATCGACGATGTCGGGCTGTCGGAATACGGCCGGCGAGTGCGCGAGGTGTTGGTTCGTCGCGGAGCGTCGTTCTTTCACGAGCTGGTCAGTGGATCGGGCCTGTTGCCGACTCAAGTCGAGCAGGCGCTGGGTGAGCTTGCCGCGCTCGGCGCCGTCACCTCCGATGGCTTTGCCGGGCTCCGCGCGCTGATCACGCCGTCCGCCAAGCGGAAGCCGCTCAACCACGCTCCGCGGCGGCATCGAACCGTGTCGTTCGGGATCGAGAGCGCCGGACGCTGGGCGCTGCTGCGCGACGGGCAAACAGGCGCTAGGGCAGAAGGGGAGACCGAACACCGCGCGCGCACGCTGCTCCGCCGTTACGGCGTGATCTTCCGCCGCCTGCTCGACCGCGAAGCCAACGCCCCGCTCTGGCGCGACCTGCTGCTGGTCTACCGCCGGCTCGAGGCCCGAGGGGAGATCCGCGGGGGCCGGTTCGTTGCCGGCATGGCGGGGGAGCAGTTCGCCTTACCCGAGGCAGTTGGTCAGCTTCGCGCGACCCGCCGGGAGGCCGGCGGAGGCAGGCTGATCGCGGTCAGCGCGGCGGACCCGCTCAACCTGACGGGCATCGTCACGCCAGGCGAGCGGATCCCGGCACTCGGGACCAACCGCATCCTTTATGAGGACGGGGTACCGGTGCTGGCCCGCGCCGGCGGCCAGACCCGGCCCCTCATCCCGGCGGCGGCCGACCGCCTGACGAAACTGGCACCGGCGCTGATTCGTCGTGGCATGGGTCCGGCGCTCCGGGCCCAGCTTGCGCTCAGCGGTGTCCCGGCCACTGCGGCGAGGCTCGAGCGCCCGCCCCGGCGACGCTTCCGGCGCGATGCAACCCTGACTGAGCCGGCCGGTGTCTCAGATGATGTCGCCGCGAGGCCCGATTCCCGCTAAGCCGCTCCCGATCGGCCTCCGTCACCCTCCCTTGGAGTGCTCCATGTCAGTCGTGCCACGCCGCGCCGCGCGCAGCCGGTGCCTCGCTGCCGGTCTCGCACTCTTCGGCTCAGCTCCGGTGGTCGCCCAGGTCGCGCCCGTCATCCCGGTAGAGCACTTCTTTGACAGCCCCGAAATCGCAGCAGCCCAAATCTCGCCGGACGGGCGCTGGCTCGCGTACCTCAAGCCGTATCGCGGCAAGTTGAACGTCTTCGTGCGGCCAGTCCGGACCGGCGAGGAGCGGCGGCTCACGGCCGACACGCTGCGACCCATCCGGGAGTACTACTGGTCGGCGGATGGTGCGAGAGTCCTGTATCTGCAGGACCGCGGTGGCAACGAGAATTTCCACATCTTCGCGGTGGGGGTCGACGCGGCCCCTGGCGACGCGCGTGACCTAACGCCGTACGAAGGCGCCCGCGCGTTAGTGGTGGACGTACCCCGGGACCTTCCCAAGCGGATCTTCATCGGCTTGAACCGGCGGGACCCGAGCGCTTTCGACGCCTATTGGCTCGACCTCGATACCGGGAAGCTCGAGCTGGCCGCCCGGAACCCGGGACGCTTCGCCGGTTATCTGGTCGACCGGGCGCATCGCGTGCGGGTCGGCTTGGCCCAGGGCCCGGCCGGCGAGAACGAGATCCACGTTCGGGCCGACTCGGCCCAGCCGTGGCGTCTGCTGGTGAGCTATCCCGCGACCGAGAACGTGCAGCCGCTGCGGATCCACCCCGACGGCCGCCATCTCTACATGTTCTCGAATCATGGAGAGACAGATCTTGGCCGGCTGGTCTCGCTCGACTTGGAGACCGGGCAGGAGCGGGTGGTGCACGAAGATCCGGACCACGCCGGCGAGCCACCGGAAACGGGCGGCGTGCTGTTCAGCGAGGCTACCGACTCGGTGCTCTGGACTGCGTACGATGCTGACACTACCCGGATCTACCCCAGGACGCCGGAGGTCGCGGCCGACCTGGCCCGGATCCGCCGGCTGCACAGCGGAACCCCGACCGTCACCTCGATGACCCGAGACGAGCAGCGCTGGGTGGTGTCGTTCGACACGCCGACCGATCCCGGCGTGACCTACCTGTACGACCGGACGACCGGCAAAGGGTCCTTCCTGTTTCGCCCGCGCCCCTGGCTCAAGTCGACCGAGCTGGCCAGCATGAAGCCGATCGCCTTCCCCGCACGCGACGGGCTCACCATCCACGGATATCTGACGACTCCCACCGGCCTCTCCGCCCGCAAGTTGCCGCTGGTGTTGCTGGTACATGGCGGACCGTGGGCCCGCGACTACTTCGGATACGACCCCGAGGCCCAGCTGCTCGCCAACCGCGGCTACGCCGTGCTCCAAGTCAACTACCGGGGCTCGACCGGATACGGCAAGCGCTTCTACAACGCGGCGGTGAAGCAGTTTGCCGCCGCCATGCACACCGACCTGATCGACGGGGTAGACTGGGCTGTCAAGCAGGGTATCGCGGACCGCCGGAAGATGTGCGTGTACGGCGGCTCGTATGGTGGCTACGCCACGCTGGTGAGCGTGACTTTCACGCCCCAGGTCTTCACCTGCGCGGTGGACTACGTCGGCCCGTCCTCGCTGATCACGCTGGTGGAGTCGTTCCCGGCCTACTGGCGCCCATTCCTCGAGGGAACCTGGTATCGCTTCGTGGGCGACCCGAGCAAGCCGGATGATCGCAAGGACATGTGGGCCCGCTCGCCGCTCTCCCGGGTGGACCGGATCACTACCCCGCTGCTCATCGTCCAGGGCGCGAACGACCCGCGGGTCACCAAGCGGGAGTCCGATCAGCTCGCGATCGCCCTTCGTAATCGGGGCGTCAAGGTCCAGTATCTCGTGGCCGCCAACGAGGGACACGGGTTCCTGAACCCGGACAACCGGCTGGCGCTCTACCACACCATGGACCGCTTCTTCGCCCAGTACCTGGGAGGCCGCACCCAGGCCAAGGTGCCGGCCGACGTCGACGCCCGCATCCGGGCAATGACCGTCGGCGTCGACAGCCTGAAGCTCGCGCCCGAGCGGCAGGACCGGGCGGTCGGCAGATAGCTCTAGCCGCCGGTTCCGCCCCGGTCTATTGTTGGAACCTGCTGGTCCAGCTCTCATTCCCGGCAGATTCCTTGTGGCTGACCGTCATACCGAGCTCGAGCACGGGCTGAGTGGTCGCTACCTGCTCGAACGCGAGCTCGGGCGGGGCGGCATGGCCACCGTCTGGCTGGCTCAGGACCTCCGGCACGAGCGCCCCGTCGCCCTCAAGGTTCTCGATCCCGGCCTGGCCTGGTCGCTCGGCCCCGAGCGCTTCCAGCGCGAGATCCGCCTCGCCGCCCGCCTGCAGCACCCTCATATCCTGTCGGTCTATGACAGCGGGGCAGTCGGGCAGGAAGGTAGCCGGGCAGAAATCCTGTGGTTCACGATGCCGTTCGTCGAGGGCGAGTCGCTGCGCGACCGGCTTGGACGGGAGCAGGTCCTGCCGCTCGAGCCGGCGCTGCGCATCGCCCGCGAAGCGGCGCAGGCGCTCCAGTACGCCCACGAGCACGGGGTGGTACACCGGGACGTGAAGCCGGAGAACATCCTGCTGACCCGGGATGGAAGTACCCTGGTGGCCGACTTTGGTATCGCGCGTCCGCTCGGCCCGGAAGCGACCTCGCAGCTCACCGCCACGGGCCTGGTGGTCGGCACGCCGAGCTACATGAGCCCCGAGCAGGCAACTGGGGCCGCTGACCTCGATGGCCGGAGCGACATTTATTCGCTCGGCTGCGTGTTGCACGAGATGCTCACCGGCAAGCCACCGTTCACCGGCGCCACCGCGCAATCGATCATCACCAAGCACCTCACCGAGCGGCCTCCGCCGCTCGTCACGCCTGGCCGGACCGTGCCCGAGCCGGTGGTGCGGGCGGTGGCGAAGGCGCTGGCCAAGGAGCCGGCAGACCGGTTTGCCAGCGCGGCGGACTTCGCTGCCGCGCTTGAGCCGAGCGGAAGCGAGACCACCGCCGCGCCGCCGAGGCGGCGGATCGCTGCGATCAGCTTGGCCGGTGGCCTGGTCGCCGCGGCCCTGGTTGGCCTCGCGTACTACGCGGCGCGGTCCCGGGCGCCCTTGAACGCGGCGGTGGCCACCCGCGGGGCGACCTTGGCCTCGGGATTCAATCGCAAGCTGAGCCAGCTCACCTTCGGCGAGGGCATGGAGGAGTGGCCGGCCTGGTCGCCCGACGGAGGGCGGCTGGCCTACGTCGCGGAGCCGGAGGGCTACAAGCAGCTGTACGTGCGAACTCTGGCAACCGGCGCGGAGCAGCGCCTCACCCGGCAGCCGCGGGATGACATCCTGCCGACCTGGTCGCCGGACGGGAAGCGGCTTGCGTTCGTGCGCGCGCGGGCCGACTCGGGAAGCCTCGATCCCGGCGACATCGACGGCTGGTATTACGAGGGCGGCGACATCTGGACCATCGACCTGGCCTCGGGCAGCGAAAGCAAGCTGCTCGACGCGGCGTTTGGTCCGGCGTACAGCCCGGACGGAAGCCGGCTCGCGGTCGACGCGGAGTGGGCCGGCCCCCGGCGCATCTGGGTGGTCGACGCCAGCGGCCACAATCCGCGCCAGGTGACGACCGACTCGAGCGAGGCCGTGATCCACGCCAAGCCCCGGTGGTCGCCCGACGGCTCGAAGCTGGCGTTTCGGCGGATCGAGAAGACCAAGTCGGACATCGTGATGGTCGACGTCGCCTCGCAGGCGATGAGCCGGCTCACTGACGACAACGTCCTCGACCTCGACCCCGTCTGGTCCCCGGATTCGCGGTGGACCTACTTCAGCTCGTATCGGGGCGGAAGCCTCAACCTCTGGCGCATTCCAGTCGGAGCGGATGGACGCGCCTCCGGTCCGCCCGCGCAGCTCACGACCGGCGCAGGCGAGGACGTGGAGCCCGCGGTCGCACCGGACGGGCGCCGCATCGCGTTCGGCGTGCGGGGGATCAGTTCGGACATCTGGCGACTTCCGGTGTCGCCCCACTCCGGCCGGCCCACCGGCCAGCCGGGCCCGGTGCTCGCGACCACACGGGCGGAGAGCCGGGGCTCGTGGTCGCCGGACGGCCGGATGATCGCGTTCAACTCCGACCGGCTGGGCGAGATGAATCTGTGGGTCCGCACCCTGGCTGATGGGTCCGAGCGGCAGCTCACCACCGGCACGGGGGGCGACTACCAGCCCAACTGGGCGCCGGACGGCCGCCAAATTGTCTTCTTCTCCGCCCGGGGCGGCAACACCGACATCTGGGCCGTGGACCTGGCAGCTGGAAAGCTCACCCGGCTCACTGACAACCGGGCGGTCGACACCAACCCGTTCTACTCACCGGACGGCAAGCGGATCGCGTTCATGTCGGACCGGACGGGCCGGTCCGAGCTGTGGCTCATGAACGCGGACGGGTCGAACCAGCGGCGGCTCGCCTCAGTGGGGACCTGGGGGCACTTCCTGCGGTGGACGAAGGACGGGCGCGGAGTCGTGTTCCGTTCGGAGAGCGGCGCTCCGGTGCAGGTGCTGCGGGTCTCGGTCGAAGACGGCGCCCTCACCCATCTGCCGGACGTATTGAGCGGCGGGCACATGTCGTTCTCGCCCGACGAGTCGGTCATCATGGACGTACGGGGCCACAAAGTGCTCTGGGCGTATCCCGTGAACGGCGCGCCGCCGTACCCGGTTTTCGAGTTCCCCGACGCCGACGTGCGGATCGATTACCCGGTGTGGTCTCCCGACGGGCGCTGGGTACTGTTCGATCACGCGGCGAGCCGAGGTGGGGATCTCTGGCTGCTGGAGGGGGTCGACGTTCCCTAGGGTCGGCCTAGGGCGCGTCAGGTCAGCGTTCTTCTGGGACCGGAAGCGTGGGGGGCGGCGGGCCCTCGCCGACAAGCACACAGTC
>JBIOTT010000217.1:0-4894 GCA_044866195.1 Gemmatimonadales bacterium
GATACAGTAGGGTGCCGCTGGACGCGGCACCCCGTCGTCTGCACCCGAAGGCCGGAGAGACTTCCTCGAGATAAGCGGCGCGAACGAGCTTCGCGAGCGCCATGTACTGCTTGGGTGACGGTAGGCCAGCGCGGGCGAAGCGGCTCATCAACGTGGATGGCACCACCGTCAGCCGTGACCGAGCGGCTACCGTACGCAAGGACAAGCGCGTAGCGCCCTCGCGCGCTGAGCGCGCGAGCCGCCGGGCCGAAGGCCGGAGAGGCGGGCGTGCGAAGCACGGCAGGTTGGTTGGGGCTGCAGAGCTTAGGCTTCGCTGGGCGAGGAAATGGGTCTGGCGGGGCTACTACGTATCGCTTAAACTATATACATGAATTCCTCCCTCAGGCTTACCCGCGACACCCTATGGTCGGCGCTGGCAGCCCTGGGGCGCCGCACACACCGCCCGGTTTCGCTCGTCCTCGGGGGCAGTGCTGCGCTCCTCCTGAGCGAGGCGCTGAGGAGGCCAACTGACGACGGAGACGTTGTGAGTTCCGAGCCCGATCTGGGCCAGCTCCAAGTGCTGATTCGCGAGGTCGCCGATGAGGAACAGCTACCTCCGGGCTGGCTGAACGGCAGTATCCAGTCCTACACCTACGTGCTACCACCAGACTACCGCGATCGCCTCGTAGCGCTGCCGCCCTTTGGGCATCTCCGCGTCTGGCTTCTCAGCCGGCGCGATGTCATTCTCATGAAGGTGTTCGGCCTGCGGCCGCGGGATGTAGCGGACCTCAAGGCGATCGCACCCAGGGTGGAAGAGCTCGCTTCGTCCGTGGCCAACTCTCGCGGATCGGGAACCTTTCTCGCTGAATGGGAGGCCGGCTCATGAGCCAACCCTCGCACAGGGAAACAAGCGTCGGTCGGCCCTGCGGCGTGTCCGAGCTCGCTCTGCTCAAGAGCAGGACCGTGCGGGCACCGTAATACGCGACCAGGATCTCGACGCAATCGCCGCAGCATGGACCAGGATTGGCGTGCTGTTCGGCGTGCCGGCCGAGAAGGCGCCGGTGGATCTCGAAGTGTTGATCTGCCAGACCGCTCGGGTCGCTCCTCGAGATGAGCGCCTCTTCGTGTGCGCAGCGTCCTGGCTGGCCGCATACCATGGCTTCGTCAACGGCCGCCGGCTTAGCGCACTCGCCGCGGAATTGGCTACCACGGATGCAAGCGCTTCGGCCGTACTTGGGGCCCTCCTCTCACTAGCTAGAGCGGGCGCCGGGGCCGCGCCCGAGTTCGACGCCGCGCTCTCCCAGTGCCAGCCGTTCAAGCCAGCACGGCCCCTCTTCGACGTGATGGATTCGATGGAGACGCTTCGCCGGCGGGCGCGTCAGCGTGCGCTGCCGCTCTTGGCAGAGTGGGGGCTTTGGCATGAGGACGCCACACTGAAGCCCACCGCGGTGCGCCCTCTGGGCTGGGTCCTTGGTGTACCGGAGCTGAGGGTCCGGGCGCTGCTCGGTCCGTCGGTCGAGGCGGATCTGATGACACGCGCACTCGAGGGTGGGGTAGCCGTCCGCGACGTAGCCCGGGTGACGGGTGTCTCCTATGCCGCGGCGCACGCCGCTGCCGGCCGGCTCGTAGGACGCGGTCTCCTCACGCGCGAACGCTCGGCGCAGCGGCAGCTCCTCCGGCCAACGGAGCTCGCGCGCACGGCACTGGCCGCGCGAAGGCGTGCAAGTCAAGGATCAGGATGACGGGCCTTGTTCGGGCGCTGGGGCGCCAGCCTATTGCTCGGGTGCACGGTCAACAACGGACGGGGGCCCGAGTGCTGGGCCGCCTGCCCCAGCAGGGCTTCCGCCGGGTGGGCGCGGTCCTGCTCATTGTGCTCGGCATCTACATGGCCGCGGGCGGTGGCACCTGACGCGCCCGAGGCACGCGCGTAGGCCTCCAGCCCTCACCCCATTCGACTCATGGACCTTCGACAAATCCTAGTGACGCGCGCGCCGCGTGCGACGATGCTGATCCGACTCCTGGTTGGCGCGGTTTTCCTCTCGGAGGGGATTCAGAAGTTCCTCTCTCCAGACCCGCTCGGGGTCGGCCGCTTCGCCAAGATCGGCATCCCGGCCCCAGAGATCCTCGCCCCGTTCGTCGGAATCATCGAGATCGGAGGCGGCATCCTGCTCCTGGTGGGGCTCGCCACCCGGCTGGCGGCCATTCCCCTCATCATCGACATGCTCGTCGCCATCCTCGCCACCAAGGTGCCCATCCTCGCGCGCCAGGACTTCTGGGCGATGGCGCACGAGGCCCGCACCGACTGGTCGATGCTCCTCGGCTCCCTGTTCCTGCTGATCGTTGGGGCCGGGCCCTGGTCCATCGACGCACGGCTCTCGCGGCCCACCCGTGCCCCTGGGGCCGCGGGGCGCCAGACGTGGATAGCAGCCAGATGGCCGCGGCATTGAAGGCGGAGCGCCGCCGTGAGCCAATCGAGGCGGGGCGGGATCGCTCGCTGTCGGAGCTGGCCTGGCTGTTCCTGCGGCTCGGGACTACGGCATTCGGTGGCCCAGCGGCTCATATCGCGATGATGGAGGATGAGGTCGTCCGCCGCCGGCGGTGGCTCAGCCGGGAGGAGTTTCTCGACTACCTCGGGGCTACGAACCTGATCCCGGGCCCGAACTCGACCGAGCTCGCCATCCACATCGGGCATGCGCGCGCCGGGTGGCCGGGCCTCCTGGTCGCCGGAGTGTGTTTCATTCTGCCGGCAACACTCATCGTCGCCGCCCTTGCCTGGGCTTATGCACGATTCGGCGCCCTTCCTGCAGCCGGTGGCGTGCTGTACGGGGTCAAGCCCGTCGTGATCGCCGTGGTGGCGCAGGCGCTCTGGGGGCTCGGGCGCGCGGCCCTGAAGAGCCGCATGCTGATCGCGCTGGGTCTCGTGTCGCTCAGCGCAGCGGCGCTCGGCGTGCACGAGCTGCTCATCCTGTTCGCGGCCGGGACGGGCGTGGCGCTCCTCCGCCGAGGTGTAGCGGGCGCGGCCCCGGCGTTCCTGGCACTCGCCTCGCCTGGCCTCCTGGCTGCGGCTCCGCCCTTCGGTCTGTGGCCGCTGTTCGGCATCTTCGTCAAGATCGGGGCAGTGCTCTTCGGCAGCGGTTACGTGCTGCTCGCCTTTCTGCGGGCCGACCTAGTGGAGCGGCTCGGCTGGCTGACCGAGCGCCAGCTGCTCGATGCGGTGGCGGTGGGCCAGATCACGCCGGGGCCAGTGTTTACCACGGCGACGTTCATCGGCTACCTCCTGGGCGGCGGCGGCGGTGCCGCCGTGGCCACCGTTGGAATCTTTCTGCCGGCCTTTGTCTTCGTGGCGCTGAGCGGTCCGCTGATTCCGCGGCTCCGGCGCTCCCCCACGGCGGGTGCCGTGCTCGACGGTGTGAACGTCGCCTCGATGGCGCTGATGGCGGTCGTGACCTGGCAGCTCGGGCGGGCAGCGCTGGTGGATCCGCTCGCGTTCGCGCTCGCCGCCGTGAGCGCTGTTTTGATCGTCCGGTACCGTGTCAACTCGGCGTGGCTCGTGCTGGGTGGGGCCCTGGTGGGATGGATGAGGATGGGTGCCTACCCGTTTTGAACAGGCCGTGATCAACGGTAACGCATCGTCGCAGACCTGCGGGCTACGGCGCGCGAGAGAGTCTCGCGACTGACGACGAGGCGAGTCCGGGGCCGGGCGGCACACCGGGCTTCCTTGGCTCCCAGCCTACGCCCGGTCACACGATCGGTTTAGACCGCCCGCGTCCCGGACCGACTCCGAAATGTCCCACCCGCAACTGACTCGTCGGCCCCCGTGCGGCGGAACGGGGTCCGGTCGAGGGCTGACGGCAGGCTGAATGCAGCACCATACAATGCCCGGTCTGCCGCCCCCAACCAGCCGCTATATCGGAAGGCCCAGCGAAAGGGGTGGGTACCTCGCGGAGTCAACCCGGTGAGCCTGCTCGAGCGGCATGAACGGCCGAAGGTCGGCCGCTCGAGGACCGACTTTCTCGAGGTGCCGGATGCGGCCCGCCTATTGTGGGAGGCCGCGACCTATCCGGCCAAGCCTCAGGAGCCGGAGATGCGACTCGCCCATGCCCTGGTCGCCACCTTCCTGCTCACCGGTGGGCGCCAGAAGGAAGTCGCGGGGCTGGCTATTCGGGATATCAGGTTCGACGTGGATACAGTCACTTTCCGGCCCCACCCCTGGCACAAGGGCGGGCGGCTCAAGACCGAGGGCGCGGAGCGGACGATCCCGCTTTGGCCGCAGCTCCGGGAGATTCTGGAGGGCTATCTCGCAGCGTACCGCCGGCGCTTACCAGGAGAGGTGCTGTTTCCCTCCCCACACGTCGCGGTGGACCGGCCGCTGACGAACCTGCGCGATCTCCTGGACCGTCTTGCGGTTCGCGCGGGTTTTCTCGTGCCGGTGCTGGATCGGAACGGGCAAGCGCTCTCGAACCGCTGCCGGCCAGCTCGTCTGGACCGGCCAGCGCATTCGCACCAGGGTGTTCCGCCAGACCTACTGTGCGGCCAGGCTGCAGACGCTGGACCACGGTAGGCCCGTGAGCCTGTACACGGTGGCCCAGGATCTCGGGCACGAGTCGGAGGAGATGGTTCGTCGGGTCTACGTCCGGCTTGGGAAAGGCCGCCATCGGGCGGACGCCCCAGAGTTTCGCCCGGAGCAGTGGTTCGAGGAGGTTAGCGGCCAACTGGTGCCCAAGCAGGCTGGGGTCAGGGGCTACCCTCAAGAGACCAGGGTATTAAAATTCGGGCTCCGGGAAACCGCTCCGGCACGTTTTTCCGGCACAGTTGCCCCACCCCAGGCCGTAAATCCTTACGGGTCCGTAGCTCAGTTGGATAGAGCGCTTGCCTCCGGAGCAAGAGGTCGCGCGTTCGAATCGCGCCGGGCCCA
>JBIOTT010000218.1:0-3205 GCA_044866195.1 Gemmatimonadales bacterium
CTGCGAGGTTCCGGAGCGAGACGGGCGCGCTCACTCGCCGCCCCTCGGGGACATGGCCCGGGAACCACAGGAGTAGCGGCACATGCAGAGAAGCGCGATAGAGACTGTTCCCGTGAGTCCCCATGCCATGCTCGGCGAACTCCTCGCCATGGTCCGCGGCAATGATGACGAGTGTGTTGTCGAGGAGCCGCCGGCGCTCCAGCTCGCGAAAGAGGCGTCCGAGCTGGGAGTCGAGATACGCGATCGACCCATCGTACGAATCCAACCTGTACCGCAACTCAGCCGGGGTGAGGCGTCTGCCCCGCCTATCATCGTCTTCCTTTGTTGAGGCCGGGCGGGAGATCTGCGATCGGAACCGGTAGCGGAACGAGTCGGGCACCGTGTACGGCAGGTGGGCATCCATGAAATTGAGGAACGCGAAGACGGGTGCCGGTCGGGACCGATCGTACCAGGTGAACAAAGCGCGGTTGATGTCCTCCGCCGACCGGTGGTGACCCTTGGGAGGCAGCCGTATGCGCCAGAGGAGGGGCATCCGGCTGAGCACTGGCATCAGCAGCGCCCGAATCGGCTCATAAAGCACGATCCCAAACGCCACGGCCTGGGTGGTCCTCCGACGCGACAAGGACGCGCCATCGAAGTGCTCAAATCCTCGCGCGAGCCCGGTCTCCCAGCTCACCCGCTTGTCGTTCGCCACGAACGCCGCCGTTGCATACCCGCGGGCACGGAGGACTTCGGCCAGCACCGGCCAGCGCGAGCCGAGCGGCACCTCCCACGATGCCTCCAGCTCGAAGGGCCAGCGCCCGGTGAACATCGAGGAATGGGAGGGCAAGGTCCACGAGGCCGCCGCAAAGGCACGCTCGAACAGGGTGCCGCGCTCCGCGAAGCGCTCCAGCTCGGGGGTCGTGTGGCGGGCATACCCGTACAGACTCAGGTTGGCCGCCCGCACCGTGTCGAGGATCAGCAGCAGCACGTTCGGAGCGCCGGGCCGCGCAGCCGGACGGGACGCAACCAGGCGGCGCTCGCGCACTGCCCGCCAGCCGATCATGACCCCGGCCAGCGCCGCGACCGACAGGGCAAGCCACGGGAGGCTCCGCGACACGAAACGAGCGGCTGAAGGCACCCGGTGGGCCAGGATCCGCACCACTTGCGTTCCTATACCCGCCGCGAGCGCCAGCGCCGCGAGCTGATGCAGCGTCGGAAAGTGGAAGAGGACGAGCAGCGCGCCGAAACCGGCAAAAATACCGGCTGCCACTTGCCAGGGCACCGGGATCAGCCGCGCGAGAAGGACCAGGATGGCGCCGACGAGGCCGAACAGCACCGCGTCGAAGGCCGGGGCCAGCCACACGGCGTCTGCGCTGCAGTAGCAGAAGTCGGGACCAATCAGTTTCGACCCAAGCACCAGCCCTTCCCCGAAGCCGGTCACCAGCCCGGTCCACAGGGCAAGCGTCAGGAGCGAAATCGGGCGCCGGCTGATTCCGGACTCGGCGTTCGGGTCGAGAGGCATGATCTCTCCGAATCTGAGACCGGTGCCGAATTGTTGCGATTTGTCTCACGATGGACGATTCGGCCAGCATTTACTGTGAGGTGGGTCACTCTTCTCCAACACCGGATCGGCCGGCGTGGGCGAGCGGAACTACCGCTCCGGCGCGTATCACGCCCACGAGGGCCGTCCGGTATTGGGGTAAAAGCCTCGCCCCTAGAGCGGTGCCCACCACGTTCCAGCGCTCCAGCACGTCGTGCTCGAAGTCGTACAACTCTTCGCTGCCGTCGCCCTCGTTGCGGATGTAGCGCCAGCCACCGAACGCGATCGAGTTGAGCTCTCCGCGGCTCGCGGGATACCATGCCGGGTGGCTTTGGCGGGGTCCGATCGAGCCAATCGAGAAACGCCTGATTGATCTGCTGCGCCGATCGGCGCTCGCCCACCCATGGCAGCCGGACGCGCCAGAGCCCCGGGGAGCTGGCCGAAGATCGCCGCCAGCCGGTTCCGGCTTGGGCCGTAGAGCCGCCGGCCGAACGCCGTTCCCTGCACGGCGGTCCACAACGAGCGAGGGTAGTCGTCGAAGTGCTCGAATCCGCGCGAGAGCCCGGTTTCCCAGCCGGCGTAGGCTTCGTTGGCGACAAAGGCCGCCGTAGCGTAGCCGCGCGCTCGGAGAACTTCGCTGAGCATGGGCCACTGCGGGCCCAATCCCCGGTGCCACGTGATGCCGAGCTCGGACGGCCAGCGGCCTGTGAAGATCGAGCCGTGAGATGCAGTCGTCCACGACGCCGCAGCGAAGGCCCGGTCGAACACGGTGCCGCGCTGCGCAAAGCGCTCCAGCTCCGGCGTGGTTGCGCGCGAGTAGCCGTACAGACTGAGATCAGCGGCCCGCACCGTGTCGAGGATCAGGAGCAGGACATTGGGCGCCCCGGGCTGGGCGAGCGGGCGCGATCGCACCAGGCGGCGTTCCTGCAAAGTACGCCAGCCAACTGAGAGGCCCGCGAGGATACCCACCGACGCCAGCAGCCAGGGCAGGCTCCTCCGCACCAGGCGGACTGCCGCCTCCGCCCTGCGGGTAGCTAGCCGCGCAGCCTGGGCGCCCACCCCCACCGCGAGTGCCACAGCGGCGAGCCGGTGGAGTTGCGGGAAGACGAGGAGCACGAGTAGCGCGCCCAACCCGGCCAGCGCGCCAGCCGCGACCCGCCAGGGCACGCGGACCAGGTACCCCAACGCTGCCAGCCCGATGCCCACGACACCAACAGTGCGGCGTCAAAGGCCGGAATCATCATACTGCATCGCGACCTCGTTCGCTGAAGTCGGGACCGAGCAGTGCCGGCGTGATCGCGCCGAGCTCGAGGAAGCCGGTGACAAGTCCGGTCCACACAGCGAGCGCGAGCAGCGCGCTGGGACGTTCGCCCACGGACGGAGCAGCCGCCTGCACCGGCATCGTCATTCCTGCGCGAGGGCTTGTTAAGGCTCGAAGCTGCGCTCATGATGGAGGGCTCAGCGCACCTGCACTGTGGTGCCGGTCACATTCGTCTCTCCGCGATCGAGCGCGGCGATGGCAGCCCGGTACCGAGGCAAGAGCCCGTCCCCGTCGGGAGAGCCGACCCGGTTCTGGCGCTCCGACCAGTCGCGCTCGAAGTCATAGAGCTCTTCGATGCCGGTTCCCTCGTTCCGGATGTAGCGCCACCCGCCGAAGGCGACCGAGTTGAGGTCGCCCTGGCT
>JBIOTT010000219.1:0-5547 GCA_044866195.1 Gemmatimonadales bacterium
TCTCCCCCGTGAACGACGCGGTGGGCCACCAGCTGCGGCGCGAGGGGCGGGTCGCACCGTCGCATCCACCCGAGCAAGGCATCCAGGGCGGCAACATAGTCCGGCAGCGGGTGAGCGTCATCAAAAAGACGGCAGCCGTCGGGCCCGATCACGTGAAGCCGGCTGGCCGGGGAGCCGATCCGGCTCGCGTCCAGCCGGAGTAGCCGGACCTCGGACTGGTCCATCAGGTACACGGCGGCCTTGAGGCTGGATGAGCCGCTGTTGATCGTGAGGACCTGCCGGCCCGGTGGACTGCTCACACGTGCGCCGGTCCCCGCCGATGAGCCAGCTGCTCGCGCGCCGCGGCGACGATCTGCTCCGGCGCGAACCCGAAATGCTGGGCCACGACCTTCATGGGGGCCGACAGGCCGAAGGAGCGCATGCCGAGGATCGTGCCCTGCGGGCCGGCATAGCGCTCCCAGCCGAAGGTGGCCGCCTGCTCGACGGCGACCCGCGCCGTCACCTCCGACGGAAGCACGCTTTCGCGATATTCGAGCGGCTGCTCGTCGAACAGCTCCCAGCACGGCAGGCTCACCACCCGAGCCTGCACGCCCTCGGCGAGCAGCCGGTCCCGGGCCGCGAGGCAGAGTGAGACTTCGCTGCCGGTGGCGAGCAGCAGCACGTCAGGCTTCCCATCCGGCGGGTCCGCGAGGATGTAGCCGCCCTTCGCCAGGCCGCTTGCCGGAGCGTAGGTCGAGCGGTCGAGGGTCGGGAGCGGCTGGCGCGAGAGCACCAGGCAGGCGGGCCGGTCCTCGAGCGAGAGCACCACCCGATACGCCTCGACCACCTCGTTCGCGTCCGCCGGCCGGATCACCAGCATGCCCGGCATCGCGCGCAGCGCCGCGAGATGCTCCACCGGCTGGTGGGTGGGGCCGTCCTCGCCGAGGCTGATCGAATCGTGAGTCCAGACGTACAGCACCGGCGCCTCCATCAACGCGCTGAGGCGGAGCGCCGGCCGACAGTAATCGGTGAACACGAGGAAGCTCGAGGCATACGGCCGCAGCCCGGACAGAGCAAGTCCGTTGGCGGCCGCCGCCATGGCGTGCTCGCGTACTCCGAAATGGAAGTTCCGTCCCCGGTAGTCGCCGTCGTTGCCCGGCTGCTGAAAGTCCCCCGCGCCATCGAAGGTCAACCGGGTCCGGGTGGAGGGCCAGAGGTCCGCGGAGCCACCCAGCAACCAGGGAATCCGCTGCGCGAGCGTGTTCAGCAGCTTCGATGAGGCGTCGCGGCCGGCAACGCCCTTGGAATCGGCCGGGAAGCTCGGCAGGTCGCGGTCCCAGCCACCCGGCAGCTTCCGCTGATCGATGCAGTCGAGCTGCCGCCCGAGCTCCGGGTACTCCCGCCGATACCCAGCGAGGCGCTCGAGCCACGCCCGCCGGCCCTCGGAGCCGCGGCGGCCAAGGTTCTCCTGGAAATGCTCCCGGACGCCCTCCGGGACGAAGAGCTGGACGTCCGGATCCCAGCCGTAGAACTGCTTGGCCAGCCGAACCTCGTCCGGACCCAGGGGTTCGCCATGGGCTTCCTTGGTGTCCTGCCGGTGGGGAGCCCCGTAGCCAATGTGACTCTCCACGACGATCAGCGTCGGACGGTCGGTGGTGGCGAGGAAGCAACGGTAGGCCCGGGCGAGCATGTCCAGGTCGTTCGCGTCGCTCACCCGGGTGACGTTCCAGCCATAGGCGATGAAACGAGCGGCTACGTCCTCAGTGAATGCGAGCGACGTCGGCCCTTCGATGGAGATCCGGTTGTCGTCGTAGATCCAGCAGAGGTTCGAGAGCCCAAGGTGAGCCGCCAGCGATGCGGCCTCGCTGCTCACGCCCTCCATCATGCAGCCGTCGCCGGCGAGAGCGTAGACGTTGTAGTCGAACAGCTCGTAGCCGGGTCGGTTGAAGGTCGCGGCCAGCCAGCGGCTGGCGATCGCCATACCGACGCTCATGGCAACCCCCTGGCCCAGCGGGCCGGTGGTCGCCTCGACACCAGAGGTCCAACCATACTCCGGGTGCCCCGGGCAGCGGCTGCCCGCCTGGCGGAACGTCCTGATGTCCTCCAGCGTCACCGCCGCTCGCCCCACCTCTTCATATGACGGGTTTGCGGCCTTGACGCCCGCGAGGTGGATGAGACTGTACAGCAGCATCGAGGCGTGGCCGTTGGAGAGCACGAACCGGTCCCGATTGAGCCAGCGGGGATCGTCCGGATCGTACCGCAGGAAACGCTGCCACAGACAGTAGGCGGTCGGGGCGGCGTCCATGGGGGTGCCGGGATGACCCGAGCTCGCCTTCTGAACCGCGTCGATGGAGAGGGTCCGGATGGTGTTGATGGCCAGCTGGTCCATTCGCGCAGCGTCGGTCATGACGCCCTCCGGAGCTGGCGATACCGCTGGATCAGCCGATTGGTCGAGCCGTCATGCCCTGGCCTCGGCTCTTCGCGACTGGTGAGCTCCGGGATGATCCGGGTCGCCAGCACCTTGCCCAGCTCCACCCCCCACTGATCGAACGAGTCGATCTGCCAGATCGCGCCCTGGGTAAAGACGCTGTGCTCGTAGAGCGCGACCAGCTTGCCCAACGTTTCGGGGGTCAGCCGCTCAGCCAGAATGGTGGTGGTGGGCCGGTTGCCCTCGAACACCCGGTGGGGTTCGAGCCACTCTGGGGTACCTTCGGCCCGAACCTCCTCCGCCGTCTTGCCGAACGCAAGCGCTTCCGTTTGGGCAAAGAGGTTGGCCATCAACAGGTCGTGATGCTGCCCGATGGGATTGAGCGACTGGCAGAACCCGATGAAATCGGCCGGCACCAGCCGGGTTCCCTGATGCAGCAGCTGATAGAAGGAATGCTGCCCGTTGGTGCCGGGCTCGCCCCAGTAGATGGCTCCGGTGGCATAGTCCACCCGGCGGCCGTCCAGCGTCACGTGCTTGCCGTTGCTCTCCATGGTGAGTTGCTGCAGGTACGCGGGGAACCGCACCAGGTACTGGTCGTAGGGCAACACCGCCACCGTCTCGGCCCCGAAGAAATCGGCGTACCAGACGGCGAGGAGGCCCATGAGTACCGGCAAGTTGCGCTCGAACGGAGCAGTGCGGAAATGCTGGTCCATCGCGTGCGAGCCGGCCAGCATTGCCCGGAACTGCTCCGGTCCGATCGCAAGCATGGTAGAGAGCCCGATGGCCGATTCCATGGAATACCGGCCGCCCACCCAGTCCCAGAAACCGAACATGTTGTCCGGGTCGATGCCGAATTTCGTCACCTCCGCAGCGTTGGTGGAGACGGCGACGAAATGCGCTGCCACCGCCCCTGCCCCGAGATGTGCGACGAGCCAGTCGCGAGCGGTGCGGGCGTTGGTCATCGTCTCCAGCGTGGTGAATGTCTTGGACGACACGATCACGAGGGTCTCGGCCGGGTCGAGCCCGAGCGTCTTCTCGGCGAAATCGGTGCCGTCCACATTGGACACGAAGCGGAAGGTGAGATCGCGCCGGCTGTAGTGCTTGAGCGCCTCATAGGCCATGACCGGGCCAAGATCCGAGCCGCCGATCCCGATGTTGACGATGTTGCGGATCGGCTTGCCGCTGTGACCCCTCCAGGCGCCGTTCCGGACCCGGTTCGCGAACGCCGTCATGCGATCCAGCACCAAGTGCACCTCGGGCACCACGTCCTGCCCGTCCACGAGAATCGACTCGCTGCGGGGAGCGCGGAGCGCTGTGTGGAGCACGGCGCGGCGCTCGGTCGGGTTGATGGCCTCGCCCGCGAACATCGCGTCGATCCGCTCGCGGAGACCGGCCTCGCGGGCCAATCCGAGCAGCAAGCCGACGGTTTCGCTGGTGACGCGGTGCTTGGAATAGTCGAGCAGGACCCCGGCTGCTTCCGCGCTCAACCGGTCGGCACGATCCGGCTGCTCGGCAAAGAGCTGCCGCAAGTGGACGTCACGAATCTTCCGGTAGTGCGCTTCCAGCGCGCGCCAGGCCGGCCGCTGGGTGAGCCCGGTCGTGGACGACGATGCCACCGCGGTCATCGGGCCGGCCCTCCGCTCAGCGCCGGGTCGCGCAGCGCCGCCGCCTTGGACTCGATGCAGCTCAGCAGGTCCTTCCAGGACGCCGCGAACGACTCGACGCCTTCCCGCTGCAGCTCGCCCGCCAAGGCGCCGACGTCGATCCCGGCCTGGCCCACCCGGCCGAGCACGACCTCCGCGTCGCCGCCATCCGGCCGCATCAGCTCGCCGACCATCCCATGGTCCGCGAACGCGAGCAGGGTGGCCTCCGGCACCGTGTTGATCGTGTCCGGCGCCGCGAGGCCGAGGACGTACAGCACATCCGAGAGCGCCGGATCCTTGGTGCCGGTGCTGCCCCAGAGCAGTCGCTGCGGAACGGCGCCGGCCGCGGCGAGCCGCTGCCAGCTGGGAGACGCGAGCAGCTCGAGGTATGCCCGGTAGGTGCGTCCCGCGATCGCGATGCCGACCCGGCCCCTGAGATCCTCGGGTATCTTGTCCGACACTGCCTTGTCCCAGCGGCTGATGAAGACCGAGGCAACGGAGCGCACCCGCGGGTCGAGACCGGCGGCGATGCGCCGCTCGATGCCCCGCATATAGGCGTTTGCTGCCGCGAGATAATGCTCTCGGGAAAACAGCAGGGTCACGTTGATCGGCACGCCTGCGAAGATGGACTCCTCGATGGCGGGTAGTCCCTGCTCGGTGCCCGGGATCTTGATGAAGAGATTGGGCCGACCAGCCCGAGCGTGCAGGGCCCGGGCGGCCTCGATCGTACTGCGGGTGTCGTACGCCAGCAGCGGCGACACCTCGAGCGAGACCCAGCCGTCGGCGCCTTGCGTCTGATCGTGAATCGGCCGGAACAGGTCGGCGGCCTGCCCCAGGTCCTCCAGGGCGAGCTCGAAGAAGAGCGCCTCTCCCGACCGGCCCTCCGCGTTCTTGCGCCGGATGGCCTCGTCGTAAAAGTCGCTTCGACTGATAGCTTGATCGAAGATCGTCGGATTCGATGTCAGCCCGGTCACCGAGAAATCGGAGAGGTAACGCCGGAGGGTGCCGCCGCTGAGCAGTCCCCGGGTGATGTAGTCGAGCCAGAGACTCTGGCCGATGGCATGGAGTTGCTGCGTGGGATTCATGGGGTCCTTCCAGTCATACTGCCGGCCGCGCCGGGCTCGAGCAGCACGTGCGGGTCGAGGTGCAGCAAGTCGCCGACGGCGTCGAGGGCGACGTCCGCCGGCGGATATTGGCCCAGGATGGCAGGGTCATGCGCGTAGTGCCCCTGCCGGACGAAAACCGTGGTGACGCGCGCGCCCCAGACCTGCTTGACTGCCGCCAGGATCCGGAGCTTGTCGTCGATCAGCACGTAGTGGTCCGCGGGATAGAACTGCTCGACCTCCGACAGCTCCTGCTCCTTGTGGATGTAGATCAGCACGTGCCCGCCGACGGTCCGCCACAGACCCGACTGCTGGATCTTGCGCGGCTGGAACACGATGTCGCCGTCGGTCAGGATGACCGTGCGGCCCCAGCTGCGCAGCCGGGCGAGGACCG
>JBIOTT010000220.1:0-19223 GCA_044866195.1 Gemmatimonadales bacterium
ACGGCATGGTGTACCAGAGCTGGCCCGCAGCTTCGCCCGAATCGAGGAGCGGGAGGATGTGGGGATGGCGAAGCTGCGCGGTGACGCGGATCTCTTGCAGGAAGCGCTCGGCCCCGAGCGCGGCCGCCACCTCAGGGTGCACCACCTTGAGCGCAACCGACCGCGCATGCTTGAGGTCGTGGGCGAGATAGACCGTCGCCATCCCCCCGCGCCCCAGCTCGCGCTCGAGCCGGTAGGTAACGACGAGCGCGACCCGTAGCCGGCTGAGTACCCCAGCGTCAGGCTGATCGCTGTGACTCTCGTTCACATGGGACGTAGCTGGGTCCGTTGCTGCTCGCTCCGCTAGCACCGCTGCCGTAGGGGACTCAAGCAGCTGAGCCTTCCGCGCATCGAGCGCTGTCTGCTCGCGGCTGCCCGTCGCTCGGAGCAGCGCCCTGATCTCGTGTGACAGGGAACCGGAATCGGGGCAGGCCCCGCGAAGGTACTTGGGCCACGATACGGCGGCTCACTGGAGGGGGCAAGTTCGTGGGACTGCGCGACGATTAGGGACAGCCCTGCGGGGGAGGGGGATCATTCTTGTTGCGGAAGCCGGGCAGATTGACGGGATTGCCGTCGAGCTGCGTGCCGCCGCTTCCGACCTGCAGTGACGCCGACGGGACGTTCCGGTTGTTGTCGAACTCGTGCCCCCCGTAGTACGCCCGCCGTGGAATGGTTCCCGGAATCGGGGCCAGGTCGCCGGTCGGGGTGAGCACCGGGAGGCAGGTGCGTTTCCAGTCGCTCCAGACCTCCAGGTTCTGGAATAACGCGATGTACTTCTCCTCCATGATGCTCTGGAGCGTTGCCGTGGTGGGCGGCAACCCGAACTTGGCTCGCACCGCGTTGAGCGGCGCGGCGGGATCGCCGCCGCCCACGTGGAGGTACGCCTCCGCCAGCATCAGCGCGTTCTCGTCACCCGTGATCCACGGCTGGGGAAAGCCGGCGGCCCCGGCGCGGCACGACCGAAAGATGACCAGCCCAAACTCAGGACCGAAGATGCCGCAGGCGTCTGCGTCGGCGAAGTAGGTGGCGAACCGCGGGTCGTTGCGGCCGGTGGGTCCCATGAGGTTCACGATGAAGTCCCCGGCGCGAAGCTCCGGCCCGAAATCGGTGTACGCATTGAACCAGAAGTTCGCCTCGGCCCGCGTCGCCCCAGACACCAGGGCGTTGAAGTCCAGGCTACCATCCAGCGGGAGGCCCCGCGTCGCTTCGGCAGTGACGTTGTTGTACACAGGGCAACCGGCCAGCGTGGCGCAGTTCGCCCTCACGGTGTGTAGGTAGATGCGGGCCTTGACCGTATGCGCCAGCTCCGTCCACGCAACCGGATCGCCGCCGTAGACCAAGTCGGCGGCCGCCGGGCCGACGCCGGAGGGATCGGCTATCTGAGCAATGGCCTGATCGAGGAGGGTGAGCAGCGAGGTGTAGATCGTGAGCTGGTCGTCCAGCCTGGGCTGCGCCACGTCGTCGCGGGCCGCTTCGGAGTAGGGAATATCTCCCCACACGTCCGCAGCATGGCTCAAGATGAGCGCTTCCCATACCTTCATGATCCCTTCGTAGCGTGGGTCCCGCACCGTGCGCGCTTCCAGCTTCCGCTGCACTTCCCGCACGGCGCGTAGCCCGCCCGTCCCATACGTGTTGTTCCACGGGTCCTCAAATAGGCCAAGGTCCATGAAGTAGTGATTGAGGAAGAACTCAATGCCTGTGCCGACCGCACCCTTGCACTGCTGCATGTACCCACAGACGACCATCGTCTGGAAGCTCATCGCATACGTGTTGAACTGCGTGCTCTGGATGCCCACGAGCAGGTTGTCCGCCGAAGCCACCTCCACGCCTGGGTTGTTGGGATCCTGGCTCACGCTAGGGCCCGACAGGAAATCGCTACACCCCGCCAGGCCGGCTCCAACCAGCGCGGCGACGGCGAAGCGCTTGCCAGAGCCGTACACGGGTCCTCCGGTTAGCGATTGAGGGTGACGGTGAACACGAACGACCTGGACTGAGGATTGTTGAAGTAGTCGATCCCGCGCCGCGTCTGCTCGGCCTGCCCGAGGTTGGTCTCGGGATCGAGGCCCGTATAGTCCGTCCAGGTGAGCAGGTTCCGGCCGGCCACTCGGAGGTCGATGGAGCTAAATCCCAGGGCCCGGCGCACCCACGGCTGCTGGAGCGTGTACTGCAGCGAGACCTCGCGCAGCCGCACGAACCCGGCGTCCTGCACCGCGTCCTCGTCGTTGCCGGCGAAGACGTTCGACGGGCCGTCACGGTACCACTGGTCACCGATCGGCACTGCCGTGCCCGCCCCCGGTCCGGCCACCGGCCCAATGAACCAGAAGTCCTTCCCGAACGTGCGCACGTTTCCTTCATAGTGCGCGCACTCGAGTGGGCTTCCGTCGGCGTCCAGGATCGGCTGGGTGCAGGTAGCACGGTTGGCGGTCTCCGCATGCGTGCCGTAGAAAAGCAGCGCCAACCGGGTGCCGTTCCAGACCGCCCCACCGTTGCGGATGTCCACTAACCCGGAGACCTGAAAGTTTCTGATCCGGAAGGTGGTGCGGGCCGAACCGGTCCAGTTGTAGTTCGGGTCACCAATGAGGCGTTCGTTCGGGTCCTGGATCGGGAACCCGTCGGCACCGATGTACAGCGCTCCGGCCGGGGCGGTGTCGCAGCTATTGTCGCCCACGAGGTCGTTGACGTCCGGCGTGACCCCGCACTTCACCAGGCCGCGCCCGCGCATGACGCCGAACGGCTGCCCGATCTGCACGCCCTGCGAGACCAGGAATGAGCCCCGCAGCTGGACAAAGGTGGCGCTATCCGCGCCCGCGATATTCAGCACCTGGTTCCGGTTCCGGGCGAACTGGAAGCCCAGATCCCACCCGAAGTCCCGAGTCGCGATCGGCCGGAGATTGAGCGTCACCTCGATGCCCCGGTTCCGGAACTCGCCCGCGTTCCGATTCTCCAAGAGGAAGCCGCTCGAAGATGGCAGCGGGTATTCGAGAATCACCCCGGAGGTCCGAGAGTTGTACCAGGTGAAGCTCAGATCCGCTTTGTCCCGGATCAGGCCGATGTCGAACCCCGCCTCGAGCTCCTTGCTCCGCTCCTCCCTCAGATCGGGGTTCCCGCGGGTGGAGCTGAGGACAGTCCCGGGCTGCCCGTTCAGGTTCTGGATCTGCACCGCGGTGGCGATGTTATAGGGATCCGGCTCGACGCCCGCCTCGCCGTAGGCCGCCCGCAGCTTGCCGTAAGTGATGACCCCCGCCGGCCGGCTACGGATGAAGTTCCAGGCCGCCGAGACCTTGGGGAACCAGGCCCGCCGGTGGTTTGGGCCGTAGCTGTTCGACCCGTCGTAGCGGATCGCGCCGGTGAGGTAGACCTGCTGGGCGAGGTCGAGCGTCGCCTGGCCGAAGTACCCCTCGACCCGCCGCTTGATGACCTGGTCGGTGGGCGGCTCGCGGCTCACCGTGTTCTGCATGGTGAAGAGATCCGGCGCGACCAGCGTTCGGCCCACCGTCCCGGTGATCGTCTGGCGCCGGTGGTTCAGCTCCTGCCCCACCGTGAACGTACCGGCCAGGCCGTCGTGCACCTTCCAGCTCGCCGTGGCGCTCAGGTTGTGATCTGCCGTGGAGTTGGTGATGTGCCCGGCGATGACCTGGCCCTCCGGATTGGTCGAGTTGGAGAGGGGATAGCCCTCGAGCCGCTCGTCGTCGTAGTAGTCGGCGCCGAGCGTGTAGTTGAACTTGAGCCAATCGAACGTCTGCCAGTCCACGCCGAGGTTGCCGAACACGCGGTCTGTTTGCGCCCGATTGTCGAACTTCCGAATGACGAAGAACGGGTTATCGAAACCGCGGCTGATCCGTGCGTCGGTGGGTAGGGGATCCGGGAGCCTGTACGACCGATGCTGCCCGTTGTCTGCCGTGTCCGGCAAATTGTTGAATTCGGGCGGGGTCCGAAGCCCGCCCAGCAGGATGCCGCTCACGTTGTTCCCGCGCTGGACGAACCGGCTGCCGGTGTTGGCGTAGGCGATGTTGCCGGACACCTTGAGCCGGTCGCTGAGCCGCTGGGAGCCGTTGACCCGCACCGTGATACGCTTGAGCACATCCTTGTTCCCCACGATCATCCCGTCGGTGTAGTTGTAGTTCCCCGACAGGTAGAAGAGCGTCTGATCGGTGCCGCCCGAGATCGTCAGGGTCTGGTCGGTGCCCAACCCGGTTTCAAAGAGCTCCCGGGCGTGATCGTAGGTGGGGGTCCCGGGATCGAGGGCCGGACCCCAGCTTTCCCGCCCGAAGCCCTTGATACCGAATACGCCCGGGCCCCCGTACCTCCGCTGCAGCTGGTAGTACTTGGTGGGCCGGTCGAACTGAAAGTTGCTGCGGAGCGAGTAGCGGGCGGGTCCCGGCTTGCCCGCCTTGGTGGTGATCAGGATCGCCCCAGCAGCGGCACGGGCCCCGTAGATCGAGCTTGCCGCCGGTCCCTTCAGGACCTCGACCGACTCGATGTCGTTCGGGTTGAGATCGACGCTTCGGGTGGGCTCTTCGGCGCCAGTGATCGGGCCCTCGCTCCCCGGGTCAAAGTTGAATGTCGCGAAGCTGGTGTAGTCAATTGGCAAGCCATCTACCACAATGAGCGGTTGCCCCGTGCTGTTGTAGGTGCGCGGCCCCCGGATCTGGATGAAGGTCGAGGTCCCAGGCGACCCGCTCGTGGACGTCACCGTCACGTTCGGCGCCTTGGCCGAAAGCGCGTTGATGAGGTTCGGCTCCTGGCTCTTTTCGATCTCGGCCGCGGGTACGCTGTTGCGGAGATTGCCCAGCTTCTCCACCTCGCTGCTGGTACCGGCCCCGGTCGCCACCACCTCGCCCAGCTGAAGCGGGTTGGGGGCGAGGGTGAAGTCCTGGGCGATTTGGCCTTCGGCGAGGGTGATGACGCTGGACTGCGGCCGGTAACCGAGGGCGCGGGCGGTCAGCGTGACCTGCTGCCCGGTCACCCGGTTGGGCGGCACCACGATCGTGTAGCGGCCGTCCTCCCGGGCGGTTCCCCCGAGCTGGAGCTGGGGGATGCTCACTGCGGCGTTCGGGATCGCCCTGCCGTCCTCGCCGGAGACGTGCCCGGTGATCACGGCCGGCTCCTGGGCAGCAAGCCCCGTGGGGAGCAAGGCAGCGGCAACAGCGTTCGCGAAGGACCGACGAAGTGCTCGGCCCATGCCGTCTCTCTGGTTGACAAGTGACTGCTGAACGGAGCGGTATTAGGGACGCAGGTTCCGGCACCGACCCGCGAACCCTATGTTAGGCATAGTAGTTACCGTCCGTTCCCTGACCGTGATCTCAGCGTGACCTGTGGCGCTGATCTCACCGCTCCGGCTCCGCGCTGAGTCGCGCCAGCGCCGTCCGGGCCTCGGCGGCGTACGGCTCGAGCTCGGGGTCAGGACGCCGCCAGGCGGCCGCCACATAGCGGTAGGCCTCGAGTGCGCGGGGGCGATCCCCGAGCTGCTCGGCCACCCGGCCGCGCTCGAGGTACCACAAGATGTCGCTCGGGCGCGGCTCATACTCGCCCTCGAGCGTGGGCGGCGTGCTGAGGATCCGCGCCGCCTCGCTGAGCCGGCCGCGGCCCACCAGCAGGCGCGCAGCGAGGAGCTGGTCGCCCTGGCACCGCCAAGGGCAAGGGACGGGGGAGATGAGAAGGGAGTCGTACGTGCGGAGCGCGGCCGCAGTGTCGCGCCGCGCGAGGGCCAGGTGGGCCCGGGCGAGGGCCATCATGTGGCCGAAGGGGACCGAGTCGCTGAGCGCGCGCTCACCGGCCGAGCGCGCCGAGCCTGCCGCGTTGTCGACCAGGTACAAAAAGCCCCGGAGCGCCACGGTATCCTGGCGCGCGCTCCACCACGGGAGCGCAAGTACGAGCCAGGACAGTGATCGCTCTCGGAGCCACGCGCTGAACGCCGCCGCCGCCCGATCCGCGGGCACAGAGCCGAGCAGTGCAGCCTCGGCAAATAGGAGCGGTGAGGCCGGCGCCGCGGTGTCCGCGAGAGCGAGCGCGTCCCGGAGGTGGCCGCGGAAGGTGAGCGCTTGGGCGAGGTGAGCCTGCGCGAACGGCCGATCCCGAGGCCAAAGGTGCCGCAACATGCGCACGGCGAGCTCGCCCGGGTCCGGCCAGCGCTCGATCGTCACGAAGGCGATCCTGAGTACCTCTACCGGCAGGGTGTCGAGCACGCGCGCCTGGGCGGCCGAGTCCGGAAGTGCGAGTAGCTGCTGGACGGCCTGATAGGCGCGGCACTGGGTGCACTGCGGGTCGACGCGGATGGCGGCCGCCGCGAACCGGCGGGCGCGGGCGGTATCGCCCAAGTCGTAGCTCACCTCGACCGGGTGGACGTACGCCGGGCCGAAGAGGGGGTCGAGCGCGATCGAGCGCTCGAACGCCTCGAGCGTCGCCCGCCAGCCTCCAGGGTGCACCAGCCAGCGGCCGAAGTGGTGGCGTGCCTCGCCCAAGGCGTACCACGCCTCGGGGTCCTCGGGATGACGGCCCACTGCCTGCTCCAGAGTCCCGAAGAGTCGCTCGGCGATCGGCGGGCGGCTGACTACGTCATTGCCCGAGAGTGCGCCGGTGAGGGAGTCGGCGAGGACGAGCAGGCTGTCGCGTGGCGCCAGCCCGCGGTTGAGCGCGCCACCGCGCATGGTGTACATGGCGGGCAGCGGCGCATCCGCCTCTGTGCGATTGACCTGCCAGCCGATCGCGCCCCCCAGCCGGCGGTAGGCGAGCGCGAACGCCGTGTCGAGCGCCACGGCCTGCTCGGCGTAGACCCGCGCCGAGTCCCAGCCGCCTCGCCGGTAGTGCTGCTCAGCCCGCAGGAAAGCCCGGAGCGCCGGCAGCGAGCGCGCGCCAATGCCCGCGTGCCGCACCGCCCCCACCGGGCGGGTGCGCCCGAGCTCACGCAAGAGCCCCACGGCAAGCGAGTCGAGGAGGTGGTCCATGTGCCCGACGGGCCCGCGCACCTCGAGCTCGCCCAGGGCGCGCCCACGTGCCACGTCCAGCACGGTGGCGGCGAGGCGGACCGAGTCTGCCCCCGAGCGGACCACGCTCCCGTAGACCGCGAGCCCCGCCCCGGTTTGGCGCCCGAGGGCCTGGGCCGAGCTCGGGTCGGCCCGCCCCCGCCAGCGGCGGACGATCACCGTGGGCGAGACGGTGCGGAGCGGCCCGGCCCCGTCCAGGTCGCGCGAGAGCACGTCGACCAGCCCCTCGTGCCAGAGCGTGAGCCCGGGGTTGAGCACGTCGAAGGGAGCCACCGCCACGAGGTTGGCCTCGAGGACCGCTGGCGGGGCCCGGGAGCGCCAGAGCAGCGCCGAGGCCGCAGCACCCAACGCCACCAGGAGCCCGAGCCCGAGCAGGAGCACGCGCGAGTGCGGGTGGCGCCTCCGGCCGGCCGAGGGCACCGTGGCGGATGGCGAGGGTTGCTCGGCCGCCCTGCCCCCTTCGAGCGCTTCAGTGGTGGGGGGCGCCAGCGCCGTGCCGAGCGCCCGGCCGAACTCGGCCGCACTGGGGAACCGGTCTACCGGCTCCCGGGCGAGGGCCCGCGCGACCGCCTGGTCCAGGGCCGCCGGCACAGCCGCGCGCAGCCGGCGCACCGGCAGCGGGGGCTCGCTCAGACGCCGGGCGATGATGGCCTGCGGCGTGCGCCCGGTGAAGGGGGGCTCGCCGGCCAGCATCTCGTACACGACGCAGCCCAAGCTGTAGAGATCGCTCCGCGCATCGAGCTCACGACTGCCGCCGGCCTGCTCGGGGCTCATGTACAGAGGGGTGCCCACGCTCATCCCGGTCTGAGTGAGGTGCTCGCCCCCCGCCGCTCCAATCGCGCGGGCGATGCCGAAGTCGGCCACCACCGCCTCGCCCGAGTCGAGCAGGATGTTCTCCGGCTTGATGTCGCGGTGGATGACACCGTGGCTGTGGGCGTAGGCCAGCGCGGCCAGGACGTTGCGAGCGATCTGGAGCGCTTCCTGCACCGGGAGTTGCCGCTGGCGGTCGAGCCGGGCGCGGAGCGACTCGCCCTCGACGTACGGCATGGTGTACCAGAGCAGCCCTGCGGCCTCACCCGAGTCGAGGAGCGGGAGGATGTGGGGATGGTGGAGCTGGGCGGTGAGGCGGATCTCCCGCAGGAAGCGCTCGGCCCCGAGGGCGGCCGCGAGTTCCGGGCGCAGGACCTTGAGCGCAACCGGCCGCTCGTGCTTGAGGTCGCGCGCGAGATACACCGTGGCCATCCCGCCCCGCCCGAGCTCGCGCTCGAGCCGGTAGCGCTCGCGGAGCGCCTCGGCGAGCGGGCAGGCTGTCAGGTCCAGCACGGACCAAGGTCCTGGGAGGAGGGACTTCCGAATCTGATGGTCCGGCGGACCGCAGGCTAGTGGGCGTGAGCCCACAGCCGTTATTTGTCGCCATCGGCTGGCGAAGTCAGGGGCGGCTTGGTCACCGCAGCCCGGCGGCCTATTTCTTCTTCACGACGAAGTGCGCGTGGATGGTCCACCCATTCCCCTGGTGGTCCGCCATGGTGACCGTGTACTTGTAGTTCCCCGCCGGCCCTACGCCGTCCGGGCCGAAAACCGCCGCGTCGGCGATGAAGACGGGGAAATGGCTATGCCCCTCGACATCGAATGACGGACTCAGGCTCGGGTCGTCCAGCGGAGGCACGGCGAAGCTCGCTAGCGCCGGGTCGAACACCTCGCTGTTGCGGGTGCTCACGCCAGTGATGGTGATGGGGAACAGCGTATTCGGGATGATCGGGCCGGAGGCGAAGTCGGGCGAGGAGCCCGTCGTACCGGGAGCAGGCACGACCATCCAAACAAGATAGATGCCGTTGACCCCCGAGAATCCCGACACGCCGAACACGCGAGCCTCGTCGAAGCCGAGCGCCGCGACCCCTTGGGCGAGCTCAGTGTCGTACGGCGGCGCGTGCGGTGAGCCCGGGCCGACGATGAGTTGCGGATGGAATTGGTGCTTCGGCGGGGGGAGCAACGAGAGGGCCGTGGTAACGAACTCCTCGAAGCCGCTCGCCGGGGTGCCAATTGGCGCCGAGAAGAGGTGGAAATCGACTGGCCGCCAGATCGGGTTCCCGATGCGCTCGAGGCGGACGACTGAGTGCTGGGATTGGCCGGTGCGGTCAGACGCCAGGGGAGGGGCGCTTTCATCCTGGGGCGCTTCCGGCCCGAGCGGCAGTGATCCGCCTTCCTGACAGGCCAGGGCCAGGAGGAACAGGCCGGCCGAGGCGATCCAGTGGCGAGTCGTGAACATCTTCCCTCCTTTTGCTCCCACGCTGCTGGCTCGTATTACGTCGGGGATCGCGCGTCACCCCCGGCCTTCCGCGCGCTTCGCGCCTGGGAGCCGGTTGCCACCCTGGGTCCCGACCGGTAGCTTCCTCCAGAGTAGCTACGCTCCGTTCCCCACCCGTGATCTGAACGTGATTTAGGCCGCATGCACCTCGGCGGTGTTGCTACAGTCCCCGTTTCTGCCATGGCCGAGCTCCGGCTCCTGGGCACTCTCGCGGTGCGAGTGAATGCCGGGCATGAGGCGGCCGCGGTGCTCGCCCAGCCCAAACGCCTCGCCCTGCTCGCGTACCTCGCCGCCGCTCTGCCTTCCGGCTTTCACCGCCGCGATATCCTCCTCGCTCTCTTCTGGCCCGAAGCCGACCAGGAGCACGCCCGCACCGCGCTGCGGAAGTCATTGCACTTCCTCCGGCATGAGCTCGGTGCCGGCGTCATTGTGAGCCGCGGGGACGAGGAGATCGGGGTGCTCGAGGGAGATGTCTGGTGTGACGTCCGCGAGTTCGACCGGGCGCTGGCGGCCGGGCAGGTGGCCGACGCGCTCGGCCTATACGGCGGCGATCTGCTGCCTGGCCTGTTCGTTTCGGAGGCGCCCCGGTTCGAACGCTGGCTCGAGGCCGAGCGCACTCGGCTCCGCAACGAGGCCGCGGCGGCCGCCTGGGCGCTCGCCGGGCGGCTGGAGCGCGAGCGGGACCCGGATGGCGCGGCCCGCTGGGCCCGCTGGGCGGGCGCGCTCGCCCCAGAGGACGAGCGCGCGGTGCGCCGCCTGATTGCCCTGCTGGGCCGGCTGGGCGACCGCGCAGGCGCGGTGCGTGCCTACCAGGAGTTCGCCACCCACCTCGAGCGTGAGTACGAGGTCGGGCCCTCGGCCGAGACCCAGGCGCTCGTCAGCGCCGTACGCGAAGGCCGTGCAGATGCCGTCGGGACGAACACCGCCCTGAGCTTCCCGCCGGTTCCACTCGCGGTGCAGCACGCGAACCCGGTCGAGAGGCTCCCGGCGAGCACGAACTCCCAGCAATACATCGCCATCTTTCCATTCGCCGTGCACGGCGACCGGAGTGCCGCGTATCTCCACGAGGGGTTGGTGGACCTCCTCACCACCAACCTCGACCACGCGGGGACCCTGCGCAGCATCGACCCGCATGCGCTCTTGAGCCTGGTGGCCCGTGAGGGAGACGGCCGGCTCGACCCGGCCCGCGCCGGGGAGCTGGCCGGGCGCTTCGGGGCGGAGTTGTACGTATTAGGGAGCGTGGTCGGCGTGGCCGGCCGGCTGCGGATCAGCGCCTCGCTGCACTATCGGAGCCCGAGCACGGCCTCGGCCCGATACGTGTCGGTGGCAGGCTCAGCCAAGCAACTCTTCGAGCTCGTGGACGACCTGGCGGCCAAGCTCCTCGGTGAGCTACACCGCGGGCCCGGCGCCCGGCTCAGCCGGCTCGCAGCTAGCACGACCACCTCGCTCTCCGCGCTCAAGTCGTAACTTGCTGGTGAGAAGGCGCTCCGTGCAGCTCGCATTCCGCCTTGAACCCCCAGGGCAATCCGACGGCCCCGAAACCCCAACTACCTCAAGCCCACTCGCTACCAACCGCCTATGATGGTCCGGCTCGGCACCACGATCCGCGGCGAATCCCCTTGAGCCAGCCTCGAGGCCTTGATGGGCTCGCATCGAGCCGCCAGGACCAGGTGCTGAGACCGAGCGCCAGCAGGGCGATCACGCTGCCCAGCCCCGGGATGAAATCGTAGCGCGCACCCAGCGCGATCGCGGCGCCGCCAACCCAGGCGCCGACAGCGTTGCCGAGGTTGAAGGCGCCCTGATTCAGCGTGGATGCGAGATTCGGCGCCGCACTCGCCTGGGCCACCACCCGCATCTGCATGAGCGGCACGAGCGCGAACGCCACGGCAGCCCACACGACCGTGGTCGCGGTCGCGGGGATCGTCCAGCGGCTCGTCACCGTGAACAGCGCGAGCACAGCGGCCACCGCAACCAGGATCCCGAGCACCGACGGCATCAACCTCCAGTCCGCCAGCCGGCCGCCGAGGAGGTTCCCGGCAGTGAGCCCCACGCCGAATAGCAGCAGCACGCCGTCGACGCCGCGCTGCGACAGGCCCGTCACGGTCTCGAGCAGCGGCGCGATGTACGTAAACACGCTGAACAGACTCGCCGAGCAGAGGACGCTGATGGCCATGGCGAGCAGGACTTGGGGCTGCCGGAGGGCCCGGAACTCATAGATCAGGTCGGCGGCCGACCCCGCGAGGCTGACCGGCAGCAGCACAGCGATGGCGACCATCGCGAGGAGGCCGATCACGGTGACTGCCCAAAACGTGGCGTGCCAGCCCAGGGACTGCCCGAGCAGCGTGCCGGCGGGCACGCCCAGAATGTTCGCGAGCGTGAGGCCGGCGAACATGAGCGCCATCGCTTCCGCGCGTCGGGCCGGCGGGGCCAGCTCTGCGGCGACCACCGCTCCGATTCCGAAGAAC
Source organism: Gemmatimonadales bacterium (assembly GCA_044866195.1). Lineage (GTDB taxonomy): Bacteria > Gemmatimonadota > Gemmatimonadetes > Gemmatimonadales > GWC2-71-9 > DASQPE01. The sequence continues at coordinate 11,793 of JBIOTT010000220.1, forward strand.
GCCCCGTGCGAAAAGGCCGTGACGATTCGTGCCGCCAGCAACCATTGATACGACGGTGCGAGCGCGCAGAGGAGGTTGCCCACGACAAAAGTAGCCACGAGCAGGAGTAGCGTCGTGCGACGCGACAGGCGGGCAGTAGCCACGGCCAGGATGGGTGCGCCGACCACGACGCCCAAGGCATAGCCGGACACGAGATGTCCGGCCTTCGGGATGGTCACACCCAGGTCGCGCGCCACGTCCGGCAGCAGCCCCATGATCACGAACTCAGTCGTGCCGACGGCGAATGCGGCCGCGGTCAGCGCGAGAACCGCGATGGGCATCCGCTGGTTGCGAGGTTGGTTCACGTCCACGAATTCCTCCACTCCCCCACGAGGTGCGCGAACAAAATCAGGCCCCGGACCAGGCAACAATTCCCTGATCGGGGGAGCACCTCGATTCAAGCGGGCTTCGCTGAACCCGCCCAACTTGGGCAACAGAAATGACGCGCCGCCGTCGCGGCAGAAGGGAAGGGACGTGAGGTTATGAGTCGAAGGACTTGGTTCGCGCTGGCGGCGCTGGCCGCGCTTCAGCTGTTCGTGGTCGCGGCCCGGGAGCCGACTATCCCGGCTGGCACCGACATCCCGGTGACAATCGACGAAAATGTAGCGCTCAAGCGGGAGCAGTTCGGCAACACGTTCGAGGCCCATGTGACCCGCGACGTCGTGGTCGATGGCTCGGTCGTAATTCCAGCGGGGGCGGACGCGAACGTGCTACTGGTCGAAAGCGAAGACACGCCAGGCGCCGCGACATTCCGCCTGGCGCAGGTGTCGATCGGCGGGAGCATGCGCCGGGTCGCGACCGACGTGGCCCGAGCGGACGCCACCGGGTCGGGGTTGAGCACGGGCAAGAAGACCGGACTCGGCGCCGTCGCCGGCGCGGTCCTGGGCGTGGTGACCGGTGGCGGCCTTCTCAAGGGAGCAATCGTCGGGGCGGGCGGCGGGTTGGCCTGGGGGCTCCTGGATCATGGAACACGCCGGGTGGAGCGCAACACGCAGCTGCTGTTCTCGCTGCGCGACTCCATCAGTGTGACCTGACTGGGCCCTCCCGCTCCACCTGCACGCCGCCCGCGCTCCCCGATTGGGGGAGCACGGGCATCCAAGCCCCCGACGGGTTCAAGGCCACAACTTATTGCGACTTCCCCAGCCTCGGTGGCACGAGTGCTGGTGCTTTGAGCTCGAACCGGTGGGGTCTGGTGCCGGTTTCCCCAATTGCGTGCATCCGGTCGTCGATGCGGCGTGCCTCACGCCGATAAACCATCAACGGCACGCGACACCAGCCCGACTGCCCCGTTACAAGGTGATGAGGGCCACGATCGAGGTGACCCGCTACCCGCGGGAGCGGCGCAGCCGGTACCCGAGGTACACCACCACGCCAAGGTTCAACACCAAGGCCGCGACCCGCGGCAGGCTCAGCCGCCGGGCCACCTCGAAGGCCTCGATCGGCAGAAACGAAGCAGTCGCGGCCAGCGTCAAGTACTCGGCCCAGCGCCGCGCCAGCCAAAGCCCGACGCCCTCCGTGGTGAACAGCCCCGCATAGACGAACGCTCCGATTGCCAGCACCTCGAGCCGAGCAGGCGGCAGGCCGGCCGCCCGGGCCAGAAAGCGCTGGAGCAGCTGGCGGTCGCTGCTGGTCGCGAGAGCGGCTGCCCAACCCTGGGCGCGGGCGGCGATACCAGGGTCGAGGAGCTTGAGGGCGCCAAGGCCCACCGCCATCAGCAGCACAGCCTTACTGAATTTGAAGAGCGCGATGAGGCGGAGGGCCGCGTCGGTGCGGCCGGTCGCCCTGGCTGCGCGGCTGGCATCTATCAAGGCGTCTGGCTCACGGTCTCAGTGATCTCCTGGAGCAACCCGGTTCAAGGCCACGTGAGAGGTGGCAGTATAGTAGGCGCAGAAAGGTGGCCCACATGTCTCCGAGTACCCTTGCCGCGGCCCTCGCCCTCGCTGGTGCGCTCGCGCTCGGCGCATGCGACAGCCGTCCTCGAGTGCCTGCCGGCGGCGCCGCGTCCGCTGCCGCAGACCGGACGACCGGCAGCGACAGCCTCGACGCCGCCCTCCTCAAGGCGGCGCGGGCGATCTTCAAGCGGCTGCCGAAAACGTTCGCGACCGCCGACGCACCGGTAACGCCCGAGCGCGTCGCACTGGGCCGCGCCCTGTTTTTCGATCCCCGTATGTCGCTCGACGGCACGGTGAGCTGTTCCCGCTGTCATCTGCCGGCGCTCTACGGGACCGACGGACTCCCGCTTCCGATCGGCGTGCTGAGCCGGGTCAATCCCCGGAACGCGCCCACTGTGCTCAACGCGGCGCTCCAGTTTGTCGAGCACTGGCGCGGCGATCGTACCAGCGTCGAGGACCAGGCCATGCGGGCGCTGGTGGGGCCGCCGAGCTTCGGACAGCCAAGTTACGCCGCGGCGGTCGCCCGTCTCCAGGCGACCGGTTACGGCGCCATGTTCCGCGCTGCGTTCCCGGGTGATTCCAACCCCGTGAGCGCCGAGAACTGGGGGAAGGCGATCGGCGCCTACGAGCGCACGCTCGCGACCCCGTCGCCGTTCGACGCCTTTCTCGAGGGCAATGTCAGTGCCCTCGATGCCCCCGCGAAGACCGGGCTGCGGACATTCATCGCCAACGGCTGCAGCGGTTGCCACAATGGCGTGGGGATCGGCGGCGGGATCTATCAGAAGTTCGGGCTGGTGAAGGACTATTGGACTGCCACCGGAAGCGGGGACATCGACAAGGGTCGGTTCGACGTGACCAAGAACCCGGCGGATCTGTACGTCTTCAAGGTGCCGAGTCTTCGCAACGTCGCCATGACGCCGCCCTACTTCCATGACGGGTCGGTGACCGCCCTGCCGGCGGCCGTCCGGGTGATGGGCCAGGTCCAACTCGGCCGCGACCTGAGCGCCCAGGACGTCGAGCACATCGTCGCGTTCCTCGAGAGCCTCACCGGGCCGCTCCCGGAACAGTTCGACCGTGCACCAGTGCTACCCGCCTCGGGGTTCGCTTCCGCCAGTCGCTGAAACACCCGCACGCTCCCGGCGGAGCCTCTTCACCGCCGAGCTCACCCTGGCGCAGGTGCAGGGCCAGCAGGCCGCGCCGCGCTGACCGCTCCCGCCGGTCGCGTGGGGCGCTGCAAGGCGTATGGGATCAGCAGTACGATCTCGGTTCCTTGACAGATCAAGTTCAATTGATATATACTGGGCTCATGAGCACCGCTACTTCCGCCCGCGCCACTCGCGAGGACACCGCGCGCCTCTTCCACGCGCTCTCCGATCCCACTCGGCTTCGGATCGTCGAACTGCTTCGCCATGGCGAGCGGTGTGTGTGCGATCTGACCGAAGCTGCCGCGGCCTCGCAGTCCCGGCTTTCGTTTCACCTCAGGGTGCTCAAGGACGCCGGCCTGATTTCAGACCGGCGGGAAGGTCGCTGGGTCTACTATGAGATTCGCCGCGACGCGCTGGACGCCCTGGGCGCAGTACTGGCGGGCTTCGAGCCGCATGCGCCCTCCGCCAAGTGTCGCGGCTGCTGCGACTGACCGCTTTGTCAGCCGCAACACATCAACCAATCTTGATGCCCGAGAGGAGTAACCGATGAGTGCCGTCTCCCTCCCACAGCCCGCCAGTTCAACCTGCTGCGCGCCGGACTGCTGCGCCCCTACCGAGTCGGCGGCCAAGGGGGTCGCTGCCAGTGGCCACGGGGCCATCGAAGACACCGAGAGCTTGCGTGCCACGGTGCGCGAGAAGTACGGCGAGGCTGCCCGTCGTGCCCGAGCTGGCGCCCGCTCGAGCTGCTGCGGCGGGGGGCCGAGAGCCGAGGCTGCGGACCCGATCACAACCGATCTCTACAGTGCCGGCGACGTCGCGTGCCTGCCCACCGAAGCGGTCCTGGCATCGCTCGGATGCGGTAACCCGACCGCGCTGGCCGAGCTGCGTCCGGGAGAGGTCGTGCTCGATCTCGGCTCGGGCGGCGGTATCGACGTGCTGTTGTCGGCCCAGCGCGTAGGGCCGGCGGGCAAGGCCTATGGCCTCGACATGACCGACGACATGCTCGCGCTTGCCCGGGAGAACGCGCGGAACGCCGGCGTCACCAACGTCGAGTTTCTCAAAGGCGAGATCGAGCGGATTCCCCTCCCGGACGCATCGGTCGACGTGATCATCTCGAACTGCGTGATCAACCTGTCGGCCGACAAGCCCCGGGCGTTGCGCGAGGCCTTTCGGGTGCTCAAGCCCGGCGGCCGGTTCGCCGTCTCCGACGTGGTGATCCGGGGTGAGGTGCCGCCGCCGGTGCGCAAGAGTATGGAACTGTGGGTCGGATGCGTGGCCGGTGCGCTGGAGGAGCAGGAGTTCGCGCAGTTGCTCACTCAGGTCGGCTTCGTGGAGCCGAGCATCGAGCCGACTCGGGTCTACCAGTTCGAGGACGCCCAGGCGTTTCTCACCGGCGCCGGGCTCGACGCCGAGGTGTTCGCGCGTGAGGTCGGGGGGCGCGTGATGGGCGCATTCGTCCGCGCCCGGAAGCCGGATGCGACATGAGCCGAGCCGCATCGCGGGGTCAGCCAAGCGCGGCCGCGACCTTCCGTCAGGCGCGGCCCGCCGATCTGCCGGCCGTGATCGGCCTGCTTTCCGGTGCCGGGCTGCCGACTGCCGGGGTTCCGGTCGGACTGAACGGATTCATAGTCGCAGAAACCACGGACGGGCTGGTCGGTGTGGCGGGCCTCGAGCGGTATGGCGGCGCCGGACTGCTTCGCTCGGTTGTGGTGGCTCCGGTCGCTCGCGGAATCGGCCTCGGCGCTGCGTTGGTCGATCGCATCCTGGCGGAGTCGGCAATCCAGGGCGTGAGCGACGTCTACCTCCTGACGACGACGGCCGAGAGCTATTTCCCCAGACACGGCTTCAGCCGGATCGCGCGTGAGGCCGTGCCGGAGCCGGTCCAGGCGTCGGTCGAGTTCCAAGGCGCCTGCCCGGCCACGGCCGCGGTGATGTATCGGCGGCTCACTCCTCCCAGGGATCTCCATTAGCCTAGCCCTTGAGTTGGCTTATAAGCCAGCTACATTAGCGATGTGGCTGATGTATTTGGCTTATAGGTCAACTTCGATGGTGCCGAATAATGGCCTCTGAGGCGGGCGGGAGATCGCTCCCTAACCTATGGAACCTATACAACTTACGTGAGTCCCCCTACTTCCAGGACACACTCGGCGGGGAGACTGAGCACCACCCGTTGAGCCTTTTCGTGGGCCGGAGATCCGAGATCGAAGGCCTGCTCGCCACCATCGGCAGCGGTGGATCCTCCCGCCAGGTGGTCGGCGGCCGAGCCGGGGTCGGCAAGACCACACTGGTGCAGTGCGTCAAAGCCGCGGCGGTCGGAGCCGGGTACTGGGCCACCGACAGCCTGGTTTCCTTCTATCCCGAGGACACGACCGAGCTGCTCCTGGGGCGGCTGCTGGGCGGGATCTACGACGCGATCGTTACCGCGCGTCCCCATACCGCCGAGCAGCCCGCCATGCAGACCGCCCAGCAGCTGGTCCGGGTGGCTCGGCTTGCGACCGGCGGCGTCAATGTCTCTGCGGCCGGGATCGGGGTCGGCCTCTCACGCGGGGTGACCGTGGCCACCCCCGCCGGCGCACTGCTGCTCGACGGCCCGCGCCTCATTCGCGAGCTGCTCGAGCTGGTAGCGGCCGCTGGAGCCCGTGGTATCGTTCTCCACCTCAATAATCTCGAAATTCTGAGCGACCGCGACGCCGTTGCCGCCGCCGACATCCTTCGCAGTCTCCGCGATCCGGTCCTGTTGCAACCCGGCCTGCACCTGATCCTCGCCGGCACCACCGACGCCGTCACCGCCGTGGTCGCCCGGCATGCGCAGGTTCGCTCCGTCTTTGCCAGCCGGCTGCTGCTCGAGCCGCTTCCGCCGACTGACGTGACCGCTCTGCTCGCGGCCCGGTACGCCCACCTTCAGCTCGACTCCGGCCGCCCGCCGGTGCCGCCGATCGCCTCGGAGACGGTGGATGCCTTGTATCCGTTGTTCCAGGGCGATTTGCGAGCGCTGCTCAAGGCGCTGGAAGAAGGGGCGATGCTGTTGCTGGGAGTGGGGGCGAGCCCGGAGGTACCGCTGGTGCTCGACGAGTTGCGCCCTGCGCTTCAACGCCGCTACGAGGTCGAGCTTGCTGCGGTACTCGAGCCGGTGCGGGTCGGGCAGCTGCGGGCGTGGGCTGCCGCCGGGGTCGCTGTCCCCCAGACCCAGGAGAGCCTGCGCCGGCTGTGGCATCTGAGCCAGCCGGCCACATCCAATGCGGTTCGCGACCTGATCGAGCGGGGGTACGCGATTGCGCTGGGCCGCCGGGGCAGCGCGCCCACCGAATACCTGCTGGCCGGACCCAGCCGGCTCATCTTCGACTAACCGGTCTATCCGGCGCCGAGTCGCCGTATCAGCTCGGCGTTGGTCTTGTCGCGCCGCATCTCGTCGAGCAGATAGTTCATCGCGTTGACCGGGGGCATGCTGGCGATCCGCTGGCGCAGCAGCCGTGAGACGGCGAGCCCGTCCGGATCGAGCAGCAGCTCTTCCCGGCGAGTGGCGCTTGCCACCAGGTCGATCGCCGGGAAGATGCGCCGCTCGGCTAGCTCCCGACTCAACACCAGCTCGCTGTTGCCGGTCCCCTTGAACTCTTCGAAGATGACCTGATCCATGCGGCTGCCGGTGTCCACCAGCGCTGTCGCGATGATCGTGAGCGAACCGCCGCCCTGGGACGGGTCGATCGCCCGGGCGCTGCCCAGGAAGCGCTTGGGCTTTTCCAGCGACTGGGCGTCGAGCCCGCCCGAGAGCGTGCGCCCGGTGCCCTTCTCCACCGTGTTGTAGGCCCTCGCCAGACGGGTCAACGAGTCCATGATGATGACGACGTCTTCGCCCAGCTCCACCCGCCGGCGGGCCCGCTCGAGGAGGAGCTCTGCGACGGCGACATGCTGCGTCGCGGGATGGTCGAAGCTCGAGGCAACCACTTCGCCGATCCCGGCCGACTCCATCTCGAACACTTCCTCGGGCCGCTCGTCCACCAGCAGGATGAGGAGGCCCGCCTCCGGGTAGTTCGCGTTCACTCCTTCTGCGATGGCCTGGAGCACCATCGTCTTGCCCGCTTTCGCGGACGCGACCACGAGGGCTCGCTGTCCCTTACCGAAGGGGCAGATCAAATCGATGATGCGATTGGTGAAATCCGGCTGGCCCCGGCGCACCATCCCGCACTCGAGCTTGAGCGGCTCGCTCGGGTGGATTGCCCCCAGCCGGGCGAATTCGGGCCGGTGACGGAGCGTGTCGGGCGGGCGGCCATTGATGGTAACGACGCGCTCGAGGACATGACTGCGACCCTTGCCCGAGTTGCGGGTCTCCCCTGCGATCTCGTCGCCGGTCCGAAGGC
>JBIOTT010000221.1:0-3882 GCA_044866195.1 Gemmatimonadales bacterium
ACCTCGATAACGAGGAGAAGAGTCTTCATCTGAGCCCAGTCCAGCGTTCGCGCCTGTTCCAGCGGGGCAACGAAGACGTCAGGTTGAACCAGAATGTCCGGCCCCCAGGAGATGTCGGACCGAGAGCCGAACGCGTGACCTACCGGCTCCGACTGGAGATAGTCCCGGAGGCTGACGAATAGCCGGGCGACAATCTCCTCGTGCCAGGCCCGCGGCGCCGGAGTCACCAGCAGCTCCCCACGGACGGTCTCGTACTGGTTTCCATCCTCGGGGAGCGCGCGGACCATATCGGCGGTGTAGAAGATCGGCGCTGCCATGCCCATATGATGTTCTCCTCCGCGGTTCGGGAGCAAGATGTACCCATGCCCCAGGGTACGAAGATCCGGCCTCCAGCTCACCACCATTTTTGCGCGAATACCAATATTCCGAATGCCCACGCCACACAGCGCGATCCTACCCGTCCTGCTCATCAGCCTCACCGCGGCCTGCGGCCGGCCGATCCCCTCCGAGACGATCAGTATCCGGGTAAACGAGGGCACCACCCTCGCCTTCGACCTCTCACCCGACGGCCAGTCCCTCGTCTTCGATCTGCTGGGACAGCTCTGGCAGCTGCCGAGCGGTGGTGGTGCGGCTCGGCCGCTGACCAATGCCGTGCGCGACACTGCCGAAGACCTCGACCCTTCGTGGTCGCCGGACGGGCGGCAGATCGTCTTCCGGGCCGAGCGCCGGGGCCGCACCGGACTCTGGCTGATGGAGCCTAAAGCGGGCGGCCTCCACCAGCTCACCCAGCTCGAGAATCCCGATGGTTTCGACGGTCAGGCGGCGTGGTCGCCCGACGGCCGAACGATCGCATTCACTCGGCTTACCCCGGACAGCCCCTCGACCAAGTGGCGGAGCCGGCTCGCCTGGATCGACGCGGCGGGCGGCAATGCGCACGAGCTGCCGGTTGCTCACTCTGTGGGTCCCGATCTCCGCGATCCGGCATGGGCTCCGGACGGCCGCGGCATCGCGATAGTCGCCGCATCGGCCCGGGACGAGACCGGCGACGGCGGACGCCTCTGGCTGGTCGAGAAAGCGACGGCCCTCGCCAAACCACTCACCTCTCCGAGCACCCGGGGCTTGGCGCCGGCGTTCGCGCCCGACGGGCGGCGGCTCGCGTTCTTCGCCCGCGACTCGGCGGACCGGACACAGCTCTGGGTGATGCCGGTGGATTCGCCTCATGCCACGCCGATGCGATTGACCTCTCAGGCCGATGTGACTCCCACCCGGGTGCGCTGGACTCGCGACGGCCGCTGGCTGCTCTACGGCGCCGATGGCAGGCTATGGAAGGTTCCGGTTGCCGGCGGCACGCCCATGGAGATCCGCTTCACCGCCGAGCTCTCCTTCCGGCGCCCTCGGCGAAAGCTCCCGCCGGCTCACTTCCCGGAGCCCGGGACCCCGCAGCAGGTGCGCGGCTTCATGGGTCTCGCACTCTCGCCCGACGCGGGCAGCGTCGCTATGCTCGCGCTCGGCCGGCTGTGGCTGATGCCGGTAGGTGGCAAACCGCGCGCAGTTGCTGATGTGCCGCTCGAAGCACATCACCTGGCGTGGTCGCCCGACGGCGGCACGCTCGCCTGGTCGGCGGGGCGCTGGCTCGACGAGAACCTGTACGCGACCGACATCGCCAGCGGTGTTAGCCAGCGGATCACGGCACTCCCCGGCCGCGAGGACCACCCGATGTACTCGCCCGACGGTAGGCAGCTCGCGTTCATGCACCAGCCGACCGAAGACAGCACCATCCTCCGGATCGTGGATGCCCGATCGCGCGAGCTGTCCGATCTCGCGCGGACCCGCGCGTTGGCGGACGAGCCCGGCGCCGATGTGGCGTGGAGCCCTTCCTCAGATGGCCTGCTCTACATCACCGGCGGATTCTCGCCCAACCAGCCTTCGAAGGCGGCGATCGTTCTTCTATCCGGCGGCCGGCGTGCCGTGACCGGCATCCCCGACTCACCCCTCTGGCCTCAGTGGACCGCGGGATCACTGGTCTATCTTCGCCACGCGCGACTCTGGCGGGCGCGGTTCAACAGTGGCAGCGTTCTCGCCCCGGCAGAGCCGCTCGGCGGAGACCCCGCGATCTATCTCTCGTCCGCCCGCGACGGGACGGTCCTCTTCATCTCCGACGGCGGCCTCCGCCTGCGCTACCCCGACGGACGGGAGCGCCGGCTCGGCTGGCCCCTGTCGTACACGCCGCCGGTCGCCCCGCCGGTGTTGATCCGGAATGTGCACATCATCGATGGCACCGGCACCCCGGCCACACCGCCGCGGGACCTGCTGGTCGAGCGCGGCAGGATCTCTCGGATCGCGCATCGGGGCACGCTCCAGGCCGGTGATGCGCGGGTGCTGGACGGGGGTGGAGGCTTTCTCATCCCCGGTCTCATGGACCTGCACGCGCACGAGTACCGCCCGGACCTGATGCCGGGGTTCGCCTACTTCGGCGTGACCACCATCCGCGATCAGGGCTCGCCGATCGGGCCGCTTGTCGCCTTTGCCGATGCGATTGCCGCGGGCAAGATCGCCGGTCCGCGGGTGGACTACGGTGGCATCCAGTTCTACACCGACTGGCCCTACGACCTGGAGGACGGGCAGGGTGTCGAGCCGGAGGCCGATCCGGAGCATGTGAGTCGGGCGGTCTCCCTCGCGGAGGCGTTCGGCTCGGACCACATCAAGACCCGCACCTTCCGCCGGTGGGACATCAACGCGCGGTTCATCACCGAGGCCCATCGCCTAGGTATGCGGGTCACCGGCCACTGCGCCCACCCGCTGCCGCTGGTGGCCGCCGGCATGGACGCCAAGGAGCACGCCGGCCTATGTGAGCCGCGGGGCGACGGCCTGATTTACGACGACCTGGTGCAGCTCTACCGGGCCGCGCGGATCGGGGTCGTGCCCACGATCACCTACTCGGGGTTGGCGGTCCTGCTAAACCGGCATCCCGACGCGCTGGATCGCGATAGGGAGCTCGCCCCGTTTCTGCCGCCGCGGAGCGCCTTCGAGTGGATGCTGGCGCTCGACTCGACCGGTCGTCGGGAGTATGAGCGGCTCACGGCCACGGCGCGACAGACCGCGGTGAAGCTCGCCCGCGCCGGTGTTACCATCGCGACCGGGTCCGACATCTGGCAGATCCCGACCGGCGTACACCAGGAGCTGGAGCAGATGGTCGCGGCGGGTCTCTCACCGTTGGAGGCGATCCAGGCGGCGACCGGCAACGCCGCCCGGATCATCGGCGCCGAGCGGGAGCTGGGCACCATCGCTCCGGGGAAGTGGGCCGACCTGGTGCTGCTGGACGCCGACCCTGTGGCCGACATCCGGAATACCCGTCGGATTCGTGCCGTGCTGCAGGCGGGACGGCTGGTCGACCGCGCTGGGATCCGGGCCGCCTTCGTCGGTCGGGCTCCGTAATGCTGGACGGGTTCGAGACTGCTGAGATCGAGACCGGCGAGACCAGCATCTTCGTGCGCTGGTCCGGTTCCGGACCACCGATCCTGCTCCTGCACGGCTTCCCGGAAACCCACCTCATGTGGCGGGCCGTCGCGCCCCTGTTGGCCCGCAGGTTTACGGTGGTCTGTGCCGACCTGCGCGGCTACGGCCGGAGCGGCTGCCCCAGCTCTACCCCGGATCATGCGCCATATAGCAAGCGCGCCATGGCACGCGACATGGTGGCGGTGATGGAACGGCTCGGCCATTCCAGCTTCTCGGTCGCGGGACATGACCGCGGCGGTCGGGTCGCCTATCGCCTGGCTCTCGACCATCCGGCCCGAGTCGAGCGGCTTGCCGTGCTCGACATCCTGCCGACCGGCACGGTCTGGGAACGGGCCGACGCACGGTTCGCGCTGGGCTATTGGCCCT
>JBIOTT010000222.1:0-21684 GCA_044866195.1 Gemmatimonadales bacterium
TCGGAGTTGTTCGCGCCCGGCAAGGACTCGCTTGTGATCTATAGCTTCATGTTCCCGCGCGCACCCGGCGACGAGCGGCCGGGGCCCCAGGCCGGGGCAACGGCGCTCCTGCCGCTGGCGGAGGGCCCGTGCCCGTCGTGCACGGCACTCCTCGATCAGCTCGACGGCGCCGCGGAGCACGTCAGCCAGCGGGTCAACCTCGCGGTGGTCGCGAAGGCTGCGCTGCCACGCCTCCTCGCCTTTGCGGACGAGCGTGGCTGGCGGCGGCTGCGGCTTTTGTCCTCGGCTGCCAACCGCTACAACCGCGACTACGTCGGCGAGACGGCGGAGGGGTCGCAGATGCCGATGCTGAACGTGTTCCGGCGCGACGGCGGAACGATTCGCCACTTCTGGGGCTCGGAGCTGCTCTACGCGCCCACCGATCCCGGACAAGATCCCCGCCACGTCGGCACCATCGAGCCGCTCTGGAACCTGTTCGATCTCACGCCCGAGGGGCGCGGGACCGACTGGGATGAGCAGCTGAGCTACTCGTAGCCGGCTCAACCAGACTCAGAATGGCCCGCGGCTACCGCGCCACCTCGATGGCGACCCCGTCGCCGGCAAGGCCGATGAAAACAATCCACCACCGTCCCTCGAAGTGGATGAAGCGGAACTCGTCGGCCTCGGGCATCACGAGGCCGCAGCGCCTCACCGACACCTCTGCCCAATCGCCGCGAAGCGTGATCGCGGCATCGTCGACAGACGTCGAAGGCGCGCTCCAGCAGCTCGACCGGGCGACGGAGGCTGCCACAATGTCCTCGGGGACTGGATGGTGGGCAACCACCTTGGCGGGCAGAATGTGGGCCGACAGGGCCTCCCAGTCTCGATGCGCTAGGCTAAAGTAGAACGCCCGCAGCGTGGACCGCAGCTCCGCTCGGGCGGAATCGGCCTCGGCCCCCTGTTGCTGGGCAGCGCCGGGCAGGACGGCGGCCGTCAGCATCAAGGCGAGCGCGACGACCACGCCAGGGCTGCGCACTCGGATTGTTGCCCCCCCATCCGCGCTCATCCAATCGACCGCTCCCGCCACACCCGTATCGCCTTGGCATGCTTCGGATAATGGCTGTAGGTGTCAAGCCGTAGGCGACGCCGGAACCGGGTGTCCCGCATGAATTCCTCTTCGGGCACGCTCGAGACGTATGCGATGAGCCGCCCGTGGACCTCGTCCCGTTGGCTGATCACGTCGGCGAAGGTGCGATCACGGTTCTGTTCCGTCATCCGCGCATTGAAGGCGTCGATGCCGCCGTACGTCGTGGAGTACAGCGGCGGCCTGGCTCCCTCGAGGATGTGCGGCAGATGCGTCAGCGCCTCCTCCTCCCACGTGGTCACGTGGGCGATGATGTCTCGCACCGACCACCCGCCCTGCACACCAGGTTCCATCATCTGCGCCTCAGAGAGACCCGCGTACGACTCCTCGAGCTCCGCCCAGGCTCTGCCGAGTCGTCTCAGAAGTTGCTGCCGATCCATGTGCGCCTCTTACGCCATCGCCGGACTGTCACGTTGATCCGATGACGGCCCAAGACCGGGTGATGTCGAACGGGTCCGCCGTCAGGCCCGCCTGCCGACTGCGCATCGTGGAAGATGATGCCCACCGTGTGCCGGCGACCCGAGCGGACGCGGCTCACGCCGTGGGCAGGCTTACCCGGTACGTGCCACGGGTGCCCTGCACCGGACGCTGATGCACTCCTTTTACCGGTGCCATCTCACGGGTGCAGACTACCATCGCTCGCGGAGCCGCGCACCCCGCTTCTTGCTCTCGAATTCGTGACCGAGGTCGATCCTGGCCGGTTTACCGCGGAGCTGTGGCAGGCCCAGGAAGGCGAATCATGAGCGAGGGCGAGGAGGTGCCTGTCAGCTGCAACTGTGGGTTAATGGCATTTCACCTAGGTGCTGGCGCAGCATAGTTCCAAGTCCAACCACCTAACCGCCCGGACTGGGCCACGGTTGGGTCGTTCTCGTACCATTCTTCCCAGCCTGCCGTGTCGATCGGCTGCAATTGCTCTGCAAGGGACCGAATTCCCTCAAGGAGGAGCGTGGTCACCGGATCGCCTGCGACCGCGGGGGAATCGAAATGCACTGTCTGCAGACCATTACGAACGTGTGTTCCTTCTGGTTGCTGAGCTTGACCTTCACGGCGTGGTACCGATGCGGTTCCCATCCAAGAAGACGTCGGCCGCTTGAGGGCTGGACTGCAAGTCAAAATCCTTTTGCTTGCTTCCGACGATTGCTGCACATCCCGTCGGCAAGACGACCACGCCCGCCAGCACCACTGCGCGCATACACGCTTGGATTCGGGCGCGGGCACAACGAAGTGTCGTGGGTGCACTCCTGGGTGCACCGCCTCAGGTACTGCGTGAGCTGAACGACGTAAGTCGAAGTGCCCGGAGCAGGACTCGAACCTGCATGGCCTTGCGGCCAGGGGATTTTAAGTCCCCTGCGTCTACCGGTTTCGCCACCCGGGCTAGGGCGGACCTAATATACCGGCCCCGGGGACTTCCGGCCCGGCGATGGCGCGCTACCTTGGGAACACGCCCCCTCCCATGGCAGAGGTTTCTAATGACAACGTCGCGCATCGTCACCGTGGCCGCCGCCGCCGTGCTCGCGGGCGCGCTCGCGGCCCAGGCCCAACAGGTCTCGGAAAAGTCCAACCGGGATCGGAAGGTCATCACCACCGAAGAGATCGAAGCCGCCCAAGTCAGCACTGCATACCAGGTCGTCGAGAGGGTCCGCCCCGAGTTCTTGCGGCGCATGAGCCGGCCCCAGGCACCGGGGGGATTGGTGGTGGCCCGCGGCGGCGCGTCCGCTCGCGGCGGAAGCCCCACCGCAGCGGGTGGCGGCGGCCTCGGCGGCGGAGCTCGCGGGGCGTCCGGCCAGAGTCAGGATGACGCCACCGAGCAGCTGCTCGAGACGCCCCAGCAGCGCACGGCCGCCGTGTTCGTGGACGGCACCGAGATGGGCGGCGTCGAGGAGTTGCAACGCATCCAGTCGAACCTGGTCGAAGAGATTCGCTACCTCAACGGGCCCGATGCCGGGGCCAAGTACGGGCCCCGATTCTCCGCCGGAGTGATCGAGGTCAAGCTCAGGAACCACTGACCGGCCGCATGGACGGCGTTCGGCTCATTGCGTCGCCCTGAGTGAGGGGCCGGTGGAGCGCGCTCCTCGCGGGCGCGATGTGGCTGCCCGCCATCGCGGTGGCGCAGTTCCCTCCGGTAGGGGTTCCCAAGGGCCTGATCCGGCTCGAGCTCGATGGCGGCCTCGAGACCGTGGACCGGCGCTATCTCAACGGCGGCTTGCAGGAGTTTGCCGCCGATCTGGCGAGCTCGGCGCTCGGTAGCGACCGGATTCCCGGACTCGCCGGGGCTGACGCAAGGCTCGCCCGCATTACCGGCAATCCCGCCGCCAGGCTCGACCTCGGCAGGCTGACCGCCACCGCCCAAGGCTCCCGATTGGCGGGGGTGATCGGTCTGGCGCTCGGGCTCACCCCCCGAATCAGCCTGTTCGCCCGCCTGCCGCTCGCGCGCACCAGCGTGGGCCCGACCCTCGCCCTCGATACGACATCGAGCAGCGCCGGCGTCAATCCGGCAGACCCGGTATTCGGCAACGGAGCCGGAACGGCCCAGACCACCCAATTCATCCAGGACTTCACCAGCGCCCTCCAATCGCTCGAAGCCCGGCTGCGGTCGGGCGTATATGACGGGAACCCCAGCGTGCGGTCGCTGGCGCAAAGCACGCTCGCGTCCGGCAGCTCGCTGCGGGACGATCTGGCCGGGCTGCTGCTCGATCCTGCCAGTGCCTCCGCCTTCGTGCCGACGGCGACGAGCGCCGTGGGCCTGGCGCTCAGTGCGCGAGTGCAAGCCCTCCAGAGCACCCTCGCCGGGACCCTCGGAGTCCCCGGCTTCACCACGACCCCTGCACTGCCGGCAACCCGCGCGAGCCAGGACGAGCTGACCACCTATCTCACCAGCGCGAACGGGCCCATTGCAGGACAGCTGGCAGACCGGCCCCTTTCCCAACGCGGCGATGCCGAGGTGGGCGGCGTCTGGACCCTGATCGACCGGTGGAACGATGACTCGAAAGGCACCGGGCTCCGGCTTGCGTTCACCGGCCTGTTTCGGCTGGGCACGGGATTTCCCGAGCGAGCCGATCGCTTCCTCGATCTCGGCACCGGGACGGGGCACTCGGCGTTGGGCGGGAGCCTGACCACCGACGTCGGGCTCGGCCGGTTCGGAGCCCGCTTGAGCGGGGGGTACCTTCGCCAGCTCCCCGCCAACGACCTGCTTCGGGTGACGGCGCCGGATCAACCCTACGCGCCCTTCAGCCAGATCCGGACGGTGCGGGTCGATCCCGGCGACGTCCTGACGTTCGGGGCGCATCCCTTCTTCCGCCTGGTCCGGGGATTCGCGATTCAGGCCGGGGTGGATCACTGGCGGCAGGCCGCGGAGCAGGTCGCATACCTGAGCGCAGCGGACTCGATCCCCGGAGTTGCGGCGTCGCTGCTCGCGCTCGACTCCAAGATCGGCGTCACGACCTTTTCCGCCGGGATCACCTACGCCCGCCCCGGCGCCACCAAAGCCGGAGGCGCCGGCTTGCCGCTGGACGCGCATTGGACCTTCGAGCAGGTCATCGCCGGGAGCGGCGGCCGGGTCCGCAAGACGCAGGCGATCCGCGCCGGCGTTCGGGTCTACTTTCGAATCTTTCGATGAGGCCTTAGTCGCATGCGACACTGTGGCTGGCGCGCCCTGGCCATGCTGGTCAGCGGCTTGATCGCGGTTCCCGGTCTGGCAGCACAGGATTCGGCCGCAACCACGCGCCTGCGCGATTTCGCAAAGCGGTTCTGGGCCTGGCGCGCCGCCAATCAGCCCGCTTCGGGAGACGACATTCCACGGATCGAGCGGCCCCGCGACTGGGTCCCCGACTGGTCGGTGACGACCGTGGCCGAGAGGCGGAAGGCGCTGCGCACTTTCGAGGGAGAGTGGCGGGCATTCGACACCACCGGATGGAGCCGGGCGGACCAGGTAGACTACCGGCTCATGGGCTCCGCGCTGGCGCGGGTTCGGTGGGAGCTGGACGTGACCCGCGGCTGGCGCCGCAACCCGGTGTTCTATCTCGAGCAGACGCTCGGCGCCTTGCACGAAGATCTGCTCCGGCCGGCTCCGTTCGACAAGGTGCGCACTCGGGAGCTGGTGCGACGCCTCGAGCACGTATCCCGCACGATCCAGGGCGCCAAGGCGAACCTCACCGAGGCCGCCGCGCCCTTTGCCCGACTCGCTATCGCGGCCCTCGACAGCGTTCGGCCTCGGCTTGAGGCAGTGGGCGACGCGCTACGGCCGCACTTGACCGGGCCCGAGGCCGAGCGTCTTCCGGGCGCGCTGGCCGCGGCCACGACGGCCCTGGAGGGATATCGCGCCTGGCTCGAGCAGCGGGTGGGCCGGCTGCCCGAAGGCACCGCCGTCGGACGCGAGGCATACGTCGGCTTTCTCCAGCGGGTCGCATTGGTACCCTACCCGCCCGAGCAGCTGGTCGCGATGGCGCGCCAGGATTGGCAACGGGCAGTCGCGTTCGAGACGTACGAGCGGCAGCGAAACGCCAGCCTGCCCCAGCTCGCATTGTTTCCCACGCTTGCGGCCCAACTCGCGGCCGAAGCAGACGACGAGGCCAAGGTTCGCCGCTATCTGGAACAGAAGCAGCTCCTCACCGTGCCGGCCTGGCTCCGCCATTATCGCACGGCCCCGCTGCCGCGGTATCTCGAGCCCCTCGCCGACTGGGGCGTCAACGACGACCTGACCTCTGCCACCCGGCTGGCGGAGGATGGCGTCAGCTATCGGCCGCCACCCAGTGCGTCGTTGAGCTACTTCTATCAGGCAACCGCGAAGGATCCTCGGCCGCTGCTGGTTCATGAGGGCGTGCCCGGACATTACATGCAGCTCGCGCTCGCCTGGGCCCACGAGGATCCCATCCGGCGCCACTACTATGACTCCAACTCGAACGAGGGGATCGGGTTCTACGCCGAAGAGATGATGCTGCAGGCAGGTCTGTTCGATGACCGGCCCAGAGTCCGCGAGATCATCTACAACTTCCTGCGCCTGCGTGCCCTCAGGGTCGAAGTGGACGTGAAGCTCGCGACCGGACAGTTCACTATACCCCAAGCGGCGACGTACCTGGAGACCAGCGTTCCGATGGATCGAGCCACGGCCCTTCAGGAAGCTGCCTTTTTCGCAGCCGCACCGGGCCAGGCCATCGCCTACGAGATCGGCAAGCTGCAGATCCTGGCCTTTCTCACGGACGCCAGGCTGCGCCTGGGAGACCGCTTTTCACTGCGGACCTTTCACGACTTCGTCTGGAAGAACGGCAACGTGCCGATCGCGCTGCAGCGGTGGGAGATGCTGGCTCTAGACGATGAGATCCGGAAGCTGGACGGCGGGAGAAAGGGGGAAAAGGGGAAAGGGAGAAAGGGATAGCCGGCGTCCCTTTCTCCCTTTCCCCCTTTCTCCCCTTCTCCTTTTCCCCGCTTTTATACGTAGCTCAGCCACGCGTCTTTCCGGCGCGCCTTGAGCCGGGCGAACCACCAGCAGAGCGGGTACAGGGCCAGCACCACCCCCACCCAGATGGCGTACACCACGCCCAGGCTGAACCCGAAGGTCTTGGGATAGAAGAGGAAGAAGACCTGCAGCTCCCGGGGTGATGCCTGGCCGGTGAGCGCCGCAGCAAGCAGCGTCAGCCCGTGGATCAAATACAGGTGCACGACGTAGTAGAGGAACGGCACCCGGCCGAACACCACAAAGAACCGCACCACGGGGCCCGACGCCCGGTCGACCAGGCCGAGCAACCCGATCGCCGGCCCCAGGGTCATGAGCAGGTACAGCAGCGACGGCGGGTACTTGCTCGTGTTGAGGAACGAGAGCACCGTGTACACCGGGTCGGGTTGGGCCGACCACGGCGCCGGATCGCCATACAGGTTGATCCCGCGTAGCACCACGAACGCAGCGGTGAGGCCGAGGCCGAGGCGCAGAAACAGGCGGCGGCGCTCGGCGGAGGGCCGCTGGACCAGCGTGCCGAATGCGTAGCCCGCTGCCATCACCCCCACCCAGGGGACGAGCGGATAGGCGATCGGCGGGTTGAACACGTGGAGGAAGCTCCATACCCAATCCCATGCGGTGGCATCGGGGGACGGGGCGACACCCAGCGCCCCATCTCCGAAGGGCAGCACACCGGGGCCGGCACCCCCACCCAGAAGCGCTCGGGGATGGATTCCATCCAGCAGGTTGTGCCCGGCGATCAGGATGATGCCGATGGCGGCCACGACCCGGATCGGCAGCCGCGACAGCGCCGCCAGCACGATCATCGACCAGCCGATCACCCAGATGACCTGAAGCCCGATGAAGCTCCAGGTGAAGTTGAAGCTCCATCCGACCGTCACCAGCGTCAGCTCGACCACGATCAACCAGATTCCGCGGCTCACCAGAAAGCGGCTGAGCTGCGCCTGGGTCCGCCCGCGGGAGGCCCAGAGGTATGCGCCCGTGCCCGCCAGGAATACGAACGTCGGTGCGCAGAAATGGGTGATCCAGCGGGTGAAAAAGAGAACCGGGGTGGTGCGGGTGAGATCGGTCGGGTCGAAGAAGCGGGCGTCCAGGTTGAAAAAGTCGCGCACGTGATCCAGGGCCATGATCACCATGGCCAGGCCCCGGACGAAGTCGATCGAATCGAGCCGGGGACGAGCCGTCGCGCTCGGCGCCGCAACGGGCACCTGCTGCGCCAGGGTGGCCGTGGCCATGATGCCTCCGGGTCTCTCAGGTCGAGCGCGCTGCCTTGCTGCGGCCGAGCAGCGCCTGGGCGTGCCGGCGGGCTTCCCTGCCCTCGGCGTCACCCAGCATGCGCGCCAGCTCTACGATACGGTCTTCACCGTGAATCTGTGTCACCTCGCTGGTGGCGATCCCCGCACGCGCCGCCTTGGAGACGACCAGGTGCCGATCGGCTCGGGCCGCGATCTGGGGGAGATGGGTGATCACGAGAACCTGCCGGCGGGCCGCAACCGCGGCAAGCGCCTCGCCGACCTGAGCCCCGACCTCTCCGCCAATCCCCTGGTCGACCTCGTCGAAGATCAGGGTCGGGATGGCATCGTGGCGCGCGAGGACGACCTTGAGCGCCAGCATCAGGCGGGAGAGCTCCCCGCCGGAGGCGACCTTCGCGAGCGGTTTCGGATCGAGCCCGAGGTTGAGCCGGACCACAAAAGCCACCGCCTCCCGCCCAACGCTGGAAGGCTCGTTCAGCGCAATCAACTCGACCGAGAGCTTGCCGCCGGAGAGCCCCAGGTCCGGGAGCAGCCGGCTCACGGCGCGAGCCAGCTGCTCGCCGGCCTGACGTCGCTTGGAAGTGAGCGCCTCCGCCCCGGCGGCCAGCGCGGCCTCGGCGGCGGCTCGGCGAGCGGCGAGCGCCCGCAGATCGGTATCGGCCGTGTCCAGCAGATCCAGCTCTTCACCCGCCTGGCGCCGGGTCTCGAGCACCGCCTCGATCCCGGCGCCGTGCTTCTGGGTCAGCCGGAAGATCACATCGCGACGGCGCTCGACCTCGGCCAGCCGGGCCGGGTCCTCCTGAATCGACTCGGCGTACTCGCCCGCCAGCCGCGCCAGCTCACCCAGGTTGGCAAATGCCCCATCCAGCAGCTCGCGCCATGCGGTGACCGAGGGATCACCTTTCTCCAGGATCCCCAGGGCGCGGTCCGCCGCCGCAACGGCCCGGAGCGCGCCCTCGTCGCCATCCAGATCCTCGACGATGCGGCGAGCCTGCTCCGTGAGCGCGCCCGCCTGCCCCAGCCGGCGCGCCTCCAGCTCGAGCGCCGCGTCCTCGCCCGGCCTGAGCCTGGCGCGATCGACCTCCTCCACCACGTGACGCAGATAGTCGGCCCGGCGCCGGACCTCGTCTCGCCTGGCCACGAGCTCCGCCTCCTGCGATCGCAGAGCCGCCAGGGCGGCGTGAGCTTCCGCGACCGCGGTGCGCTCGCCCTCGGCGTCGCCGAACGAGTCCAGGATATCACGCTGGCTCTCGGCGCGGAGCAGCGACTGGGTCTCGTGCTGTCCATGCAGATCGACCAGGAGAGCGCCGAGCCGGGCCAGCACCCCGGCAGTGGTGGGGCTGCCGTTCACCCAGGCGCGGGAGCGACCCTCGGCCGAGATCTCGCGTCGGACCACCAGCCGCCCGTCATCGAGGTCGAGCCCGAGCGCGTCGATCTCCCGGCGCGTCCGTGGATCGAGCCCCTCGAACGCACCCTCCACTACGGTCTTGTTCGCACCCGGTCGAATGCTCGAGCTGTCGGCCCGCTCGCCGAGCAGCAGGGCGAGCGCGTCCACCAGCATCGACTTGCCCGCGCCGGTCTCGCCGGTGAGCACGTTGAGGCCGGGCCCCAGGGGCAGGGTCACATCGGCTATGGTCGCAAGATCCCGGACCCGCAGCTCGGCAATCACCGCGGCCGCTCTCGCTCGGAGAGGTCGCCCCAGTGGAGCTTTTCCCGCATGCGGCTGAAGAACCCATCGCGCGCCAGGCGGACGAGGGAGACTGGCGCGGCGGACCTACGCACCGTCACGGTCTCGCCCGCGACCAGCGTGGTTCCGGTCTGCCCGTCGAACGAGACCAGCAGGTCTTCGGCCCAGCCCTCCATGGGCTGAACGACGATGGTGTAGGAGGCCGGGACGACCAACGGCCGAACGGCGAGCGTATGGGCGCAGATGGCGGTGACCACCATGGCCTCGACCCCGGGGACGACGATGGGACCGCCCGCGCTCAGGCTGTAGGCGGTCGATCCGGTGGGCGTTGCCACCACGATGCCGTCGGCGCTGTACGGCCCGACGTTCTCGCCCTCGATCAGCACGTTCACCCGGATGACCCGGGCAACGCCGCCCTTGTGAATGGCCACGTCGTTGAGGGCGGTCTGGGTGTGCCGGACTTCTCCCAGGCTGGTCGCGATCTCAGCCGTGAGGGCCTGGCGCCGCTCCACCGTGTAGTCGCCCGAGACCAGGGCATCGAGCGCGGACCCGAGCGTGTCGAGGGTCGCCGTGGTGAGGAAGCCGACCCGTCCGAGGTTGACGCCGAGGATGCAGGTGTGGAGGTCGGTCAGCAGACGGGCGCCCCGCAGCAGCGTACCGTCTCCCCCGAAGGTGAGCAGCGCATCGAGCCGGGCGGCGTCGAGTTGCGGCAGCGGGCAGGGCCAGAAGGGCGCCAGCCGCGGCTCGGTGAACAGGTTGATGCCGCGCGGCGGCGCCTCGCGCGCCACCCGGTCGAGGACGGCGGCGAGATCGGCGTAGCGGGGATTGCCGACGACGCCGACGTTCATCGCGCCTCGAAGCTCTCCTCGTGGAGGAGCGCCATGATGCGCCGGGCGATCCCGTCAGCCGTGAGGCCCAAGGCCTGGAGCTGATCACCGCGGGGCGCCTGCTCGATCACTCGGTCGGGCACACCCAGCGCGACCACGCGGACCTCGGGATGGGTGGTCTGCAGGGTCTCCGCCAGGTGGGCGCCAAAGCCGTTGACCACGGTGCCTTCCTCGACCGTGACCAGCACTCGGTGACGCTGGGTGAGCGATTCCAGCATGCCGAGGTCCATCGGCTTGAGAAAGCGACAGTTGACCACGGCGCAGTCCACTCCGTCGGCGGCGACGAGCTCGGCGGCCCCGAGCGCGGGCGCAACCATGGTTCCCACCGCGAGAATGCCGACATCCCGCCCGGGCCGGAGCTGCTCCCAGCTGCCATACGGGACCGCGGCTATCTCGGTCACGGGTCGCGGCTCGGCCGGGGCCTTGTCGCGGGGATAGCGGGTGCAGAACGGGCCCTCCTGGTGGAGCAGCGCCGTCTTGAGCAGCCCGATCAGCTCTTCGCCGTCTTTGGGCGCGGTGACCGTCATGCCCGGCACGGCGAGCATGTATGCGAGATCGTACAGGCCCATGTGGGTCTGGCCGTCCTCACCCACCAGGCCGGCCCGGTCCAGCGCGAAGATCACCGGCAGATGCTGCACGGCAACGTCGTGAATGACGTTGTCATACGCCCGCTGGAGAAAGGTGCTGTAGATGGCGACGACCGGCCGGATCCCCTGGGTCGCGAGCCCGCCCGCGAACGTGACCGCGTGGCCCTCGGCGATGCCGACGTCGAAGAATCGGTCGGGCCATTTCTTCTGAAAGAGACTAGTGCCGGTGCCCGAGGGCATCGCAGCCGTGATCGCCACCAGCTCGGGATGGGCGGCAGCGAGCGCGGTGATCGCATCGCCGAACACCTGGGTCCAGGCCGGCGGGCCGCCCGCCTTCTTGCGCAGCTCACCGGTCTCCGGGTCGTAGGCCGCCAGCCCGTGCCACTTCTCCCGGTTCGCCTCGGCGAACGCGAAGCCTTTTCCCTTTTCCGTGATCACGTGCACCAGCCGCGGGCCCTTGAGGCCCCGCACGAAGCCGAGCGTGTCGCACAGCTTGTTTACATCGTGTCCGTCGATCGGGCCGAAATAGCGCAACCCGAGCTCCTCGAACAGCATTCCCTGGGAGAAGAGATTCTTGGCGCTCTCCTCGAGGTTCTTGGCGAAATCCACCACGCCCTCGCCGAACACGCCGCCCAGCGCGAAGGTGAGATGCTTGATCTGTTCGCGGAGCGCGTTGGTACGGGGGTTGGCCACTATGCTGCCCAGCATTTTTGCAATCCCGCCCACGTTGGGCGAGATCGACATGCCGTTGTCGTTGAGGATGATGATGAGGTCGCGGTCGGAGTGCCCCGCGTTGTTCATGCCCTCGTAGGAGAGCCCGCAGGTGAGCGCCCCATCGCCCACCACCGCCACCACCTTATGACTCTCGCCCTTGAGATCGCGGGCGGTCGCCATCCCCAGCGCGGCCGAGACCGCCGTACCCGCGTGCCCGGCCCCGAACTGATCGTGCTCGCTCTCGCTTCGCTTGAGGAATCCCGAGATCCCGCCAGGCTGGCGGAGCGTGGGAAAGACGCCGTTTCGCCCGGTGAGCAGCTTCCAGGGATAGGCCTGATGGCCGACATCCCACACGATCTTGTCGCTGGGAGAATCGAACTCGTAGAGCAGGGCGATAGCGAGCTCCACGACGCCGAGGCTCGCCCCGATGTGGCCTCCGGTGACCGAGCAGCACTCGATCATGCGTTCGCGAATCTCGCGGGCGAGCACCGGGAGCTGGTCCCGGCGCAGGCGCTTGAGGGCCCCGGGGGAGTGAATTGAATCCAGCAAGGACATGAAGGCCCTCACGCTATCGGCTATCCGCCATCCGCTGCTATCCGCTCTCGCTGCCCGCGTGGCCAGCGAGCGGATAGCGGATAGCGGATAGCGACAGTATCAGTGACTCCTCGTGACAATATACTCGGCCAAAGCGCCCAACGAGCCGGAGGGCACACCTGCGGCGTCGAGGTGTGCCACCGCCCTGTCTGCGAGCCGGTTCGCCTCCGTTCGCGCCCCTTCGATGCCGAGCACGCGCACGTAGGTCGATTTGGCGAGCACCGCGTCGCGCCCCGCGGTCTTGCCCAGCTGCACGCTGGTAGCAGTGGCGTCGAGCACGTCGTCGGCGATCTGGAAGGCGAGGCCGATCTCCTCGCCGTAGCGGGCAAGCGCGGTGATGGTCGCCGGACCCGCCGCCGCGGCCAGGCCGCCCAGCGTACACGCGGCGCGGATCAGCGCGCCGGTCTTGCCCCGGTGGACCGTCATCAGCTCCGGCAGGTCCAGCAACCGGCCTTCGGCCTCGAGATCGAGCCACTGGCCGCCGACCATGCCTTCGATGCCGCCGGCTTCGAACAAGGCCGCAGCCATGCGGCCCAGCCCGATCGCGTCCAGTTTCAGTCCATCCGCCGCTTCCGCGAGGACCTGTGCGGCGACCGGCACCAGGAGGTACCCCGCCCGGGTTGCTGCAGCGACGCCGAACTCCCGGTGGGTGGTGGCCCGCCCTCGGCGGAGATCGTCGTCGTCCATGCAGGGGAGATCGTCATGCACCAGGGAATACGCGTGCACGGTCTCGACCGCGGCGGCCACCCCGGCGATGGCGGGGGCCCGGCCGCCGGCGGAACGGTATGCGGCCAGCACCAGGGCTGCGCGAACCCGCTTACCCGGGCTGCGAAGCGCGTAGCCCAGAGCCGCGCCTTCCGGTGCCGGTACGGTGGTCTCGAGCCGCCGGGCCCAGCCTTCCAGCAACGCGTCGGTCGCGTCTCGGGCCTCGGTCAGCAGCTCGGCAGCGGACGACTGGCCCGCCTCAGCCATCCCGCTCCCCGAGCCGCAACGCCCCGTTCGCCTCTTCCAGCACGGTGCGCACCCGCACTTCTGCCGCGGCCAGGCGTTCGCGGGCCGCACGAAGGCACCCGACGCCCTCCTCGAACAACGCGAGGGCGCCGTCGAGGTCGAGATCGGCGGCCTCGAGCCGGCGCACGATCTCTTCCAGGCGAGCGAGCTCGTCGGCCAGCGAGGGCGGACTGTCAGGCGGACCGGCGGACGGGCGGACGGGCGGACGGCTCACAGCACTATTTTACGCGCGCGGCTACGTCGCCGTCGGCCACGCGCAGCGTGAAAGGGAGCGCCGGCGGAAAATCCGCTCGGCGGCGCAGGACGCGGCCGGTGTCATCTCGGGGCACGGCGTAGCCCCGCTCGAGCACTCGGAGCGGACTCAGGGCGTCGAGCTGGGCGGCGAGCCGGTCGGCGACCTGCCGCCGGTGGGTGAGGGCGACCTCGATAGCGGCCTCGAGCCGGTCGCCGGTACGCTCGAGCCGCTCGCCCCCGAGACGAGTACGCCGGCTCAGCCCCCCGGCAAGCCGGGCGCCGAGATCGCCTACCAACCGCCGCACGGCACGCACATCCGGCAAGGCAGCCTCAGCCGCCGCGGACGGCGTGGGCGCTCGCACGTCGGCTACGAGATCGGCGAGGGTGACATCGGTCTCGTGCCCCACCGCCGAGACGGTGGGGACCCGCACGGCGGCCAGGGCGCGACACACGCCCTCGTCGTTGAAGGCGGCCAGATCCTCGCGGCCGCCGCCGCCCCGCCCCACGATGCAGAGTTGCACGTCGAGCCGATTGACTCGCTTGAGCGCCGCGACCAGCTCGGCCGCCGCGCCGTCGCCCTGGACCCGCGAGGCCACCACGTAGAGCTCGACGGCGGGCCAGCGGCTCCGCGCCACCGTGACGATGTCGCCCAGCGCGGCGCCGTCCATGCTGGTGACCACCGCCAGCCGGGCGGGGTAGCGCGGCAGCGCACGCTTCCGGGCCAGGTCGAAGAGGCCGTCCCGATCGAGGGCAGCCTTCACGCGCTCGAGCGCGCGTTGCTGGTCGCCAATCGCCGCGGTCGGTAGAACCCGCGTAACCAGGAACTGGAACTCGCCCTTCGACTCGTACATCGCGGGGCGGCCAAGGGCGAATACTTCGGTGCCGTCGGCGGGGGGCCGCCCAGCGCGCTCGGCGTAGGTCCGCCACATGCAGCAGCGCACCTGCGCGGCGGAGTCGCGCAGCACGAAGTACCAGTGCCCGCTCGCCGGTGCGCGGCATTGGAGCACTTCGCCACGAACCCAGACCGGGCCGAGGCTGCCCTCGATGACGCGCTTCACCGTGGCCGTCAGATCGCGAACCGAGAAGACTTGGTCGGCGGTGAGCGCCGAGGACAGGGGCAGCGGCAGGGTCATGTCGCCTGCTCGAAGGCTTGCAGTGTGTTCCGGAGCAGCATGGCAATGGTCATGCGGCCGACGCCGCCCGGCACCGGCGTGATCGCAGAGGCGACCTCGGAAACTGGGCTATAGGCGACGTCGCCCACGATGCGATAGCCCTTGGGCTGGCTGGGGTCGTCCACCCGGTTGATCCCGACGTCGATCACCACCGCCCCAGGCCGCACCATGTCGGCGGTGACGAACTCGGGTTTTCCGATGGCGACCACCAGGATATCGGCCATGCGGCACACAGCAGGGAGGTCGCGGGACTTCGAATGGCAGACGGTCACCGTCGCGTCGCCGCCCCGGCCGGGTTGAATCAGCAGGCTCGCCATCGGCTTGCCCACGATGTTGGAGCGCCCCACGATCACCGCGTGTGCGCCCTTGGGGTCGAACCCCGAGCGCAGCAGCATTTCCTGCACGCCGTATGGAGTGGCGGGTTTGAGGCCGGTCGGATCGCCGATCGATACCTTGCCCACGTTGGTTGGGTGAAACCCGTCAACGTCCTTGAGCGGGTTGATCCGGTTGAGCACCCGCTCGGCGTCGATGTGCTTGGGCAGCGGCAGCTGGACCAGGAAACCGTGGATCCTGGGATCGGTGTTGAGCCGGTCGACGACGCCGAGCAGCTCCGCCTCCGGCGTGTCCGCCGGAAGCCGGATCGTCTCGGAATGCATGCCGGCTTCCTCGCAGGCCTTTCCCTTGGAGCGCACGTACACCATGCTGGCCGGGTTCTCGCCCACGATCACCACCGCGAGCCCAGGCTGCCTGCCCTTCTTCCGATGCTCCGCCACCCGCCCGGCCACTTCAGCCCGAATCGCGTCAGCGATGGGCACCCCATCGAGCACCCGCGCAGTCATCGGGCGAAGTCCACCGCACGGGTCTCCCGAATGACCACGACCTTGATCTGCCCCGGGTACTGCAGCTCGCCCTCGATCCGCCGCGCAATCGAGTCGGACAGCTGGGCCGCTGCGACATCGTCGATCCGCTCCGGCGTTACCACCACCCGGATCTCCCGTCCGGCCTGGATCACGTTGCTCTTCTCGACCCCGGCAAAGCCGTTGGCGATCTCCTCCAGCCGAGTCAGCCGCTTCACGTAGCTCTCGAAGGCTTCCCGCCGGGCGCCCGGCCGGGATCCGCTGATCGAATCGGCCGCCTGGACCAGCACCGATTCTGCGGTCTCGTGCGGGACGTCGTCATGATGCGCTTGAATGCAGTTGATCACTGCCGCGGTCTCGCCGTACTTGCGCGCGATTTCGACGCCGAGCTCGACGTGGGTTCCCTCCGTGTCGTGGGTAAGGACCTTGCCGATGTCGTGCAGCAGCCCGCCCCGCTTGGCCAGCGCCACGTCGAGATGCAGCTCCGCCGCCATCATCCCGGCCAGCCAGGAGACTTCCTTCGAGTGGTCGAGGATGTTCTGGCCGTACGAGGTTCGATAGCGCATGCGTCCGACCAGCTTGATGAGCTCGGGGTGAAGACCGTGAATGCCGGTATCGTAGGCTGCCTGCTCGCCCAGCTCGACCAGCTGCGCCTCGAGCTCACGCTGGCACTTGGCCACGATCTCCTCGATGCGCCCCGGATGTATCCGGCCGTCGGCGATGAGCGCCTCGAGCGCCCGCCGTGCAACTTCCCGGCGGACCGGATCGAAGCAGGAGACGATCACCGTGTCCGGGGTGTCGTCGATGATGACGTCGACCCCGGTGGCGCTTTCGAAGGCGCGAATGTTGCGCCCCTCGCGGCCGATGATACGGCCCTTCATCTCGTCACTCGGGAGGGCGACCGCGGCGACCGTGGTCTCGGCGGTGTGCTCCGCCGCGAGCCGCTGGGTCGCCATGGCAATGATCCGCTTGGCGTCGCGCTCAGCCGTGCGCCGGGCCTGCTCCTTGATGTCGCGGGTGAGCGCGCCGGCCTGGGTGCGGGCCTCGTCCTCGACCCGCTGGAGAATCTCGCGCCGTGCGTCGTCTGCGGTGAGCCCCGCGACCCGCTCGAGCCGGCTGCGCTGCTCCTGGACCAGCTTGTCGATTTCCGCCTCGCGCGCCCGCAAATCGAGCTCCCGCTGGGCCAGAGCCTGCTCCTGGAACCGGAACTGGCGTTCCTGGCCCGCCACTTCTTCCAGCTTTCGCTCGAGCGACCGGCTGCGGTCTTCCACCCGCCGCTCGGCCCGCTCCCACTCCTCGCGGCGGCGCTGGATCTCGCGATCGAGCTCCTCCCGCAGCTTGAGCGCCTCCATCTTGCCCGCCACGACCCCCGCGTTGCGGGCGGCCTCGGCCTCGCGCGCCCCTTCGCTCTTGAGCCGGGCCGCCTCGGTGCGCGCTTCAGCCAGGATGCCGCGCCCGTGCCGGCGCTGGATCCGGCCGCGGATCAGGTCCACCAGCAACGCAATGACGAGACCGGCGACGATCCCGAGAAGGACGAGAACGGACCGGTCGGCCCGCGCCAGCGCATCGCTCAAGGCGTTCATTCGGGGACCGACACGGTGCCACCGGCGCGGCTTCCCCGCTTCGCCGGGGGCAGCAGCCGGGCGAGATCATCTGCCAGAGCGGAAATGCGGGTGGCGATCTCGCGATCGCCGCGGCGGGCCTGGAACAGCTCGTCGGTGATGGAGAGGGCAGCCAGAATTGCCGCCTTGTGAGTCTCGACTCCGGGAAGCGAATCCCGCACCCGCTTGAGCGCGGCATCGAGGTAGGCCGCCACCTCGCGGGTATACTCGGGTGGCAGCTCCGATTTTACGGTGTATTCCTCGCCGCCGATGATCACGCGGACCGCGTTCTTGGGCGCCGTCACGACGGGGTGCCTCCCTGCTCGAGAAACGCCAACCGGGCCGCCAGCGAGCGAACCCGTTCCTTCGCGGCGTCGATCCGCTCGCGGAGCGCCTGATTCTCCGTCTCCAGCTCGAGGACTCGCTGGCGGGCGCCGGAGAGCTCGGGTCCCTCGTACACCCCGCCCTTGGCCCGGATCGCCTGCAACTCGCCCTCGGCTTTGAGCGATCGCCGGCGCCAGGCAGCGACTTCCGCACCGAGGTGCTGGAACAGCTCTTCCAGCTCGGCCACTGCTCTCAGATCCGGACGATCGTAGCTGTAGGTCACGTTACTCCCCCTGGGGCGCCTGGGGTCCCCGCCTCACGCCGGCGCACGCCTAGCTCGCGTTCGAGCGCCGCCAGTATCCGCTGCTCCGCCTCGTCCACCTCGGCATCGTGCAGGGTGCGATCGGGGGCCCGGAAAGTGAGCCGAAACATGACGCTGCGGACACCGGAAACCAGTCCCGCCCCGCGGTATTCGTCCATCACGGTGAGGCCCGCCAGCAGCGGGCCTGCCGCCTGCTCGAGAATCTGGCGAACCCGGTCCGCAGCGACGCCCTCGGGAAGGACCAACGCCAAGTCCCGCTCGGACGACTGAGTGGTGGGCAGCGGGCGATAACGGGTTGGCTGCCGCGGCGCCGCAGCGAGCTCGACCTCGAACCCCAGCACCGGCCCCGCCCAGGCGGGAGCGTCGGCCTCGAGCGGAGCGGCGCGGCCTACCTTGCGCCCGTCCGCCGCCACTGCAACCCACGCGTTGCCTTCAACTTGCACGGACGCACCCGGATTTGCCAGAGCGATGGCGGCCTGGAAGAGGCCGGCCAGGTCCCAGCGGTCGAAATCGTCCCGTCCGGTGCCGCTCCAGTGGGCCGGCTCCCGTCCACCGGTTACGACCCCAGCCACCCGCAGCGCTTCCAGCGGGCGGGCGCCGGGCCGAGCCTGAAACACCGTCCCGATTTCGAAGAGCCGAACGTCCCGCACGTGCCGGTCCCAGTTGGCCTGGAGCTGCCGCAGAAGACCGGGCAGCAGCTCGCGGCGCAGGTAGGGCTCGGTCGCCGAGGGTGGATTGAGCAGCCGTACGGCATCGGCGGCTCCGGCCGCGGTCATCGGCAGCGTCTGGGCTTCGAAAAGCCCTAGAGCTGCGAGGCCCCGCCGGACCGCGGTCGCCACCAGTTCGATCGGTGCGTCCGGGAGCGATCCCACGCGCGCAGGCCGAAGCTCGATCGGGACGTTGTCGTACCCATGCACCCGGGCGACCTCCTCGATGAGGTCGATCTCCTGCCTGAGGTCGGGCCGCCAGCCGGGCACGTCCACCGCCATGCGCCCGGCGTCCGGCTTGGAGACCACGGTCGCCCCGATGGCCACCAGGCACCGCTCGATCTCGTGCCATGGCAGCTCGACCCCGAGCACCAGGCTGACTCGGCTTGGGCGGAGAAAGATGCGGGGTGGATGGGTCGGCTCGGGCCAGAGGTCGAGCGGCGCCTCTGCCAGAGTCCCGCCGGCCGTGGCAAGCACCAGCTCGATGCATCGGCGCATGGCGTCGGCACCGCTCCAGAGATCGATCCCGCGCTCGAAGCGGTAGCTCGCATCGGTGCTCATACCGAGGCGTCGGCGGGTGCGCCGGATTCCGGCCGGCTCCCACCAGGCGGCCTCGAGCAGGACATCCGTGGTCTCCGGCCCGACCTCGGTGCTGGCGCCGCCCATGATGCCCGCGAGGCCGATGGGCCCCCCGGCATCCGCGATGAGCGTCGCCTCCCGGTCCAGCGCCCGGGTGATCCCATCCAGCGTCACGAGGCTCGTCTCCCCTGCTCCCGCGCGCCGCACCACGATGGTAGCTCCCTGGAGCCGAGCCGCGTCGAACCCGTGCATGGGCTGGTTGAGCTCGAGCATGACGTAGTTAGTCGCATCTACCACGTTGCTGATGGAACGAACGCCGACGGCCTCGAGCCGGCGCGCCAGCCAGGCCGGCGAAGGCCCGACTCGCACCCCCCGGATGAGCGCAGCGTGAAACCGGCGGCAACCGACGAGATCCTCGAGCACGATCCGCACGCCGCCCACGGTCCCGGCCGCGGCTTCCCGGCGCGGCGGGGGCACGTCGAGCGTTCCGGCGCCCGGAATCGGCGGGAGACGGAACGGCAGGTTGTACGCCGCCCCGAGCTCGCGGGCGAACCCCTTGTGGCCCAGGAGATCGGGCCGGTTCGGGGTGACGTCGACGACCAGACGCTCATCCGCCAGCGGCAGCACCTCGAGCAGCGGCGTCCCCGGCGGAGCGTCGGTATCGAGCTCGAGGATGCCGTCGTGATCCTGGCCCAGGCCGAGCTCGCGGGCGGAGCAGAGCATGCCCTCGGAGACCTCGCCCCGGATCTTGGCACGCTCGAGCTTCATCGGCGCGCCGCCCTTACCGTGCGGCACGGTGGCGCCCACCGCTGCGAAGGGATACTTGCGTCCAGCCGCGACGTTCGGCGCGCCACAGACGACGTGCTTCCGGACAGCCGAGCCGTCGTTCACCTCGCAGACCCGGAGCCGGTCGGCGTTCGGGTGGGCAGCTACCGACTCGACCAGTGCCACCCGGATGTCACCCAGCCCGGAATGCACCGGCTCAACCGCGTCGACCGTCGCGCCGAGCATTGCGAACTTGGCGACCAGCTCCTTCGCATCGAGCGGACGGCGCAGAAAATCCTCTAACCAGCGGCGTGATACGTTCATGGAGCGCCCTGTCCGCCTGTCCGCCTGTCCGCCTGTCCGCCTTCCGGCACGAACTGCTCGAGAAACCGCATGTCCCCCTCGTAGAAGAGGCGGATGTCCGGCACCCCATAGCGCAGCAGCGCGATCCGGTGCGGCCCCATGCCCCAGGCGAAGCCAGTGTAGCGCTCGGGATCGAGGCCGCCGTTCGCGATCACGTTGGGGTGGACCATCCCGGAGCCCAGGATCTCCATCCACCCCGTCCCCTTGCAAGCAGGACAGCCGCTGCCGTGACAGAGCTGGCACTCGACGTCCATTTCCGCCGACGGCTCGGTGAAGGGGAAGAACGACGGCCGGAAGCGCATTTTGGTCGTCGGCCCGAAGAAGCGGCGGGCGAACTGGGTGAGTGTAGCCTTGAGATCGACCAGCGAGATCCCCTCGTCCACCGCGAGCCCCTCGATCTGGTAGAAGGCCGGCGCATGGGAGGCGTCGAAGGGATCGTTGCGATAGCACCAGCCCGGGATCACTACGCGGATCGGCGCCGCCGACGCGAGCATCACCCGGATCTGCACCGGCGAGGTGTGAGTGCGGAGCAGCAGGCGCCCGCCCCGCGGCGGCTCGTCGATCGGGGGCGCGTCGAGATAGATGGTGTCGTGCAGGTCCAATGCGGGATGGTCGGCCGGGAAATTGAGCGCGCCGAAATTGAGCCACTCGGTCTCGACCTCGGGGCCCACGGCAATCGCAAAGCCGAGCTCGCGGAAGATGCCCAGCAGGTCGTCGATCACCCGCGTGACAGGGTGCTCCGCTCCGATCCAGCGGCGGCGTCCGGGCATGGTAAGGTCCACCGCGTCAGGCCGACGCTTGCGCTCGGCCTCGAGCTCGGCGCGCTGTTCGGCGATAAGCGTCTCGGCCCGGAGCTTGAGCTGGTTGACCTTGGCGCCGAAGTCCTTCCGCTGCTCCAGCGGCAGCTGGGGCAGCCGCTTGAGCAGCTCGGTGATCGCCCCCTGCTTGCGGCCGAGCAGCGCGATGTGCTCCGCCTCGAGCCGGGCCGCATCGAGGGTCGGAATGCGCTCCACCCGCGCGGTCAGCGCGTCGAGCTCGGAATATCCGGTGGGCTCAGCCATTCAGGGTCCGGACCCAGTGGTAGAAGAAGACCCCCATGCGATCGTGGGGCCGTCCGCGCCGGGCGGGCGGCCCCACAGGCGGAGGCTCGCGTCGGGGAACGGTCGCGGGACCAGGTCCCTTACGACTGCCCCTTTGCGACCTCCGCGATCCGCGAAAACGCGTCGGCGTCCCGCACGGCGAGGTCGGCCAGCAGCTTTCGGTTGACCTCGACGCCGGCCTTCCTGAGACCGGCCATCAGCCGGCTGTAGCTCAGGCCATTGAGCCGCGCCGCGGCGTTGATGCGCGTGATCCACAGCGCCCGGAACTCCGCCTTTTTCTTCCGGCGATCCCGGTAGGCGTAGCGCATGCCGCGCTCGACGGTCTCCTTGGCCGCCTTGTACAGCTTGCTGCGGC
>JBIOTT010000223.1:0-3643 GCA_044866195.1 Gemmatimonadales bacterium
AGAGGTAGCCGCTGATGGTGAGGGAGCTGGTGTTGACCCCCGAAGTCTTTTCGATTCTTCCGCGGGTGAAGCTGACGCCGGAGGCATACGCGGCGCGCGCCGCGTCGCTGTAACGGCACTTCCGTCCGAGCGGGCAGCGGCCACCGGTGAAGAACACCGGATCGGCGACCTCGGTGCCGATGAAGCTGCCGGACGTGCTCGCGCCCGGCTGGTAATACTTGGTGCTCTCGACCCCTCCGCGTTTGGACGTGCAGTGTGAGGCCGTGACAAAGGAATTCTGCCCGCTCTTGGTGGCGTTGAAGCCCAGGGTGCAGATGTACTGGGTGAAGTTGATCTGGAGACCGGCCAGCACCGGGCGGACCTTGTCGCGCAGGGTTGCCGCGTAGCGGATCGGCTCGGTCTGCTCGATGATCACGGCCCCGGTGGGAAGGCCGAGCGCCGCGATGGCGCGCCGCACCCCCGTCTCTGCCGCGGCGTGCTCCACGCCGATCCGCAGCCGGTTGGTCGCTTCATCCACGTCGGCGAACACCGCCCCGGGGACGGCCAGGGCGGCCGGCGAGACCTTCCCGAACCAGTCATCGAGCTGCGTGTACTCGAACTCGCCCCGGAGCACCCGGAGCTGAGACGGGTCGAGTCCCTCGGCCCGGAAAAAGGGCGCTAAGGCAGCTTGTACGGCGGCACGGCGACCGGTGTCGCGGAGGTAGACCGTAGGCGTTCCGGCTGCGTCGAAGTAGAACCCGCCGAACCCGGGCACAGTTCGCCCCAGTGCGATCGGATCGAGTGGGGAAGCCTGGGATACTTGACGAACGTCGGGCTCGGTCGAAGGTGAAGTGGGGCCGGTGGGAGATTGGTCTTGACACGCGCTGGAAACGATCACGGCCGCGACCACCAGGGTCTGGCCTGAGCGGCTCATACGGATCATGGTAGGGCCCTCCTTGGCTCCTAGAATACGGTGCTGGAGCGGAGGCGACCAGACCACGCGACCAGACCAATAGCGGAGGTGAGCCACCGCACAGCGGCGCGTCGCAAGGCCTGCGTGCAGGAAGGCTCGATCGGGCGGGCGGGGCCTCCGCCGACCCGTTGCGCTTCTGGCTAGTCTGGCTAGATTGCCCTATCCAGCCTAGCCAGATCGCCGGAGGCCCCCATGACCCGATGGAAGCTCGAGGACGCCAAGAACCAGTTCAGCCGCGTGGTGCAGGCCGCACTGGACGAGGGCCCGCAGCTCGTAACCCGGCGGGGAGAGGAGGCGGTGGTCGTGCTCTCCTTCAGACAGTTTCGCAAGCTGGCCGAGCGCAGGCGCAACCTGGTCGAGTTCATGCGCAACTCGCCCTTGGCCGAGGCGCTCGCTGCCGGTGAGCTCGAGCTCGAGCGGTCCCGTGATGTGTCGCGAGGCATCGAGCTCTGAAATACCTGCTCGATACCATGGTCCTGTCGGACGCCGCCAAACCGGCGTCGATGGCGAACGCCGGTGCGATCGGGTGGCTGGCGAGTCAGTCGGTCCTGGATCTGGCGATCAGCGTGCTCACGCTGGGGGAGATTCGGAAGGGCACCGAGCTGCTGGCCGAGGGCAGGCGTAAAGAGCGACTTCGCGCCTGGTTGCGGGCCGACTTGCCGGCACAATTCGAGGGGCGCGTGCTGGCCATTACCCCGGAGGTGGCTCTGGCCTGGGGACGGCTCGATGCGGCGGCCCACCGGTCCGGCCGGCCGTTGCATGTCGTGGACGGGCTCCTGCTGGCCACCGCCGAGGTTCACGGGCTCACGGTGGTCACTCGGAACGTGGACCACTTCGGGAATCGCGGAATCCCGGTCGAGAACCCTTACTCCCGCTCGTGAGCGCGCGGCGCGCGCCCAGCGCCCATTGTCAGGTGCTGCTTCGCCGCCAGGAGCTGCTCGAAGCGCGGGTTGCCCTTGAGCGGCGCGAACGTGGGGTCGATTCGTAGCCAGCCGGGCGAGAGGTAGAACGGCATCTCCAGCAGCGGCTCGAGCCGGTCCAATGCCTTCTCGGGCTCGCCCGCGAGCAGGTAGATGCGCGCGAGCTGGTGCTCGATGTAGGGGCCCACATACGCGTCCCGGCTGATCGGCCAGAGCGCCACGGCGCGCTGCCCTTCCCGGATCGCCTCATCCTTCTGTCCCAGGTAGGCGAGCGCGAGCCCCCGGAAGACGTGGCGCTGGCCATCCTGGGGCGTGGCTTGGAGCTGCTCCCCGATGGCAAGCTGGGCCGAGTCGGCGAAGACCTGGGCCTGTGCCGGATTCCCGCGCAGGTGGTAGGTCTGGGCGCGCACGATGGCCCAAGTCCCGCGGTCATTGTCGAAGGCGCTGGGCGGGAGCGCGAGAAGCTGCCGCTGCTGCGCGTCATCGAGAACCCAGTAGAGGTCCTGGTAGTTCGCCAGGAAGGCGAGCAGCGCCGCGGGTTCCACTCGAGCGGCCGCCGCTCGCACGATCCCCTGCGCTCCCCGGAGATCACCCCTGGCGAGCGCCACCAGCACCTTCTGCTCGATGATCCGCAGATTGGTCGGGGCGAGGGCGAGCGCCCGGTCCGCCGCCGAGTCGGCCGGGCCGTAGCGGCGCAGGTAGAGGAGCGCGAGCCAGATGCGCCGCGCGGCATTGGCCGAGCGCGGATCGAGCGCGGCAGCCCGGGTGAGAGGCTCAAGCGAGGTCTCCCAGCGGCCCAGGGCCTGTTCCGCTTGAGCCGCAGCCACCAGCAGCTCGGCGTCGTTGGGCGCGCGACGTAGCCCCGCCTCATACGCCGCCAGCGCCCGGCGGTTGTCGAGCTGGACCCGTTGATAGTAGTCGCCCAGCGCGAGCTGGCCCTCGGGCCGGTGCGGCGCGAGCGCCTGCGCCCGCTCCGCCGCGTGGCGTGCCTGCGCGGCCTCGCCAGGCGTCGGAATGCCGCTGTAGTACATGCCCGCGTGCGCCCGGGCGAGCTGGGCCCAGGCCGGGACGAAGGCCGAGTCGAGGGCCACCGCCTGTTCGTAGAACCCGATGGCCCGCCGGAGGCTCGGTGGATCGCCGACCCCCATGGCCTGCGACGCAGCCTCGCCCTTCAGGAACGCATCGTAGGCGGCCAGGTTCGCGGTCGGCTTGGCCGCGAGATCGCGCCGGGCGCTTTCGGCCAGGGCTACGTTGAGGGCGCTCGCCACTTTGCCCGCGATGTCGGCCTGCACCTGGAACACGTCGGTGAGCGCCGCGTCGAACTGTTCGCCCCAGCGGGCACTCGGGGCGTGACCGGGACTTATCGCCACCAGCTCGGGTGAGACCCGCACCCGGCTCACGCCGCCGGGCGGCCTTTCCCAGCGCACCGTGGCGGTGAGCAGATAGTCGGCCCCAAGCTCGCGGGCGATCTCTTGCGGCCGCTTGGTCGTGCGCCGGTACTCGATCGAACTGCCGCGGGCGATCACGTGGAGGCCACCGATCCTGGCGAGTTTGGTTCGCACCTCGTCGGTGACACCATCGGCGAAGTACTCGGTCGCCGAGTCGCCCAGGTTCTCGAATGGGAGGACGGCCAGCACCTTTGGCCCGGCCCTCTCGCTCGCGCCCGGCTGCGTGCGGCGCCAGGCGAAGACCACGCCCACGCCAATGAGAAAGCCGAGTCCGAGAGTGATCGCGGCGAGGGAGAGCCGCCGGGCACCGGTGCCTGGCGGGG
>JBIOTT010000224.1:0-7046 GCA_044866195.1 Gemmatimonadales bacterium
CTCAACCGTCCGATCAAGAGCCTCTGGACGTTGAGTCTCGGGCCGACTTTCTAGACGGGAGCAGGCGTGAGCAGACGGGAGCAGGCGGGAGCGGAAGGTCACCTCCCGTCTGCTCCCGCCCGCTCCCGCCCGCTCCCGCCCCTCGACTATCTTCCCTCTCGTGCTCCCCCGATCGATCGCCGGTGTTGTGCTCCTGCTCGCCGCCTGCGGCGGCGGCGCCGACCGTCCCGTGTCTCGGCTTCCCGAGGAGCCCCGGACGATAGCGCC
This sequence comes from Gemmatimonadales bacterium, assembly GCA_044866195.1. Taxonomy (GTDB): domain Bacteria; phylum Gemmatimonadota; class Gemmatimonadetes; order Gemmatimonadales; family GWC2-71-9; genus DASQPE01. The sequence continues at coordinate 268 of JBIOTT010000224.1, forward strand.
CGCCAGCGTGCTGCGTCTGCCACAAGCCGGCGGCCAGGCCCGGCTCTACCGCATTCCCGGTCTCGACGAGTCCAGCTGGAAGGAAGCGGACAAGCTTCCACCCGTGAAGCGGGTGGTAGGGACCGACCTCGAGCAGGGGATCGTCTACGCGCTTGATGCCAAGAACAACCTGGTCGGGCTCGATCTCGAATCCCGCCGGGGACGAGCCGTGCTGGGCCAGGTCCGGGAGGCGACGGTGGGTCCCGACGGCGCGGTGTACGCCGTCGACACCGGAGCAACCGTCACCCAGATCGTGCGCCGAAGCCCGGTGCGGTTTCGCACCAAACTGGCCGGCTCCACCCGCGGACTCTACGGCACCATGAACGGTGCCCTGGTGGCGCTGCCAGCCACCGAGCGCGGGCAGGCCATGGAGCTGACCCCCGACCAGGCGCAGGGCCGCACCGCGCTTCCCTCCGGCAGCGCGGCGGCGACCTACCTGGGCGACCTGGTTGCAGTCGCCGCGGACACCGCAGTGATTCTCTACGAGCCGCTGGCGAAGGACCCGGTGCGCGCAATCGAGGTCTCGGGCCGGGCCCGGGCCGTGGCGTTCTCTCCCTCGGGGCACCGGCTCTACGTCGCACGCGGCGAAGGCGACATCCGGGTGCTCGATCGAGTCAGCAACACAGTCATCGGAACCATCCGCCTCCCCGCTCCCGCCCGCGAGCTGCGCAGCGATTTTCTGGGGAGCTGGCTGCTGGCTCGGCCGGAAAAGGGCGACTCCGTCTGGGTCGTCGACGCGACGACCGGCCGGGTGGCGGGCACCGTCACCACGCGCTGGAGCGCCGATCTGCCGGCGGTGGCCGGAACCCGCACCCTGCTGGTGCGTGCCGGCGCCGACGTGCGAGCGCTGGATCTGGGAAGCAAGCGGCTCACCACGACCGGCGCCGTGGCCGGAGGTGCGGACGACCTCTGGCTTCCGCTGTCGTGGCTGCCGGCCGAGGAGCAACAGCAGCTCGCCGCCGAGAGCGCGGATACGAGCGCCGAAGCGAGCGACTCCGGCGCCGGGGTGCCGGGGATCTTCCTCCAGGTGAGCAGCTCGCGCAATCCGTCGTGGGCCAACGAGCTGGCCGGTAAGCTCAAGGCGGCGGGTCTCCCGGCCTCGGTGCTCCCGCCCAAGAGCGGCGAGGATGCGTACCGGGTGGTCTTGGGACCGTATGCGAGCCGCGACCAGGCCGAGGCGACCGGGAAGAGCCTCGGCATGCCCTCCTTCGTCATTACGCCGCAGGACCAGGCCCCGCAATGAGGCCTGCGCGCACCCCGATCACAGGATGCCCTGCATGAAGCTCACCAAGCTCGAGCTCTCCGGCTTCAAGTCGTTCGCCGACACCGTGACGCTCAACTTCGAAGAAGGCGTCACGTCCATCGTCGGCCCCAACGGCTGCGGCAAGTCGAACGTCTCGGATGCGGTTCGGTGGGTGCTGGGTGAACAGTCTGCCCGGCTGCTGCGCGGCGGGAAGATGGAGGATGTGATTTTCCAGGGCTCGGCCAACCGCCGGCCGGTGAACGTGACGGAGGTCGCGCTCTACCTCGACAACACCGATGGCGACCTGCCGATCGCCTATCAGGAAGTAGTGATCGCGCGGCGGCTCTCGCGCTCGGGCCAGAGCGACTACCTCCTCAACGGCACCGTCGTCCGGCTCCGCGACATCCAGGATCTGCTCCGAGGCACCGGGCTGGGCAGCGATGCCGGCGTGGTGATCGAGGCGGAGATGATCAAGCTGCTGCTGTCCGACCGGGCGGACGAGCGACGCTCGCTGTTCGAGGAGGCCGCTGGCATCGGCCTGTACCGCGACCGCAAGCATTCCACGGAGCGACGGCTGGAGGAGACCGCGGCCGACCTCCAGCGGGTCGAGGACCTGCTGGCCGAGGTGCAGTCGCAGATCCGGAGCCTGGCCCGCCAGAAGGGCAAGGCCGAGCGCTCGGCAAAGCTCACCGAGGAGAAGTTTGCGGTGCAGCTTACGCTGGCCCGCCGGCACCTCGATCGGCTAGCCGAACGAACGACTGGCCTCGAGGCCCGCTTTGCCGAGCTGGGCCGGCTGTTGCCCGATGAACGCGCAGCAGTCGCGCGGGCCGAGGCACGCCGAGAGGAAGCGGCGCGGGGACGAACGGCGGCGGAGGTGCAGCGCACCGAGATCACCCGGCGGCTGGGCGCAGTCCGGGTCGAGCTGGAGAAACTGGAGGGCGACCTGGCCCTGACGGGCGAACGACTGGGCACCGCCACCGCGCGGCGGCTCATGGCACAGGAAGAGCGGAGCCAGATGGAGCTTCGGGCGTCCCTGGCCGGCGGGGAGCGGGAAGCCGCCGCCGGCGACCGCGCGGCGGCCGAAGCGGAGCACCGGAGAATCGAAGCCGAGGTGGCGAGCCGGGCAGCCGACGAGGAAAGCGCACGCGAGCGTCTGGTGCAGCAACGCGCCGTCGTGCGGCAGCGGGAGGAAGACCTCCAGTCCCGGGCCCAGGCGCTCCGCTCGCTCGAAGGCGAGCGTACCGCGCTCGAAGGGGAGCTCGCCTCCCTGCGCGACCGCGCGGCGCAGGCAACCGCGCACCGGGAAGGCCTGCGGGCCGAGCTCCAGGTCGCCGAGCGGCGGCGCGATCACGCGATCGAGCAGGCTGCCTTCCGGACCCACGAGAGCAAACGGGCAGCGGGTGAGACGGAGCACGCGCGTCATCTGGTGGCAGAAGCCCGCGAACGGGAGGCGCTGCTGCGCTCCCAGCGACGCCAGGCGGAGGAATCGCTCGCCCAGACGACCGCTCGCCGGGAAGCACTCCAGGAGCTGGAACGCGAGCGAGTCGGGCTGGCGCCCGGGGCGGCCGCTCTGCTGGCCGCCCGGGACCGGTTCGGAGGCGCCGTCCTGGGGCCGCTGAGCGATTTCGTCCGCACCCGGCGGGAGCACGCCGAGCTGGCCGAGCGACTCCTGGGCGAGTGGACTCACGCCGTCCTGGTGCGCGACGCCGATGCGGTGGACGCGATCCGCGCCTGGCACGCCGAGCAGCAACCCGGCGCGCTGGTGCTGCTGCCGGCCCAGCCGGGACCGGTATTGCCGGCGGATGCACCGCCGATCGACGGACGGCTCGAGGCCGAGGGCCCCGCCGGCGCCTGGGTTCGGGCGGCACTGGCTGGCTCGCAGGTGCTCGACGATGCGGGTTACGTCCTGCGCCGGGCCAACGGGGCCATCTTCCTCGGCGGCGTGGCGGCGCCTTCGGGGCCGCTGCGGCGGCGAGCCGAGCTCGAGAGCCTCGCTCACGAGGCCGAGCTCGCGAGCATCGCGCTGGGCGCCGCCGAGGCCGATCTGGGTGCCGCGCTCACCCGACTGGCCAACCTGGAGCAAGCGCTGACCGCGGCGAGCGCCGAGGTGGAGCGGGCCCGCGACGCCGAACGCGGGGCGTTGGCGGCTCAGGACGACGCCGTGCGCTTCGTCAACAATCTCGGACGCGAGCTGGCTGCCGCCGAGGCCGAGGTGACGAGCCTCATCGAGCGGCTCGGGCGGGCAGAGCAGCGACTGGTCGAGGTCGACGGCGCGTTGGTCGAGGGTGACGTTGCCAGGGCGCGACGGGACGAAGAGCTGGGCGCCGCCCGCGCTGCGCTGGCCGAGCTCGAGACCGTGCAGGAAGGGGCGCGGGAGAAACGGGCCCAGTGGCAGGTCCAGGAGGCCCACGTGGCGGCGGGGCTCCGTGCGGCATCGGAGCGGCTCGAGCGGGCTCAGGCTACTCAGGCCGAGGCCGAGGCGAGCGTCGCAGCGCTTACCCGCGAGCTGGCCCGGCTCGACCAGGACAGCACCACGCTGTCCGCCCAGCAGTCCCAGTGGCAGGAAGCCCGGGCCGAGCGGCGGGTTGCGCTGCTCGAGCTGGAGGCGGCGGATGCCGACGCCGGCGCGGCGCTCGACGCCGCCGACCGCGCGCTGGAGACCGCCGAGCGCGAAGTGACCAGCCGCCGCGCACGGCTCGAGTCACACGCCGAAGAGAGCCACCGGCTTCAGCTCGAGCTCACCGAGACCACCGGGCTCCGGCGCAGCATCGTGGAGCGCATAGAGGCCGAGTGGCGGAAGCCCATCGAGCAACTGCTGGAGGGAGCTCCCCTGCTGGATCTCGATCTCGAGACGCTGGAAGCGGAGGCGACCCGGATCGTCGGCGCGCTGGAGGCTATCGGGCCGGTCAACCCGCTGGCCATGGAAGAGCACGCCGACGAGCTCAAGCGGTTCGAGTTCCTATCCGCCCAGCGCAACGATCTGGTGAGCGCCCGGCAGTCCTTGATGCAGGCCATCCGGGAGATCGACGGCACCGCCCGGGCCATGTTCCTGGAAACGTTCGAAGCGGTGAAGGCCAACTTCCACACCGTCTTCCAGACGTTGTTCGGCGGCGGGGAATGCGATCTGCGGCTGGCCAATCTGGAGGAGCCGCTCGACAGCGAGATCGAGATCCTCGCCGCCCCTCGGGGCAAGCGAATTCAGCATGTCCGCCTGCTCTCGATGGGAGAGCGGACCCTGGTCGCGACTTCCCTTCTGTTCGGCCTCTATCTCACCAAGCCCAGCCCCTTCTGTCTGATGGACGAGGTCGACGCTCCATTGGACGACGCCAACGTGGGGCGGTTCACGCGGCTGCTCGACGAGTTCAAGCACCAGACCCAGTTCATCGTCATCACCCACAACCCGCGGACCATGCATGCCGCCGACGCGGTCTACGGCGTCACCATGCAGGAGCCCGGCGTCTCGACCATTGTGGGCGTGCGGCTGGGGGAGACGGCGGGCGCGGCGGAGCCGCTCGCCGCCATCCGCTAGCCGCGATCCGCCGCTATCCGTCCAGAGCTCCTGGCCCGTAGCGGAGGGCGGCGGATAGCGGATAGCTGATAGCTTTCAGTTTCGCCCAGGAGCCCCAATGCTCGTCGTAATGCGGCACGGCGCCACCGAAGAGGAGATCCAGCAGGTCGCGGCGGCCATCGAGCAGATGGGCTACGAAGCCCGCGTCATGCCCGGCCGGCAGCGGACCACCGTGGGGCTGGTCGGCAATGACGGCCGGGTCGATCCATCTCGGCTGGCCGGCCTCTCCGGGGTACAAGAGTGCATTCCCGTCACCAAGCCCTACAAGCAGGTATCCCGCGAGTGGCGCGCCCAGCCCACCATCGTGCACTTCCCCGGCGGTCTGACCATCGGCGGGGACGAGGTCGTCGTGATGGCCGGGCCCTGCTCGGTCGAGAGCGGAACCCAGATTCTCGAGGCCGCGCACGCCGTACGGGAGGCCGGGGCAACCATGCTTCGCGGCGGCGCCTTCAAGCCGCGGAGCTCGCCCTATTCATTCCAGGGCCTGGGGCGGAAGGGCCTGGAGTTGCTCGCCCGCGCGCGGGAAGAGACCGGACTCCTCGTCGTCACCGAAGCGATGGACCCGGAGGGGCTGGATGCCGTGGCCGAGGTCGCGGACCTGGTGCAGATCGGCGCCCGCAACATGCAGAACTATTCCCTGCTCAAACGCGCGGGCCGCTGTCGCAAACCGGTTCTGCTCAAGCGGGGGCTCGCGGCAACCATCCAGGAACTGCTGCTCTCCGCCGAGTACATTCTCGCGGAAGGCAACCCGGACGTCATTCTCTGCGAGCGCGGCGTGCGCACGTTCGACTCGGCGACCCGCAACCTTTTCGACCTCGCAGCCGTGGCCGTGGTCCATGGCCTCTCCCACCTGCCGATCGTGGCCGATCCGAGTCACGGCACCGGGCACCGCGCCATGGTGATCCCGATGGCCCGGGCGGCCGTCGCGGCCGGGGCGGACGGACTCCTCGTTGAGGTGCATCCGAACCCGGAGCAGGCCCTCTCGGATGGAGCGCAGAGCCTCTATCCGGTCCAGTTCAGCCAGCTGATGCGGGAGGTCCGGCTCATCGCCGAGGCCATTGGCCGGCGGGTCGCCGAGCCGGCGGGAATGCGGGCATGAGGACGGACGGGCGGACGGGCGGACGGGCGCGGGGGCGGACAGGCGGACGGGCGGGCGGGCGGACAGAAGCGCGCGCCGCGCAGGTTCTGCTGGTGCGCCTGGCGCTGAGTTGCTTCTTGCTGTCCGCCTGTCCGCCTGTCCGGCTGTCCGCCCAGCAAGATGCCAAATCGATCGTAAGCCGCGCGGCCCTGGCGTACCGCTCGCTGTCCGCCCTGCGGGCGGACTTCGATCAGGTCATCGAGAATCAGATGATCGGCAACGCAGAGAGCAAGGGCGTCCTGATACAATCAGGGGAAGCGCGGCTGTCGATGCGCTTCAGCGACCCGCCCGGCGAAGCGATCGTGATCGACGGCCGGTGGGTCTGGGTCTACACCCCCAGTACCACGCCCGGCCAGGTCCTGCGGATTCCGGTGCCCAGCGGCGGGCCGGTCTACGGCTACAATCTGCTCGCCTGGCTGCTGGATCGTCCCGCCGAGCGCTACAACTCGAGCTATCTGCGGGCCGATCGTCTCGATAACCGGGCCATGGACGTGGTGCAGATGATCCCCACCGTCCCAGACATGCCGTTCAGCCGCGCCACGGTCTGGCTCGATCGATCGGACGGCCTTCCCCGGCGGATGGAGATCGAGGAGGTATCCGGCCAGCGCCGCACCCTCACGCTGCACAACCTGCGGGTGAATCAGCCGGTGGGCCCCAAGACCTTCACGTTCGAGGTGCCGGCGGGGGTTCGGGTGGTAGATCAGGGCTGACGGGAGCAGGCGGGAGCAGACGGGAGCAGACGGGAACAGAGGGGCGGGGGGGGGGGGGGGGGGGGGGGGGGGGGGGGGGGG